>CAZSCK010000090.1:0-9383 GCA_964605385.1 uncultured Thioalkalispiraceae bacterium
ATGCAGTTATTCTTTGGCTGGGAAGCAGTAGGTTTAGTTTCATACTTATTGATTGGTTTCTGGTATACCCGCGATACGGCCATTTATGCCAATATGAAAGCGTTTTTAGTTAACCGCGTGGGTGACTTTGGTTTCTTACTCGGTATCGCTGGTGTATTAATGTATTTTGGTTCACTGGACTATGCGACAGTATTTGCTGGTGTAGGTGATGTAAAAGATTTAACTATGGAAATCTTCCCTGGACATGAATGGTCAGTGATGACGGTGATTTGTATTTCCTTATTTATCGGTGCCATGGGCAAGTCAGCACAAGTGCCATTACATGTCTGGTTACCGGATTCAATGGAAGGCCCAACTCCTATTTCTGCCTTGATTCATGCTGCAACCATGGTAACGGCTGGTATCTTTATGGTGACACGTATGTCGCCGTTGTTTGAATTCTCTGAGACAGCACTTAGCTTTATATTAATTATTGGTGGGATCACTGCATTATTCATGGGCTTATTAGGCCTGGTTCAGAATGACATTAAACGTGTTGTTGCTTATTCAACATTATCGCAACTCGGTTACATGACTGTAGCATTGGGTGCCTCTGCTTATGCTGCAGGTGTGTTCCATTTAATGACTCACGCTTTCTTTAAAGCATTACTCTTTTTAGGTGCCGGTTCTGTCATTATTGCCATGCATCATGAACAAGATATGCGCAAAATGGGTGGCTTACGTAAGTACATGCCATTCACATGGATTACATCATTGATAGGTTCACTGGCATTAATTGGTACACCATTCTTCGCTGGCTTCTATTCAAAAGATTCAATTATTGAAGCAGTAGGGCATTCAACTATTGCCGGTTCAGGTTTTGCTTACTTTGCGGTGTTAGCGGGTGTGTTTATTACTGCTCTATATAGCTTCCGTATGTATTTCCTCGTATTCCATGGTAAAGAACGCATGGATGAACACACTAGAGAACACTTACATGAAACAGATAAAGTTGTTTGGGTACCTTTAGTTTTACTTGCAATCCCATCTGTTGTTATTGGTGCCATTTTTGTTGGCGATATGGCCTTCGGTGATTTCTTTGGCAACGCAATATTTGTTTTACCTGAACATGATGTTCTTGGTGAATTAGCAAAAGATTTCCACGGTTGGTTTGGTATGGTTTTACATGGCGTGACAACCTTACCTTTCTGGTTAGCATTCTCAGGTGTTGCGGTCGCGTGGTTCCTCTATATGAAACGTCCGGATATTCCTGAATGGTTTGAACAAAAATTATCATTTGTGCATAAATTATTAGTGAATAAATATTACTTTGATAAGTTTAATGAAATAGTTTTTGCTGGCGGCAGTCTTGCTATTGGTAAAGTGTTCTCAAAGTTTGGTGATGAGAAGCTGATTGATGGTTTGATTGTAAACGGTTCGGCCAGAACAGTTGGCTATGTCAGTAGTGTAATTCGTCATATTCAAACGGGTTATCTTTATCATTATGCGTTTGCAATGATTATTGGTTTAATTGTGTTGATGGGTATTTTTGTTTTTTAAATAATAAGAAAGGGCTTTGCTCGAGTGCAAGGCTTTTAAACAGAAGGGTTGTGTAACATGTTTGTAGATTGGCCATTACTAAGTCTGGTTATTTGGACACCGATTATCGGCGGCCTGTTCTTGCTTGCGTTTGCAAAAAAAGACAACGCTGCAAATACGCGGTTTATTGCCTTATTAATATCGATCGTAACTTTTATACTCTCTATCCCTCTTTACTTAGACTTTGATACTACGACTGCAGTTATGCAGTTCTCGGAAATGACGCCGTGGATCAGTTCTTTTAATATTAATTATCATCTGGGTATTGATGGTATTTCCATGCCGTTGATTGTATTAACTACATTCATGACCGTCATTGTTGTGATTGCCGGCTGGGAAGTGATTAAAGATAAAGTAGAACAATACATGGCGGCCTTTTTAATCCTGGAAGGATTAATGGTTGGCGTGTTTGCTTCTTTAGATGCGGCATTGTTTTATGTGTTCTGGGAAGCAGTGCTCATCCCTATGTTTATTGTTATTGGCGTTTGGGGCGGTGAGAACCGCGTTTATGCCACCATTAAGTTTTTCCTTTATACTTTTTTCGGTTCAGTCTTTATGCTGATCGCTTTGTTATATTTATATTCACAAAGTAACAGTTTTGAAATTTTAGATTATCACCAGCTTAAATTAAGTTTAACGGCACAAATATTAATCTTCATTGCCTTCTTATTAGCCTTCGCAGTTAAAGTGCCTATGTGGCCTGTACATACCTGGTTGCCGGATGCGCACGTTGAAGCACCTACCGGTGGTTCAGTTATACTGGCAGCAATTATGTTGAAACTGGGTGCGTATGGTTTTTTACGCTTCTCTTTACCGATTACGCCAGACGCAAGTCATGAACTTGACTGGTTAATGATCACCTTGTCATTAATTGCAGTTGTTTATATTGGTTTTGTTGCTTTAGTGCAGCAGGATATGAAAAAACTCATTGCTTACTCATCTATCTCGCACATGGGTTTTGTCACGCTCGGTTTCTTTATCTCATTCCAAATCTTAGAAAATAGTGGCAATTTAGACGGTGCTGCATTGGGTATGACGGGTGGCATTGTACAAATGATTTCACATGGTTTCATATCCGGCGCCATGTTCCTTTGTGTTGGTGTTATGTATGATCGCTTGCATAGTCGCCAAATTAGAGACTACGGTGGTGTAGTAAACCACATGCCTAAATTTGCAGCGTTCATGGTGTTCTTTGCCATGGCTAATGCCGGTTTACCGGGTACGTCAGGTTTTGTTGGTGAGTTCATGGTTATCTTAAGTAGCTTTAAAGCGAACTTCTGGTATGCCTTCCTTGGTGCAAGCACATTAATCATTGGTGCGGCTTATACCTTATGGATGATTAAACGAGTCATTTTTGGCAAAGTTGTTAATGAAGCCGTCACCACCATGCAAGATATAAATAAACGTGAATTCTTCTTCCTCGCAGTACTCGCCTTTACAGTATTATTATTTGGTGTATGGCCTGCGCCGTTGGTTGAAGTTATGGATGTTACTGTTGTGAACTTAATACAACATGTTATGCAAAGTAAATTATAAGAGTGAATTGAGAGCAAAGTAATGACCGCTATATTATTAAACAATATACATTTGGCAATACCCGAAATATTTATACTTTCGATGGCGTGCATCATATTGGTTGTCGATTTATTTTTAACGGATAAAAATCGACATATTACCTATTTACTGTCTCAACTTACCTTGGTTGTTGCGTTTTTCTTAACCCTGAATTTATTCAGTGATGAAACTTTTTATATCTTCAGTGACACCTTTGTCGCGGATCCTATGAGTTCAGTTCTGAAATTGGGCGTTTATATTGCAACGTTTGTTACTTTTTTATATTCAAAAGATTATTTAAAAGAACGCAATATTTTTTCAGGTGAATACTTTGTGCTTGGCTTGTTTGGTGTGCTGGGCATGATGATTATGATTTCAGCGAGTAGTTTCCTTACTTTATACCTTGGTCTCGAACTTTTATCTTTATGTCTCTACGCTATGGTTGCGTTACAACGTGATTCAAGTGTCGCTTCTGAATCTGCAATGAAATATTTTGTACTGGGTGCGATTGCATCAGGTATGTTGCTTTATGGTATGTCTATGCTTTATGGCGCAACAGGCAGCCTGGATTTACAGGTTATTAGTCAGCAACTCAGTTCAGTTACAGATAAAACAATTTTAGCCTTTGGTCTGGTTTTCATTATTGTCGGTGTAGCCTTTAAGCTTGGCGCAGTACCTTTCCATATGTGGATTCCGGATGTATACCAGGGTTCACCTACCGCAGTAACACTTTATATTGCAAGCGCACCAAAAATTGCCGCCTTTGCGATGTTAATGCGTTTATTGGTTGGAGGCTTACTTGAATTACATGAGCAATGGCAGGGCATACTTATTATTCTTGCAGTCGCCTCAATGGCGATTGGTAATATTGTTGCAATCGCACAAACGAACATCAAACGTATGTTGGCTTACTCTGCTATTTCACATGTTGGTTTTTTACTCTTAGGTGTGCTTTCTGGTACAGAAGAAGGTTTTGCTGCCTCCATGTTTTATATTATTACTTACGTGCTCATGTCGTTGGCAAGTTTTGGCATGATTATCATTATGAGTCGTAAAGGTTTTGAAGCCGATAAGTTGGATGATTTTAAAGGCTTGAATGAACGTAATCCGTGGTTTGCCTTTATGATGATGTTTATTATGTTCTCAATGGCAGGTGTTCCTCCATTTGTTGGCTTCTGGGCAAAACTGTCTGTACTTAAAGCCGTGGTCTCTGCAGACTTACTCTGGTTAGCTGCTGTAGCTGTTGTCTTCTCCATTATTGGTGCATTCTATTACTTACGTATTATTAAAGTGATGTATTTTGATAAAGCTGAAGAAACACAACCGATTGAATGTGCCACAGACTTACGACTGGTTTTTACACTCAATGCGGGTTTAATTCTTGTGATTGGTTTAATGCCTGATAGCCTGATTGCGTTATGTAAACAAGTCGTAATGTCTGGATAAATTTGACTCCGTGCTCTTATTCTATAAAATAATGCCCTTGCTAGATCTCAGTTGAGGGCACTACATGTTAAGCACCATCATAATTATCTTTCTTATTGTTGCATTTATTGCAGCAAACCTACCCTGGATAAGCGAACGTTTATTTGGTCTGATTGCAGTTAAATCAGGTAAAAAGAGCGTTTGGATGAGTATTTTAGAATGGTTTGTTTTATACCTGCTAATTGGAATGATTGCACTCGGTCTCGAAAAGAAATTTACCTCTGATATTTACCCTCAGGACTGGGAATTTTACGCTTCAACCTTCTGTTTATTTCTTGTTTTTGCTCTACCAGGCTTTATTTATCGCTTTGATCTCAAGCACTTACTCCAAATATCTAAAAAACAACAATAATGGTGCATAATGAAACGAAATCATTCGTTTTTGCATGGTTTAGAGTATTAGCGTTAACTAATGTATAGTGATTTTGTTGTCTTATTAAGTAAGCTACTCTAGAATTGTTTGCATCTTGCAATTGTATGGGTTTTTTACTAAATGCAGCTGAGACATAAGTTTTTCATCGCAATTTCATTATTAACCACGGTTCCACTACTGATTTTACAGTTTGGTGTGGTTGAGCGCATGGAACAGGAAGTTCAGCTTCGTACTGAGCATGAAATTAATGCTTCACTCGATAAGATGGCAGGCGAGCTTACATTAATTCTTAATAATCAAAAATCGATTGCTAATGGTTTGTCTCGCGTACCGGCTGTGCGACATTTTGCTAATAGCGTCGTACAAAAAAAAGCAAATGTTTATAATAAACGAGCAAATAATCTAGAGCGTTTCTTTTTAAATTACCAACATTCTGTTCCCAGTATCCAGGCGTTACGTTTTATTGATACATCAGGTAAATCCTTAGTCAAAGTTAAAGAAGGTAAGCCAATTGATGCGAAAAAACTCGATCCAAAAAATCGTCGCTATTACGTTGCTGACCAGTCATCCAAACAATTTTTTAAAGAAGCTATAAAATCTGCTCATCAAGGCAAAGTTGTTATTTCAGATTTTGAGTTGGGACAGGTAACATTTGGTGCAGATTTTTGTCCTTCTATGGTTCGTTATTCTGTACCTGTGAGGGATGAGCTCGATGAGTTACAGGGCTTACTCGTTGTTAATATGTGGGGAACGCGCCTGGACTCAGCTGTGAAATCAGCCATGAGTGGTTATCCTGCCAGCAGTTATATCGTTGAAATGAATAAAAATAAACTTCGTGATGGTATCTATCTTTATCATCCAGATAGCAAAAAGCGTTTTGCAAACCAGTTAAATACTGATTTTCGTTTTTCCAATCAGGTAACCGCAGAACAATGGAAAGAAATGCAATTTATTGAATCATATGGTTCTACTTTTCATGATGATGGGCGCATGTTTTTTTACAAAGCGATTTCACCTTTTCAAAACCGTGATACAAAATGGCTACTACTGATAGAAGCATCAAGTGAAAAAATATTCGAGTCTGTTAATAACATGCGACGTTCAATCTGGTTACTGCTTGGTAGCCTGGTTGTAATAAGTTTATTGCTTGCGGTTTGGGCATCTGGTCGTTTAACCCAGCCAGTACATCGCCTTGCAGAAATTATACACAAATTTGCTGATGGTGAACGTGGAGTACGTTATCACGGCCCGGTAAATGATGAGGTAGGTTCAGCAGGTAAAGCATTTAATTATTTAACAACAACACTCGAACAGACTGAAAAAGAACGGGAAAAAGCTGTTCGTGCAGCCTGTCAATCTGAACGCCTTGCCGCATTAGGTCAAATGGCTGCAGGTATTGGTCATGAAATTAATAATCCATTAATGAATATTATGTCGCTTGCAACATTAATTGAAGAAGCATTAGGTGAAGGACATGATGATACAAAAAATGACATTCTTCTTTTAAGAAAAGAAGGGCAGCGTTGTGCGCGTATTATTCAGGGGATATTAAATTTTGCTCGTGAAAATGAACCGAGTTATGAACCCTTCAACCTGTCTGAACTAATTGAAGAAACATTAGAATTATTGCATCACCGTATTGAATCGTCTGAGATAAATGTAATTACCAATATTGAAAAAAACCTGGTGATGGAAGGTGATGCAGGCATGTTGCAACAAGTGTTAGTTAATGTGCTTTTAAATGCTATACAAGCATCATCCCTTAACGCAGATATTCTGGTTAATGCGAAACAAGAAGATGAAAAATTAATTATAGAAATAATAGATGATGGAACGGGAATCGAAGGTAACGATTTTTCAAAGATATTTGATCCTTTCTTTACAACCAAGTCAGAAGGTGAAGGAACAGGCTTAGGTTTATCTGTGAGTTATGGAATTATTAAACACCATGGTGGAAGTATATCTATTGAAAATATGGAAGAGTCTGGCGTTAAAGTAAATATTATATTGCCGGTACAAGGAAAAATAGAAAATAAAGAGTTAGATTATCTGGAGGCAAGAAATGTCGGCTAAGCAAACAAAAATTATGTTTGTTGACGATGATGTTGTTACTGGTCGGGTCATGAAGCGAAATTGTGATAATGCAAATTACACATGTTCTGTATATCAAAGTGCGCAAGATTGTCTTAGCGCATTTAAAAAATCGAATGCAGATATTGTTATTACTGATCTACGTATGCCAGGAATGAATGGTTTCGAACTTTTGTCAGAATTACGTGCGATTGATGAAAATGTTCCGGTATTAGTTATGACCGGATATTCATCTGTTGAAAATGCGGTTGAAGCAATGAAACGTGGAGCTACTGATTTCATAAAAAAACCTTTTGATTTCACCGAATTAAAATTGATGTTAGATCGTACTATGAAAGGAGTACGACTGAAGAATGAGAATAAATTACTAAAAAGGCGTCTGGGGCAAAAACGCAATCGTTTTGGCATGATTGGTGAGACCCCTGTTATGCGTTCATTATTTAATACGATTGAAAAAGTAACCGATGTTAATTGTAATGTGATCATTACCGGGGAGTCAGGCACAGGTAAGGAGCTGGTTGCACGTGCTTTACATGATTATAGCTCACGCAAAGATGCACCTTTTGTTACTGTTGATTGCGGTGCTTTAAATGAAAATATGCTGGAAAGTGAATTATTTGGACATGAACAAAATGCTTTCTCTGGTGCTGAACAACGTCAACAAGGGTTATTAGAACAAGCGAGTGGCGGTACTTTATTTTTAGATGAGATCTGTAATATTTCTGATGCCATGCAAATTAAACTCATGCGCACAATTGAGTCTAATAAAATTACTCGACTTGGAAGTTCTGAACCAATAAATATTGATGTTCGTATTATTGCTGCAAGTAATCGAAATTTAGATCAAGCTGTTGATAATGATGAATTGCGGCATGATCTTTATCATCGTTTAAATGTGGTAAATATTTATGTACCGACACTTGCTGAACGTCGGGAAGATATTCCGGCTTTAGTTGATCAATTTGTACAAGAGTTTGCGGAGTGCTATAACCGCGACATAAAAGGTTACGATAGCGATTCTCTAAAACTGCTTTGTGCTGCGCCATGGGCGGGTAATATTCGTGAATTGCGTAATATTATTGAACGTGAAGTAATTCTTTCTGATGATAAAGCATTACGCTGGAAAGGTGCTGAGGATAGTGCTGGTGAAGAGGAAAGCAGTTTATCAATAAACTTCTCAGATGATAATTTCATGTCCTTAGAGCAGCTTGAAGAGGAATATATTAATCATGTATTGCGCTGCTTCAAAGGCAAAAAGACTAAAGCAGCTAAAACGCTAGGGATTGATAAGACCACATTATGGCGCAAGCTACGTCGCTATGATATTACTGACGAAGTTGTTGAAGAAGAAATTTAGGGTTTAATGTAGTTTGTCGACTTAAAATTGGTGCATATTGCACCCGTATATGAATTATAGTTGCAAGAAACTGAGATCAACATATAGTTAGAGCATGAATTATGAAGAGATATTACCAAACTTACAGAATAAGTAAGTGTAATATTTCTTGTAATACGAAGCCTTCCGTTAGGGAGGGGTGTATATAATGTTTGGAGGAGTCCACAAATGAAAAAAGGTATAGTAGTAGCAGCAGCATTATTAAGCTTAGTAGCGACAACTGCATTTGCAGCAGGTCCAGCTAAAGATGGTAAAGCTAAAAATGGTTATTTGAAATCAAAAGTTGTTTACCACATTAATAACATCCACACTGCAACAGGTGCTTTACGTAATGTAAAAAATCACTTGAATGCTGTTGGTGATAAAAATATTGAATTAATCGTTGTAACTCATAGCTCAGGTGCTTTCGCTATGGTTGATGGTGCAATGGGTAAGAAAAACAAGAAAACAGGTAAGGTTTATAACTTCAGTGACACTATTGCTGGTTTAGCTAACCGTGGTGTTAAGTTCACTATCTGTGCAAATACTATCCGTGGTAAGAAAATCAACAAAAACTTAATCAACGAAAATGCTGAAGTTATTCCTTCAGGCGTTGCTGAAGTTGCTTTCTTACAGCAGAAAGGTTACATGTACGTTAAGCCTTAAGGTTTAATTGCTACTGTATTTAAAACGGATGCTTCGGCATCCGTTTTTTTATGCCTAAAATAAATTATTTATGTATATCGAGATGTATAGGACGCTTATTTAAACCTGATGTAATTCCTTGGCGGTAAATAATTCTTTTCCATTGACAGGGTAAGCTACTCTAATTTGCGTTTAATTCTTAAATGACAGGTGATAAAAAAGGTGCTCTAAGTGTAATGCCGATCAGTTAAGAAATTAATTTTATTCCTTCTCCCTGAGGGA
>CAZSCK010000091.1:0-8986 GCA_964605385.1 uncultured Thioalkalispiraceae bacterium
GGTAGCTTTACTGTCAAGAATTTAAGGCTATTTACCTATAAATTGATTTGTTAACAGGACAGCAGTGATACCGGATAAAAGATTTGAAATGGTGTCTTTAAATACAAAGCCTAATGCAAAACCTGTTAAGCCTAACCCGGCAACAAGTGCAGAAACATTAATTCCAACTGTTCCTAATGCAGTGATTACACTAAACAAGGTAAAGATGATGCAACTGGCTTGTGCAAAAAATTTAGTAAGGTGGGGATCGAGTTCAAGATTTTTAGCTAGCTTGATAATAATGCGTTTGGCAAACTTTGCTAAAAGAAAAAATAGAATAATGATGAATAATACGGCCACCACTTTTGGTAGCCATATCATACTTTCTTCAGTCGCGAGCTCTGTCAGTTTTGTAATATCCATATTTAAACCGCTTTATTAAATACCGTATTGCTCGCGGTAAGCTTTTACTTTATCGAGGTACTGAGCAAAATCGGGATTACCTTTTATATAAGTAATCAGGTGTTCAAGTTTAATAATGCTAAGCACAGGAATATTATATTGCTGCTCAACTTCCTGAATAGCAGAAAGCTCGCCGGTGCCTTTTTCCTGACGATCCAGCGCGATAATGACACCTGCAGGTTTGGCTCCCGCAGCTGAAATCATATCCATCGATTCACGGATTGCTGTGCCAGCGGTTATAACATCATCAATAATTAAAATATCGCCTTCTAATGCAGCTCCTACAATATTGCCGCCTTCGCCATGGGCTTTAGCCTCTTTTCTGTTAAAGCTGTAAGGGATGTTGGTATTTTGATGTTCATACAGGGCAACGGCACATGTCGTCGCGAGTGGAATACCTTTATAGGCTGGCCCAAATAATACGTCAAATTTGATCTGACTTTCTTTAATCGCAGCAGCGTAATATTGGCCGAGTTTCGCGAGTGCTTCGCCACTATTGAATAAGCCAGCATTAAAAAAGTATGGGCTGATACGGCCTGATTTCAAGGTGAGCTCACCAAATCGTAGCACGTCATTTTTTATAGAAAATTCGATAAAGTCTTTTTGATAATCTTGCATGATTTTTCCTGCTCGGTTCAGATGGTGGATCAGGTCGTGTATGATACACGTTTTGTGAATAGAATTGGATAATCAGTAATGCGAATTATTACAGCAAATGTGAATGGGATCCGCGCTGCGGAAAAAAAGGGTTTTTTTGACTGGATGAAAAAACAGCGTGCGGATGTGATTTGTATTCAGGAAACCAAGGCGCAGGAACATCAGCTCGACGATACGATTTTTTATCCTAAGGGTTATCACTGTTATTACTTTGATGCTGAGAAAAAAGGCTATAGTGGCGTCGCGATATACTGTAAAACAAAACCTAACAAAGTGACTAAAGGATTAGGCTGGCCGCATGCTGATAGTGAGGGTCGTTGGATTCAGGCAGAGTTTGATGGTGTCACTGTGGCTTCTCTTTATTTACCTTCGGGTTCATCAAGTCCGGAACGTCACCAGAATAAACTTAAGTTTATGGATCAATTACTTGAAGATATGAAAGCAATGAAACGCAAACGTCGTGAGTTTGTAATTTGTGGTGACTTTAATGTGGTGCATAAAGAAATTGACATCACCAATTGGAAAAGCAATCAAAAGAATTCAGGTTGTACACCAGAAGATCAAGCCTGGGTGACTAAAACAATTGATGAAGTGGGCTATGCAGATGCTTTCCGTGAAGTAAATAAAAAAGCAGGTGAATATACCTGGTGGTCAAATCGTGGAAACGCCCGTGCAAATAATGTTGGCTGGCGTATTGATTATCAATTTGTTACACCAGGTTTAAAAGATAAAGTAAAGAAGGCATCTGTTTATAAAAAAAGCTGGTTTTCAGATCATGCGCCGTTAACGATTGATTATGATTTTGAGATTAAGTAAAAGGTTACATATAGTAAAGTAGTAAACGCAGTTATTCAGACCGCAAGGCTTCAACTGGATCAAGCCGTGCTGCACGCCTGGCTGGTAACACTCCTGCGATTAAACCAATAACTATTGCAAGTCCTTCTGCGAGAAAAACAAAAGTCCAGGGAGTATGAACGGGCAATGCTGGCAAGGCGAAGTGAAGAAGTTGGGCGATACCAATACCGAGTAATAAACCGGTAGCACCTCCAATAGCAGAGAGCACAATCGCTTCGCCTAAAAAGAGGGATAACACCTGGTTTTGTTTTGCACCCAATGCGCGTAATAAACCAATTTCTGTGGTGCGTTCATTAACGCTAATAGTCATGATGGTAATGATACCGATTCCGCCAACAAATAATGAGATGCTACCAATCGCACCGACAGCAAAGGTTAAAACATTTAATATTGAGCCAAGTACTTCCAGCATTTGTTCCTGAGTGGTTATGGTAAAGTCTTCACGACCATGGCGTGTTTCGAGTATGCGTTTTATTCCTGCAACAACACGATCAACGTTGGTACCTTCTTTATATAAAATATCAATTTCCATTAAGCCTTCACGGTTAAACAAATCAAGCCCGCGTGCTGCGGGAATATAAACCGTGTCATCCAGATCAAAGCCGAGCACTTGTCCTTTAGGTTCCATAATGCCAATAATGCGATAACGATCTCCGCCGATACGAATGCGCTCACCTAAAGGATTAATGCTGCCAAATAATTCCTGTTTAACTTTATAACCAAGCACGGCAAAGGCGCGTGGTGCAACAGGATCATCGTCAGGTAAAAAACGACCAGAACGAACATTCATGCTAAATGTCTTCGGGAAGTCGGAACCTGCACCATAAATAGTCGTACGACGCGTTCGATCATTTCCTTCAACTTCGGCATTACCTTGTGTTAAGGCGACGACAGATTTTGCAAAGGGAAGTTGTTTTAAGGCTTCGGCATCTTCAATGGTTAGTGGTCGGGTACTACCAAATACACCCATGCTCATGCCATGAGTTGTGACGCGTCCAGGATTAACCGCAACGAGTGTTGTTCCAAACTGATTAAATTCTGACAGTACAAATTGATAAAGGCCTTCACCGATTGAGGTGAGTAATACCACGGCAGTTATTCCAACAGAGATACCTAACATGGTTAATAAACTACGCAATTTGTGTGCGAGTAATGAGGTGCCGGTAAGTCGAATAAAATCTTTAGCCAGCATGATTAATGAGTGGCCAGGGCAACAACAGGATCAAGTTGCGCGGCTTTTCTGGCAGGTAACAGGCTAAACAATACGCCGGTAACAAGTGCAACGATCATAGATGCTAGTGTTGCCCATGTTGGCGGGTAAGCGGGTAAAACAGGAAAGGCATAACGAATAGCCCAACTCCCAATATGACCAATTATTAAACCGGCCAAGGCGCCGAGTGAAGAAAGTAAAATGGCTTCAATCATAATAAGATTAAGGATCGCTTTAGCCGAAGCCCCTAATGATTTTAATAAACCAATTTCACTGGTGCGTTGTGATACGGCAACTAACATCACATTCATAATTAAAATACCAGCAACGATTAAACTAATCGCAGCAATCCCGCCAACAGTATAGGTTAAAGCACTAAGAATGCGATCAAAGGTTTTAAGTACAGCGTCCTGAGTAATAACGGTGACATCTTCTGCCCCTTGATGACGTTCTCGTATTGTATCTTTAATAAAGGTCATTACCTTAGGAAGTGCTTCACGCGTTTTCACCTCGACAAATATTCTGAATAATGAAGGTACATTAAATAGTGATTGTGCCGATGCCACCGGAATAATTACGGCGTCTTTGACATCAAACCCCATGGATTGACCTTCATCAGCTAAAATACCAATGACGCGAAAACGACGATCGCCTATGCGTAGCCATTGTCCAAGTGCAGCATGAGCAGAAAAAAGTTCATTACGAATATTGCTTCCTATTACGCAAACTGAGTTGGCGCGATCAAAATCGGCTTTAGGTAAAAACTGACCTTGTGCCATTTTCCATTTACGCAGCTCGAGTAATTCATGCGAAGAACCTTGTATGGTAGTTTCACGTTTTCGTCCCTGCCAGGCGACCTCAGCAGCACCAATATTAAACGGGGCGATTCGACTTACCTTGGGATGGCGAGTAAGCGCCATAGCATCATCTAATGTTAAATCACGTTCAGTTACTCCGATCATTGTTGCAGGATCAGCACCACTGGTTTCATTTCGGCCAGGTATGACGATGATAAGATTAGTTCCAAGAGAAGAAAATTCAGCAGTAACGTAATTACGCGCGCCTTCACCAAGAGCGGTTAAAATAATCACTGAGCCAACACCAATACTCATAGCGAGTAGCATGAGAAAAGAGCGAGCGGTGTTTGCGCTTAATGCCTGCCATGAAAAACGGATAGCATCACGTATCAGTAACATGATTATGTACCTTTGCTATCATCAGATTCAATTCGGCCATCGAGCATACGAATAGAACGTGTTGAACGAGCACCGAGCGCGGCATCATGTGTGACCAGAATTAAAGTAATACCTCGTTGGTTAAGTTTTTCCAGTGTTTCGATGACATTCAGCCCGGACTTTTGATCAAGATTACCAGTAGGCTCATCGGCGAGTAATATTGTGGGTTCAGTGATGGTTGCGCGGGCAATGGCTACGCGTTGTCGCTGTCCACCAGAAAGTTGTTCAGGTTTGTGAGAAGCGCGATTTAACAAGTTCATAGATTCTAATGCATGATTGACGCGTTGTTTTCTTATATTTTCTTCTATACCAGCAAGAACTAAAGGCAGCTCAATATTTTCTGCTGCGGTTAATCGTGGGATTAAATGAAACGTTTGAAATACAAAACCAATATTCTGATTTCGTGTTGTAGCAAGTTGATTTTCATCAAGGTCAGTAATATTTGTATTATTTAAAAAATATTGTCCGGAACTGGGAGGGTCTAATAAGCCCAGTAAGTTAAGCAAAGTCGATTTACCTGAACCGGAGGGACCCATGATAGAAACATACTCGCCATCCTGAATATTTATATTTATGTCATCCAAAGCATGAACGGTTTGATCGCCAACCTGAAAGTTGCGGTGAATATTCTCAAGTTTAATCATAATAAATTTTTTATTTACTATTTTCGGTTATTTCAATCTTAACCGCAGCACCATCAACCACTCCATCTCGATCAATAGAGGTAACAATGTGTTCGCCTTGTTCCAGTCCTTCTAGAATTTCGGTATATTTCCAGTTACTCAGGCCGGTAGTGACCTCTTTTTCGTAAATAGATTTATTGTCTTTATCATAAATAAAAACTTTTTGGCCTTCGAGCAAAGCTTCGCTGGGTATACGTATAACATTTTTATGGACGTCAAGAATAATTTCAACATCCGCACTATAACCGGGCAACATATTCAGGTTGTCATTCTCGATAATAAATTTAACTTCTATGTCGACAGTACGAGCTTGTTTTTCTTTATCCAGAACATAGGGGGCAATACGGCGAACCTCACCATTAAAAAACTTTTTCTTATAAGCATCGAGAGAAATACGTGCAAACATGCCGGCTTTTATTTCAGGTGCATCAACTTCATCAATGGGTGCTAAAACATAAAGACAACCAGTATCAATGATATCAACGGCGGGAGGTGTCAGCACACCTATTGGAGATGGAGTAACAAATTCACCAAGTTCGCCGGTAATTTCAGCAACCGTACCATCAAAAGGTGCCTTTAGTTGGGTACGTTCAAGTGCGGCTTGTGCTACAGCAAGTCGTGCTCGACTAACTTCTGCGGATGATTTTGCAGCCTGACATGCGGCTTGTCGCGCTTTTGCTTCACCGACAGCGCGTTCACTGGCATCATCTGAGGTCAGACCTTTTTTACGCAAAGCAGTTAACCTGTCTGCCTCACGCTTTGCAACTTTAGCGATAACACAGGCTTCTTTAATGCGCGACTCGCTGGCCAGAATTTCACTTTTACTTAAGCTTATTTGAGCATTAAGATCATCATTCCACATCTCAAGTAATACCTGACCTTTTTTAACCTTATCACCTTCCTTAACCGGTAAGCGGGCAATTTGTCCGCCTATTGAGGGAGAGAGGCCTGCACGGCGACAAGCTTTAAGTGTGCCTGCGCGGGTATTCGTTACAGTGCGTTGAACATCACCTTGTTCAACGTTAGCAATAATAACGGCTATCGGTTTAGGTCGTTTTATCCAGCTAAATACTGAGACAACAATTACGATAGAGAGGGTACTTATAAGAATAATACGATGGTGCTTTTGCATAAAATTATCCTGTATTGATACTTACATATATAGCATATATTTATCATTTTCTGTTAGTTTGAAATAACTTTGATGCGTTTAAGTGGTAAAGTAATAAAAACTTCTGGATTAATATGTCTTTACAAATCAATTTGAAGCCCGAAACGAGCTGGTCGGACGCGTTTAATATTTATTTAAACCGTCGTGTTTTGGCAATGTTATTTTTAGGTTTTTCAGCAGGGCTACCTTTATTTCTTATTTTCTCAACTTTATCGCTTTGGTTAAGAGAAGCGGGTGTGGATCGTTCTGCGGTGACTTATTTTAGTTGGGCAGCATTGGCGTATTCGTTTAAATTTATTTGGGCGCCGGTAATCGACAAACTTCCGTTACCATTTTTGCATAATTTATTCGGTCGACGTCGTAGTTGGTTATTGGTGGCACAGCTTGCAGTAATTTTAGCGATTGCATGGATGGCAATGATTGATCCTGCGCAAGGCTTAGGTGGGATGGCGGTTGCAGCAATTTTATTAGGCTTTTCTTCGGCGAGCCAGGATATTGTCATTGATGCTTATCGTATTGAAGCGGTTAAAAAAGAATACCAGGCTGCGATGTCGGCAATGTATATCGCGGGTTATCGAATTGGTATGTTGGTTGCGGGTGCCGGTGGACTGTATTTAGCATCTTATTTTGGTTCCGAAAATCAGTATAGCTATGATGCATGGCAAACAACCTATTTAATTATGGCCTTGGTTATGCTGGTTGGTGTGGCGACTACCTTGTTAATTAAAGAACCAGATATAAATAAAAAAGTTGAAGTTTACTTACATGACTTATCTGATTACTTAAGATTTTTTATCATGTTTATTGTTATGGTCGGCGCATTTATCTATGGATTCCAAATATTTAATTTTGGATTTTCAAATGGTTTTATTAATGAGAGTGTGCGCTTATTAACTTCTTTAGTGTTTTCTTTAGCAGGAATATATTTATTAGTTGTTTTAAATATTGTTAATCGAAAAATGGTTTATTCCACTTATGTCGAACCCGTAGCTGATTTTTTTAAACGTTACGGTAAAGCTGCGATTTTATTATTATTGTTAGTAGGCTTATATCGAATTTCAGATATTGTACTTGGTGTTATTGCTAATGTTTTTTATCATGATCTTGGTTTTAGTAAAAATGAAATTGCTACCACAACTAAAGTGTTCGGCATTATTATGACCCTGGTTGGTGGTTTCCTCGGTGGTTTAATGACCATGCGTTATGGTGTCATGCGTATCTTGTTATTGGGCGCCATTTTATCTGCATTAACTAATTTGCTGTTTATGTGGTTAGCGCAAAGTGGGAATAACATTATGCTACTTAGTGGCGTTATTGCTGCTGATAACCTTAGTGCCGGTTTAGCCAGTGCCGCATTTATTGCTTATCTTTCCAGCTTAACGAATATCTCTTTCACTGCAGTTCAATATGCTATTTTAAGTTCGTTAATGACATTATTTCCAAAGTTGTTAGGTGGTTATTCTGGCGGCATGGTCAATGAACTGGGTTATTCCAACTTCTTTTTAATGACCACGTTAATGGGATTGCCGGTTATTTTCCTTATTTATTATTTAATGCGTAAAAATCCAAATTTAGTTAAATAATCAATGACGATTGAAACATCATACATAGCTGCTTTTCTTGTTGGCCTTCTTGGTGGCGTGCATTGTGTTGGCATGTGCGGTGGTATTGTAGGTGCGTTATGTTTAGGGCTGGATAACAATCAGGATAAAACAGCACAACAAAGTTTTATAAAATCATTTCCCTTTCTTTTATTCTACAACGCGGGTCGTATAAGTAGCTATACACTTGCCGGAATTTTAATGGGGAGCATTGGCTGGTTAGGAAGTCACCTGTTTACGCTTTACTCAATTCAACAAACATTAGAAATTATTGCCGCGGTCTTTATGCTGGCTTTAGGTTTATATATTGCAGGCTGGTGGAAAGGTCTTGCAAATGTTGAGCGTTGGGGTGGCAAAATTATCTGGAAACGACTTGAACCCTTAGGTCGTCGTTTTATGCCGGTAAAATCTTATCGACATGCATTTTTATTAGGGCTTGTTTGGGGTTGGTTACCTTGCGGTCTTGTTTATAGCGTTATTATCTGGACTATATCAACCCAAAGCCCACTCGAAGGTGGGTTACTTATGTTGAGTTTTGGATTAGGGACTTTGCCTAATTTATTACTAATGGGTGTGTTTGCTTCAACACTAAATCAATTTATCCAGCAACCGTGGGTGAGACAGGTTGCGGGTATTATGATTATGATTTTTGCCGGAGTAATGTTTTATCGAGGTTATGTTTAAGGTACCTCTAATGGTTAGTTCGATTTTTTTACAAACTCAGTCAAAATAACGATATGTTGCCCATCTACCCTGCCTTCAATTTGTTTAGCATTGTCGGCAACCAGTGAAATGCCACGCACAGCTGTTCCGCGTTTTGCAGTAAAGTTAGCGCCTTTGACTTTGAGATCTTTTGTCAGGGTTACGGTATCGCCGGATGCAAGTACAGCACCATTGCAATCAAGGTGTTTGATCGTGGTGTTATCATTTTGGCCTTCACCGGTGGCTTGCGCCCAGGCTAACAGTTCATCATCGAGATACAGTATGTCGAGTAAGTCTTGCGGCCAGCCTTCATTGCTTAAACGAGATAACATACGCCACGCCATTACTTGCACAGCAGGAACCTGGCTCC
This sequence comes from uncultured Thioalkalispiraceae bacterium, assembly GCA_964605385.1. GTDB lineage: Bacteria > Pseudomonadota > Gammaproteobacteria > UBA6429 > Thiohalophilaceae > JAGLTQ01. Next base: position 8,926 of record CAZSCK010000091.1, read on the forward strand.
ACATACTATCGTTAAGACAGCGCCAGTGATTGGCGTTCATTTTTTCAGGATCTTCAATTTG
>CAZSCK010000092.1:0-1316 GCA_964605385.1 uncultured Thioalkalispiraceae bacterium
GGGCTCATAACCCGAAGGTCGTAGGTTCAAATCCTGCCCCCGCTACCACATTTCGAAAAAAGCCTAACTTATTCAATGAGTTAGGCTTTTTTTTGCCTGTTTTCCAGATTTGAATGGAATATCACAGCTCTTGCTCGAAAGTTAGCCTAGTTAAAATTATTACTTACTGTGGTCTAAAGTTACTTTATTTGAAGGTAAGATATAATTACTTATTGAATAAAATAATCTTAGAATAATGACTCTATGTTACAAATATCAACTAATGTCAGTCTCCTGGATAGCGAAATTGAATTCAGTGCAATTCGAGCTCAAGGTGCGGGCGGTCAAAATGTAAATAAAGTGTCGAGTGCAATTCATTTACGTTTTGATATTGCAGCTTCATCGTTACCTGATTTTTATAAAAACCGCTTGCTTAAATTAAAAGATAAACGAATTAATAAGCAGGGCATTATTGTTATTAAAGCGCAATGCTATCGAACTCAGGAAAAAAACCGTACTGAAGCAATAGAAAGATTACAGGACTTAATTAAAAGTGTAGCTAGAGTAAGAAAAAAGCGTGTTTCAACCAAACCAACACGTGCCTCAAAAACACGACGTATGAATGAAAAAACAAAGCGGGGCAGGGATAAACAGTTAAGACGAAAAATTATTCATACAGATTAAAATCATGAATACATCTCAACTACCGATATTATATTCTTTTCGTCGTTGTCCTTATGCGATGCGTGCAAGATTTGCTATTACGATCAGTGAAGTTCAGGTTGAGACGAGAGAGGTTGTTTTATCCAACAAGCCTAAAGAATTACTTGATTGCTCTGCAAAAGCGACTGTCCCCGTTTTACAATTACCCGATAAAACTGTAATAGATGAAAGTCGCGATATTATGTTGTGGGCATTAAAACAACAAGATCCACAAAATTGGTTATCTTTTAATACAATCGATACACAAAAAATAAATCGTTTGATTGATTTTAATGATAATGAATTTAAACAGCATCTTGATCACTATAAATATGCTTCACGTTTTCCTGAGAAAAATATGGAAACATACCGCCAACAAGGCGAAGTATTCTTACAGTTACTGGAAAAAAAATTAAATAAAACAAACTATTTGATAAGCGACACTGTTTCACTTGCGGATATGGCTATTTTGCCCTTTATCAGGCAGTTTGCTTATGTTGATAAAGAGTGGTTTGATCAAACTGAATATAAAAAATTGCAAGGTTGGTTAACTCACTTATTAAATACACCTTTATTCCGGAAAATAATGAAAAAACAAGCTGCATGGAAGAGTGAGAGTAATATCAATACGTAAA
>CAZSCK010000092.1:1416-4961 GCA_964605385.1 uncultured Thioalkalispiraceae bacterium
ATATAAAATATTGCAATATATGAACTTCATTTATTTTTAAAAAGTGCGATCGGGAATTATTTACCCCTATATATTTAAATTGTTCTTATCATACCTTTTATGACAATAATTCAATTATCATTGTTATACTTCCAACATGAATTTCTATATTTTTGTCTCTGTTTTTCTGCTTGTAATGGGTTTAATGAACGTCTATGTTTGGCGGCGTTTCCTTCGCCTACTTTCTTATGACAAAGCGGGTTATCTATTAGCTGTTCCTATCATTCTAATGTTAGGCGATATTTTTTTTATTGTAGATATTATAACAAATATTATTCCTGATTCTCCTGCGTTATATTTAATCTCCAGTAGTTTTATTGGCTTCACATTTATGGTTTTTGTGGTGGCGGTAATTTATGATTTGACAATAACCGTATCAAAACGTGTACCCGTTGATCATTCTCGTCGTCAAACATTAAAATTGATATTTGATGTAACGATGCTAGTCGCTGCCATCGCTTACTTATTTAGAGGCTTTAGTCAGGGTATTAAATTTCCTCAGCTTAATCAGGTTTTGGTTAAAGTAAAAGACTTTCCTTTAGATAAATTTAATCTTGTCCAGCTTACGGATGTTCATGTTGGCAGAACGATAAAACGTGACTTTATTGAAAAGCTGGTTAAAACAACGAATGCATTAAAGCCTGACATAGTTGTTATTACGGGTGACTTGGTTGATTTACCGATTAGCCAGATTGAGTATGACTTATACCCATTAAAAGACTTAAATGCGCCTACGTACTTTATATTAGGAAATCATGAATATTTTCATGGTGTTGGTGAGGCGGTTGAATACATTAAAGAACTCGGAATTATTCCATTATTAAATGAACATGTTGTAATTGGTGAAGGTAAGCAACAATTTAATCTTGTTGGACTGACTGATGTTATTGGTGCCCAGACGGGTTTATATCCCCCGGATCCTGAATCAGCATATTTTGGACTTGATCAAAACAAACCTTGTATCGTATTAGCGCACCAACCAAGAATGATCAATGAAATGGATAATTATCGTTGTGACTTAATGCTAAGTGGGCATACTCATGGCGGGCAGATTTTTCCGTTTGGATTATTAGTCATGACAGCGCAGCCTTATATTTCCGGTTTAAATCAACATGCACCGAATCGACAAATTTTTGTTAGCCGTGGCACAGGTTATTGGGGGCCGCCATTACGATTTTTAGCACCAAGTGAAATCAGTCAAATTTTTATTAAACCTGCTTAACAGCTATATAAAAATAGAACTATCTTTTCTTTTTATTGGCTTTTGCTTTATCGGCTCTTTTATGAATATTTTTAATTTGGCTGGCTTTGTTTGAGCGCGGTGGCCGACTTGTTTTTTTAATATTCTCAAACAAAACATCTCTATTTCCAACTTCGTAACCCTTCATGCTTATACGTTTAATTTTATATCCGATCAAACGTTCAATATTATTCAGAGCTCGCTCTTCTTCGCGGCTGACAAAAGAAATAGCTTGTCCTTTATTGCCAGCTCGACCAGTACGACCAATACGGTGTACATAATCTTCAGCCAGATAGGGTAGATTGTAATTGACTACATATTCTAAACCCTGAATGTCTAAACCACGGGCAGCAACTTCTGTAGAAATCAGCACTTGAATTTTATCGGATTTAAAATCGGCTAAAGCACGGCGACGTGAGCCCTGGCTTTTGTCTCCATGGGATATTCCCGCTTTAATTCCCGCTTCTTTTAGTTTGATTTTTAACTCATCGGCCTGCCTTTTTGTGCTGGTAAAGACTAAAACCTTGAACCAGTTATCCCGTTCAATTAGCTCAACAAAAAGTTCTGCTTTTTGATGTTCTCCAATAGCATAAATCATATGTTCAACAGTATCAGCAGTGGCATTTTGTTTAGCAACACTAATGACTTCATGCCTAATGAGTATTTTTTTCGCGAGTTCTTTAACATCTGGTGACATAGTGGCTGAAAATAATAGAGTCTGATGTTTTTTAGGGAGCTTGTGTAACAGAGCCAGTACATCGTCAATAAAGCCCATATCCAGCATTCGATCAGCTTCATCCAACACTAAAAATTCAACATTGCTGAGGTTAATATTGCCCAACGCAGCATGTTCAAGTAATCGACCTGGAGTCGAAACAACAATATTGATTGGAGCTTTAAGCTTTTTCTGTTGACTACTAATTTTAACACCGCCATACAGAGCCGTAACGGTAATTGACATAAACTGCGCATAACGATTGATTGTTTCTGCTAATTGCTCAGCGAGTTCACGGGTAGGGGTTAAAATTAAAGCACGTGTTTTTCCATCTAATGTTGCCTGGGAATTGTTGTGCATTTGCTGAAGAATAGGCAGAGAAAAAGCCGCTGTTTTCCCAGTACCTGTTTGTGCATTAGCCAGTATATCTTTACCACGTCGAGCCGGAATAATCGCCATTTCCTGAATAGGGGTCATTTCCTTATAGCCGCAGGCATCGAGGGCTTTCTGAATTTCAGGGGCGAGATCTAAAGATGAAAATATCATGGTAAATCCTGTGTAGAGGTAATGCAGTTATAAGGGAGGGCATTATAAAGAGTTTAGGTAATTTATGTCAGACAGATTTCGTCAATTATTGTGTCAGTAGATAATGGTCATTTCTTCAGTTCTTATCGTTTAATGTTGATAAATCATATATACTAAATACAGGCTTAGATGTTTTAAAGCTGACTCATCATCTTTAGTTCCCCCCCCTTTCTTAAGATGATCTATAGAAAAACATGATGACTAATAACATAGAAAATAAAAAATCACATGATGGATGTTGATGAATTTGGCAGAAACAAATTACATTATGCAGCAAATAATGGCATTTTATTAAAGGTTGAAAAGTTACTCAATACGGGTATTGATGTTGATGCTAAAGATAACAATGGATGGACAGCATTACATTTCGCTTCGCAAAATAATCATTTCAAAACATTAAAGGTACTTCTTGAAAATAAAGCGAATCCAAATTTATACGATAAACAAGGTAATAGTCCTCTCTGGACTGCTGCGATGCATGCAAATGGAAAATGTAATGGCGTTTTATTACTCCTGAAGGCAGGAGCTGATCTGAATCATAAAAACAAACATGGACGAAGTCCTCTCTACATAGCGAAAACACTAAAGAATGGACTTGTAGAAGCTTTTTCTGATTATGAAAATAAAAATTAGAATTTACTAATAAAATCAGGTGCGCCAGAATCATTAATAATCTTTAATACTGATGAGTTATCAACTCCTTCTGCACCAATAAACCACACTAAAAACGATTCATATTCGGTGAAGTAGCGCCTGTTTTGCGACTAAAAGCTGACAGGGAAGCACTATTACGGCAGACTGTATTACAACCGTATTACCATCATAATAACATAATTACTCCTGGTTTTAAGCGGTTGATGTTTTGAATATATGAGCAGCATATAAGAAAATATAAAAACAAAATAATTCCTGAAATAAAAATTAAACAATAAGGATATAAATTATGTTACCTAAAAATATCATTGT
>CAZSCK010000092.1:5061-6188 GCA_964605385.1 uncultured Thioalkalispiraceae bacterium
TGAAGGGTGATCGCATTTATTTTTTCGGCTTTAGTCGCGGTGCATCTACAGTCAGAGCTTGTAATGGCATGATCAGTATATGTGGTCTTGCAAAAAGTGAAGGCTTACGCAATTGTGAGTTAGACAAGCGTGTTGATGAAGCATATGTTGCGTATAAAAAACATAAAACAAAACCTGAGCTGGCAGAAAACTTTAAAAACAATCAGGAAATATCATCAGGCGCGGTTCCCATTAAGTTTTTAGGTGTTTGGGACACCGTTGTTGCACTTGGCTTTCCGAAACGAACGGGCATTACCGGGCCTGTAACGCTACTTCTCAATATTTCATTTGCCTTTCTTGAAAAGATATTTGATTGTATTTTTCCACACAGTTTTTATCATTATAAGTTAACCGATAATGTTAAATATGCCTGTCAGGCGCTGGCGATAGATGATGAACGTACTGCGTTTTGGCCTTATGTGTGGCAGGAAAAAAATATTGAAGGTGCGAAAGATCGAACGCCTGAGAACGTGCAGCAAGTCTGGTTTACCGGTATGCATGCTAATGTGGGTGGTGGTTATGAGCGTGATGGCCTGGCGGGTGTGCCATTATATTGGTTAATGAAACAAGCACAACAACACGGTCTAATGTTTAATTCAAATGCCATGCAAGAAGCGCATGAGATAAGTCATGTTCATGGTCGTATGTATAATTCACGGGTTGGTCTTAAAATGATTTATCGATATCACCCCAGGGAAATAGAAAAGCACTGTAAGGACAAATTACTGGGAAATATAAAAATTCATGAGAGTGTAATTGAAAGAATGTATCATCGTACGGCTAATTATGTTCCCGGTCATATCCCTGCTAGTTTTGATGTTGTAGATAGTGAGATACCCGCTAATGCTGTACATCATAGCCCTGGTAGTTCCAGTTTTTGGGATGCACCAAGGAAGCTGATTGATAAATTGGTGAAACGTCGAAAAAAAATGTACGGCGGAATGCTTGCATCTTTTATAACTATATTTGTTGCTACAATCTATTTCTGGAACAACCCAAATCCTGATATATCACGAGATGGTAATTGGGGAAAATTTGCCGAGATACTGGATTATTTCTCCCCCGATATGTTTGATGGCGTAATTGAT
>CAZSCK010000092.1:6288-8462 GCA_964605385.1 uncultured Thioalkalispiraceae bacterium
GATGATGTGATTTGGTTATCAAGTGACACTACATTTGCAAAGGGGAAATCAATTCGCGGCGGTATTCCAGTTTGTTGGCCGTGGTTTGGTGTTCACGAGAGAAATAATTCTTTTCCTGCACATGGCTTTGCTCGTACTGTTTTATGGGAAGTTGTCAATACACAAAATATATCCTCCGATGAAACGCAAATCACTTTTAGGTTGTCGACTAATCAGTTGGATAACAATATCCAGAAAATGTGGCCACAAGAAACAGTAGCAGAATATCGTTTAACGATCGCTAAAACATTAACCCTGGAACTCACAACATTTAATAAAAGCAATGAAGCTATTACCCTGGGTCAGGCGTTACATACTTATTTTAATGTTGAAGATATAAGCAACACTACAGTCTATGGTTTAGAGGGAAAAACATACCTCGATAAACCGGATAATTTTAATTCTAAAACACAAAATGGCCCGATCACGATAAATAATGAAGTTGATCGTGTGTATTTAGATACCGATGATGATGTCACGATTGATAATACAAAAAGAAAAATAATTATTAAAAAACAAGGCAGTAATTCCACCATTGTCTGGAATCCATGGAAAGAGGTGGCAGATAAAATGGGTGATTTAGGTGAAGATGGATATCAACAAATGTTATGTGTCGAATCAGCAAATGCAGCAGATGATACTATTAATATAAATGCTGGTGAAAACTATACTTTATTGGTTTCATATGAATCTAGAATTATTTGACTATGGAATTTCTTCTGGTTCAAATAGCTTATAAGTGTCTTTGTCCCAGTATATATAGGTGTCGATACCAGCTTCTGTAGGTAAAATAATTAGGTCGTTATTAGTTTTTACAGGTAGCATACTTGCATGTTCGTTATAATCTTTGTCACTCTTATAACTTACTAGTAATTTAAAAGAGGGTGTTTCAAGTACACCTGTTGTAGTGAGCATAGTGAAAATACGAGTTTTATCAGTTAACCAGTCATTACCTGTTTTTTGAAATATAATTAATGAACGATGATATTGTTTTGATTTTATAGTTGAAGGGTAAACCCATGGCATGCTTGTTTTTAGCTGTGCAGTTTCAACGGGTTTTGAAGTAGGTTTAAATAATACCGCTATGTCTTCTAAATCATCACCATTAAAATCACCAAGCTTAAAGATTGGTTTAGCGTTTTTATTCAGTTTTTTCTGTTCTGGAAAAAACTGATTTATTAACTTTACAACAGTTTCTGAGTTGTTTTTTTTATTTGTTTCTGCACTGCATGATAGTGGAATTAGTAATATTGGAAGTAAAATTAGAATGTAAATATATTTCATAATATTATTGCTCAATAAATGATAATAAAACTGCATTAGTTCATTGATGCTGAATCTAATAATGAAGTAGGGTCAAAAAGGTCAGAACGTCTTTGATAAGGTTTTGAGCTTCGAACTGTTAATGCACCAGAACCAGTTCCTTTATAGGCCTCTAGATGTAACATGGACATTTTATTCCCACTTTTGAAAACCAGCTCGCCTACATAAGCAATAATCTGGCCTCGTTTTACATTAACACCAGTCTTTATGCTATCTGCTACACGTGAAATCTCACCATAACGGATAATCATATCACCATGGTCAATTTCCAACGCATGAGTACCCAAATAAAAGCTGTAATGCTGTAGCACCTTACCGTCTTTAATTGCTCGAATGGCAGTTCCTTTGGGAGCATATAAATCTACACCTGCATGCTTACGTTTTCCTTTGGAACGATTTGATCCATAAGCTCGAATGCCAGTTTTATAGCTTTCACTAGGCTTTGTTTCGAAAGGGAAAAGAATTCTTTGTGGTGCCACAAGCTCTAACATCATTTTTGCTAATTTTTGTATTGTTTTACCACCCGGATCAATTCGACCATCTGGTTTTAATAAAAAAACATGCTTTGTCTGGAAACTTTTAATAGCTTCTCCAGTTTTTGGGCCATAAAGACCATCTTCTTTTAATGCTTCATTTGTTACGAGTGGTTTTATCTTATTTAATGATTGTTGAATTTTTAGAACATCAGTCTTTAGGTTTTTTCCCTTAACACCGACTGATTGAGAAATGATCAGCATGATAAATTCCTTTTAGTTACTTTTTCCGTTTAATAGCTAAATCATACCAACAAATCCCACCAAAAACGACTCATA
>CAZSCK010000093.1:0-6506 GCA_964605385.1 uncultured Thioalkalispiraceae bacterium
TGAACAAATATATAAAAAATAAAACAATGATAACTGAGATTAAAGATAAGGTTATTATAATCTGCTCCTTTTTATAAATATGTCAAATAAATATCCTAACATGGAAATCAAAAAAGGCATTTAAAGGTGATGTTTCACACTGAACTTGCCTTCTTTAAATGGACGCTAAAATCAAACGGAGAAAATATGGATAATCAAGAGATACAGGATTTTAACAAACGCGTGAAAAAAGATTTACATGATGCAACGCTGTGGACAAAACTCTGGAGCCTGGTGCACCATAGTTTTCTGTTTGGTGGCGCAGTTCTAAGTGCCGCAGCAGCTGTTGTTCTTGAGCTTGACGTATCTATACTAGAAGTTCCTGCAACAAATATGGCTACCCTATTAGCTGTAGCTGCGGCTCTAACAACCACCATTGCCGGTTCTGGAGGGTTCGACCGAAAATGGCGTACTAATCGATTAATAAAAGTCCGTTTGGTTCAGCTTAGTATCGACCTCATGAACACGGAAGTTAAGAGTGCAAATATTCGTCAAGATCTCAAAGACATTGCACAGCTTCGCTATGATGGAATCATTGGTTCGGAAACTCCTCCGAGAACGAATTAAATCCAATTAAAAGGATCAAAGTAATTTATTTTTAATCACACAAGATTTTGCAATAACAAAACAGGTAAGTATAAAAAATGAGTTGGATTTCATATTTAATAATAATTATTGTTCTCACTGCCATCTACATATTTTTCCGCAAAGGCAGGCGAACTCAGCAACTCGCATTCATAAAAAATTATCATTTCCATAAATCAATACGCAGTAAAATCAGTAAAACGTATCCACTCTTAACTGATGAACAAACACATTTAGTCTTTCGTGCACTTCGTGATTATTTTTGGATGTGTAATATGGGCAAAAGACAAATGGTAGCAATGAGTACTCCAACTCTAGCTCATGAAGGTATTAAACGTGCCTGGCATTTAGCTTGTGCTAAGGAAGGTATCAATCCTGGTGCCCCGTTAATGTTACCTTTAATATTTTCAATTGATTCAATACTTAATATCCCCAATGGATTTAAGTATTCGCTGAATTGTCAGGACAAGAACTCTCCTGCACAGGGAGATGGGTATTGTGCCGGCCACATAGGCTGCTCTTCTGGTTGTGCAGGTGATTCTGGTGTGGAAACGACAGGATCTGGTGGTTTTTTTGATGGTATGTTTGATTCTGATGGTGCACAGATTGTGGTGGTGGTTGCGGTGGAGACTAATTAGCTAACCCAGAAACCGAGTAATCGTTTAGAATATCTCAATATTTTTTGGAGAATGAGAATGAGCCAACAAGCCTTTGAGCAAGCAGTTACCCTAATGGATGCAGCCAATAATGAAGACCCGAATATTGAAACAGCTGACGGTAAGAAATGGCCGAAAGAATTGCTTTATTCACATCGCATGGCTGACATGATTGAGCGCTATAAACCCACGGCAGATCACGTCATGCAACTGGCTGTTCGTGGACAACATATTCAACGTTGGAAATCGCCACGTGATGCATATCCAATGGATCGTAAAGGCTACCACCAGTGGCGCACTCAACTTTATACATTTCATGCTAATACTACAGCTGATCTAATGGCCAAAGCAGGCTTTGATGAAGAATCACTTAAGCGCATACGGCAAGCGGTTGGGAAAAAAGGCATTAAAGTAAATAAAGATACGCAGTTGTTAGAAGATGTCGCGAGCTTAGTCTTTATTGAACATTATATGTTGGCCTTTGCCGAGAAGCATCCTGAGTATGATGAAGAAAAATGGATTGATATCATTCGTAAAACCTGGAAAAAAATGTCTTCTGACGCACATGAATTTGCACTTTCAGGTGACTTGATATTACCTGAGCCTTTAATTCCACTTATTCAAAAATCAGTATCTACGGCCAGTTAATATTAATCCGGAAAAAACATACATTAATTATAACGCGTAGGTGGCATTAATGAATTCATCTGCCTTATTCACACTAGCTGCAGATATCATTCTGTTTCTACACCTGCTTGTTATTATTTTTAATGTATTTGGTCTTGTTCTCATTTTTGTCGGCAATGTTCTTAACTGGCACTGGATTCGAAACCCGTGGTTTAGGCTAATTCACCTTCTCACGATTTTTGTTGTTGTCCTTCTCTCGTGGCTAAACTTTATCTGTCCACTCACTTTAATCGAAATGGCATTACGTACTCGTGCGGGTGACACTGCTTACTCTGGTTCTTTCATATCTCACTGGGTAGAGAGCATCCTATACTATCAGGCACCACCCTGGGTATTTGTTGTTGGCTATACAATATTTGGGGTTATAGTAATTATGAGCTGGTTTTTGGTTCGTCCCCGTCGTTTTTCTAAATTTTAAATCGATGAGTCAGCTCTCTTTAATAGCTAATGTTAAGTTTTATATTATTATGATACATCACTTTCTTCATCTGTAATGAGTGGTACAAAGTCAACACCAAGCAGTGACTCGGTACGTGTGTTTCACCCTCTTCATCTTTAACCAGTAACATTATGAGTGAGGCAAACCAACCGGGATTATCATACGTCCGCAAGGTTTAAGTTGTTCAATAAGAGCGGGGGGGAATATTACTCCCTCAGCGGTAACAATAATGCCATCAAAGGGGGATTTTTCTTGCCAGCCTGTATAACCATCCTGGTTTCGTATTTCGATATTGTCATAAGAAAAAGGAAGATATTGTGAAGATACAAAATTTTCACGAACAACCTCGGCCATGGCATCCATCACACGTTGATTAAATTTTTCTCTGCCAGTATAAGAGACAATATATTTCGCTTCTCTTTCAATCACTTCCAGCATCTGTTTATGTTTTTTATTTATCATTATTTAATCATCATAGTTTTTATGATGTACCTTCCTGCCATGAAGATAAGTAACGTTGCTGTTCATTGGTAAGTTGATCAATCTTGATACCCATTGCATCAAGTTTGAGTTGCGCACTTTTTTGATCAATTTCTTCAGGTATATTATGGACGGTATTACTTAGCTTACCGTGGTTGTTTTTCATATAGATAGCACTTAATACCTGGTTAGCAAAACTCACATCCATAACGGCTGAAGGATGTCCTTCTGCTGCAGCCAGGTTAACCAGACGACCTTCGGCAAGTAAACGAATTGTGCGGCCATCTTTTAAAGTATATTCATCTACGAATTCACGAGGTCGTGATTTAGATACACTGAGTGATTCCAGTGCGGGGATATGATATTTTTCTACCAATGCTGCGGCAACATCATCCTGGGTACTTAATGGATTGCTGGCGCATAATACTAAATCAGCCCCCGCTGCTTTGGGGGTTGGTGCAAGGTTGGCAGTTTCAGTCGTGATATGCAGGCAACCACTCATACGTATACCATCAAGAGGGCGCTGACTGGAAAGCTTTTGCATCAAGTTTTTTATAACGGGCATTTCCTTAAATACCCATTCAATTCTTGCTACCCCCTACTCGGCGAGTAATACATCCTTTATATCTGACATCTCAACCTCATTTATGGATTTATTTTAGTGTGTGACATTTCCTGAGAAAGATCAGCTTCACCACAATAACGTGATATATGTTGATGTGCTGCTTCTTTAAGTTTAACGGCAACTGTCCAGTTATCTTCTGTTTTTCCTTCAGCTAAAACTTCAGGTGTCACGGCCTGACCAATAGTAATGGTAATACGACCACGGCGCGGCATCCATGTTTCTGCTCGTAAAATAGAACGTGTACCACGGATTGCAATTGGTACTACCTGCAGATTGGCTTTTGCTGCTGTAATAAATGCCCCCATGCGAAAATTTTGTAATCCAGAGACGCGGGTAAAAGTCCCTTCAGGGAAAAAAAATAGTGACTGTGTTCTTTGTTTATTACTGGCAATATTAAGCGCATCACTCACGCCCTTTTCCATATCAAAACGTTCAACAAACTCTGCATGTAATCTTTTTAGTGCGGGGCCTGCAAACATATTATTCTTAAACTCACCTTTAGATACAAAACTAAAGTCACGAGGAACCCTGGCAAGTACTGCAAAGCTATCCACATAACTGGAATGATTTGCTACAAATACTGATATTTGCGATTCAGGTGGTAAATTTTCCAAGCCGTTAACCATAACTTTTGTTCCCGAAGCAAACATCAGGAAACGTGCAATGTGATGAATTGCCCACCAACGCCATTTTAAACGAGGTAATAACATTACGACTAACCATGACAAGGAGGCTAAGGGTATAAACATGCTCCAGGCATAAATAACATATAAACCATTTACAAAACGTTGTTGTAAACGACGATATATCGGCACCATAGATCGAAGAGCAGTACGGGCCATTTGTAACCAAAATGCCTTTGGTGCCTGACCAAGTAAATTTTGTTCATAGAGTTTGCGACAAGCTGAACGTCTGATTTTACCACTGGATGTTTTTAAAACCATATGTGGTGGTGCTATGATAATTTCATCAGGTGGTAAACCAATCAGGTCATTGGATATGATACTGATCTGATTTTTCAATTCCTGTTGAATCGCTAAATCTGTTTCTCTTGTTTCTGCCAGCACTATCAAACGTTCTGTGGCTGAGCGTTGATCCTTCGCTGGGAATGCCGCGACACAACCATTACGTATGCCTTCTATATTGCCAACGACCTCTTCGAGTTCATGTGGGTAAACATTACGCCCTGCCCGAATAATGACATCCTTGTGTCTTCCGGTAATAAAAATATCACCCTCAGCGATATAACCCAGATCACCTGAATCTAACCAATTGCCAATAAACAATTTTCTGGTCTGTTCCGGGTTTCGATAATAACCGGATGTAACTGAAGGACCACGAAATTGTAAATAACCTTCATGCCGTTCAGCTAGTTCCTTGCCGTTACTATCTACAATCCGAACCTGATGACCGGATAAAGCATGTCCACTAGCAACAAAACTTAAAGCATTTTTATCATTTTGTTCAGCCGGCTCAGCCTGCCCTGTCTCACTAAATTGACCGCGTTTTATTCGATCAATAACTGGCTTACGATGTAGCGGTGGAAATGCCAGCCCCACTGAAGATTCAGCCAAACCATAAACCGGCATCATGGTTTCTTCTTTAAAACCCACAGCTTGAAAACGTGCGGTAAAATGTTTAATGGTCTCCGGACTCACTGGTTCTGCACCATTAAAGGCTAAGCGCCAGGAACTTAAATCAAGCCCTTCAATATCTTCATCATTAAGTCGTTTTAAACAAAGTTCAAAACCAAAATTAGGTGAAGCAGATAATGTCCCCCGGTATTGATGAATTGTCCATAACCAGCGTTTTGGCCGTGTTAAAAAACTCAATGGAGACATCACGACAAACGACATCGCAAAATACAAACTGCCGAACCATGCACCGATCAATCCCATGTCATGATAGAGTGGCAACCAGCTGACAAAAACATCATTCGATGTCGCTTCCACTGCTTTACCCATGGCGCGGACATTTTCCAGTAAATTAGCATGCGTCAACACAACACCTTTGGGGTTACCTGTACTACCTGAGGTATATTGAAGAAAAGCAATATCATTAGGATTTATTGAAGGGCGAACATATGATGCCGAAGACGAAGTAAGATCCGCAACGGTGACCACTGCACGTAAACTTAAAACTTGTGATTTTAATAACTGAGCAACAATTTTTGCCTCCGGCATCGTCACTAATATTTTTGCAACACAATTATTCAAAATCCCACTATGTCGACGTAAATGGTCTTCAAGTTGATTACGTCTTACCGGGGGATAAATAGGAACCGGTATGGCTCCAGTTAAAACGATGCCATAAAAACTAAAAAAATAATCTTTACCTGTCGGCAACATAATCGCCACGGTATCACCTGACTGAATACCTTGTTGCTGCAGTCCGATAGCAACTTTCTCTGCACCCTGCCAAAGTTGCTTATAGGTTAATGTTTCAGCTTCACTATCATCACCAACAATATGGATATGCACTCGATCAGGATTATGTTGTACATGCCATTCCAGAATTTCGATCAGTGTCGAAGCTTGAAGGGGTAATTCCTCTACTTTACCAACAATCAGTTCGATCACATCTTTTGAAGAAACAGATTCTTTTTGGCCCTGAACACTAAAAATCGATCGTAACAAATCACGTGGTGACTCTGCTTCTACAAACACTCGCTGAGGTAATGCGACCTTAAAGCGTTGTTCAATCCGGCTAATCAGCTCAACACGCGCTAAACTATCCAGGCCTAAATCACCATCAAGTGAACTATCGAGAGTAAGAATAAAAGTGCGAGGTTTATTAACATATAATTCGGCAACCATTTCCTCGATTAGCTTAAGCAAACTATAGGCCAGGTTGTCTTGATCATGTGAAATTAAACCGTCTTGCATAATATAAAGATAGCTGCCTTATACCTTATTTGCAAAACATAGCTTTAACTCTATGCCATGACACACTATTTTACTTTTTCTGTATGAAATCAAGCTTGTTCCCGAAAACT
>CAZSCK010000093.1:6606-8120 GCA_964605385.1 uncultured Thioalkalispiraceae bacterium
TTTTCAATAAAAACACTTCTATTAGCTGCACTCGTTTTATTTAGTACCCAATCAGTCGTTGCCGTCGAAATAACACAAGCAATAATGCTAAGTAACTCATGTGCTGCCTGCCATGGTACAGACGGTAAAAGCCCGGGCGCAATTCCCAGTATTAATGGTAAGTCCGAGCGATTCCTTAGCACGGCACTTAAAGAATTTCGCGCTGGCACAAGAGAATCTACTGTTATGGGACGCCATGCCAAAGGATATTCGGATGAAGAAATTAAAATGATTGCCGAATATTTTTCACAACAGAAATAGGAGTCTGCCATGAATACAATTAATCGTAGAAAGTTTATTCAACTCATTGGCACTTCCGGTGCTTTACTGACAACGCTGGGACCAATGGCTGCCTGGTCAAAAAGTGGCAAAACAAGTGCACGAGTCATTGTTGTCGGAGGCGGTTTTGGTGGTTCCACTTGTGCTAAATATCTAAAACGTTTTGATCCAAACCTAGAAGTTACCTTAATTGAACCAGCAAACCGTTTTGTAACCTGTCCATTTAGTAATGCCGTATTAAGTGGTTTTCGTCAGATGGATGATATTAGCCATGACTACAGTAGTCAGGCAAAACGTGGGGTAAAAGTAATCCATGCCAGGGTTCAGGAAGTGGATGCCCCGGGTAAAAAGGTCAAACTGAACAATGGACAATCTCTTGCTTATGACCGCTTGATACTTTCACCCGGAATTGATTTTAACTGGGATATTGTGGATGGCATGACAGAAATAGATGCACAGACATTACCCCATGCATGGAAAGGTGGAACACAAATAACATTACTTCGTAATCAACTCACTGCAATGTCTGATGGGGGGGTGGTCATCATTGCCCCACCTGCTAATCCTTTCCGCTGTCCTCCCGGACCTTATGAGCGAGTTAGTCTGATCGCCCATTACCTGAAGCAACAAAAACCAAAATCCAAGATTTTAATCCTTGATGCCAAAGATAAATTTTCCAAACAAGCTTTGTTCACCCAGGCATGGGAACAACTCTACCCAGGAATGATCGAATGGGTCAGTGCTGGTGAAGGTGGACGTATAGAGCAGGTAGATGTAGCTAGACGTACTCTAATTACAGAAATAGGGGATAAACATAAAGGGGACGTAATAAATTTTATTCCTCCACAAAAAGCCGGTGCAATCGTCCAACAATCTGGGCTCACAAATAACGATGGCTGGTGTCCGGTAAATCAACGTACTTTTGAATCAAAAGTACATGCAGACATTCATATTATTGGTGATGCAGCTATTGCCGGGAAAATGCCCAAATCCGGTTTCGCCGCCAATAGCCAGGGAAAAGTATGTGCGGCAGCCATTGTTGCTTCGATACATGGAATAACAATGCCCGAACCATCCTATGTTAATACCTGTTATAGCCTGGTAGCACCAGACTATGGAATATCTGTGGCTGCGGTGTATCGTTATAGCAAGAATAAAGGTATATACAAGGTAAAAGGTTCGGGTGGGGTCAGTCC
>CAZSCK010000094.1:0-4037 GCA_964605385.1 uncultured Thioalkalispiraceae bacterium
ATAATTTATGAAAGTTTTGTAAATGAAGCAGTTATATTTATTTAATAAATAAACCTTTTTTGAAATACTCTGCTGCAAGCTTTGGCTCATTAAGGTATTCCATTAACAGCCCCAACTCTTTATACGTTTCAGCGAGTTCTTTATTACCAATACTAGCCTCAAGATATGCACGTGCTTTGCCCCACAAGTCGTTATACATACATAACCGCCCTAAGGTGAGTAATAATATTGGGTGGTTATCATGATCTTTTGATAAAGACTCGGCAAAGCTTAACTGTTTTTCAAGCTGGTTTGATTTAACTAAACCATATTGTTTGACTAATTTTGGTTGCCACTCTTTGCGTAACGCATTTCTAAGTATAGATTCTACTTCATCATTTTGTTCGATTTGAATGAGTTTGTTGCAGTAAACTTCAAGCAAGTCAGCGTCTTTTTTTAATTCACGAGGAATGTTTTTCCATAACAGCTGTAGTTTATCGGCTTCACTATTTTTCGTGATTTGTTGAATGAGAGCCGCATAAGTTTCTTTTTCTATTTCAAGTAATTTTTTTTCAGGGAAAACGGCTTGTTTGCGTAACGGTGCTAATAACTTTCTAAGGTCTTCCCAGCTTTTTAATTGTCGATAAAGCTGGCTTAATAGCACCATTATGTGAGGGTGCTTGGGTGAAAGTCTGTGTAAGTTTACTAGTGTTGCTAAGGCTTGCTCATTTTGACCATGAGCAAATTGCAATTCAGCCTGGGTGAGTTTTACTGAAAAATCTGCTTCCGGCATGCTTTGATATGCCAATGCAAGATAATGATCTCGGCGTTCAGGTGAATTTTGTTTTTGCGCGGCCTTGGCTGCTGAAAGATAATTTAATAATGGCATGTCACTGTTTTTAACTGCGCGTATTAATAAACGTTCTGCTTTTTTCCATTGACCTTGCGATAAATTAATCAAACCTTTTAATGATATTTTTCGTGCCTTTTCAGCCTGCTGTATGCGACGCCATTGCTTTATATGTTCCGGCATTGTCCAGGTGCGAAAAATAAAGCGCACTAAAATATAACCAAAAATGTAACTAAGAAAAAGTAAAGCTAAAAAAAGCGACAGGCTCATTTCAATTGTGTCATAACCACGGCCAAATAAAACATAGCCTGAATCTTCATGAGCAAGTAAGCCTGCAGTTACTGCAATAAATATAATGGCGAAAAAACTAAATAAATATTTCATTATTTTTCTTTAGCCTTTGTCGCTGGAATTTCAGGTATTTTTCCCTGGGTTCGATATTTTTTAACCGCAGAAAATGTTGAAGAAATATCAGGTAAAGTAGGATTAATATCAAATTTTTGTAACTCATTAATGCTGGCTAACATGTTGCGAGTAATATTATGTTCAGTATCAAAATATTGATTAATCCATTTTTTTGTTGCCTGTAAACGCCCTTGATAAATTTCATTCTTACCATTTAATAATGCAAGCCTTGCCTGTTCAAATAAGAGTGTAAGGTTCTGTACAAGGAAAAAATGTTGTCCGGGCGCAAGCAGGGGTTGAACGGGTTTTTGATGGTTGCGAATAATAACCAGGCTTTTAATGTCTTTCCAGATAGCCGCCGGCAATTCTTGCAGACTCTTTACTTCAGGTGAAGCGGGTGCTTTTTCTGCTTGCGTTAACTTATGCGTTTTAGGATCTGGAGTTAACAAAGGTAAGTTAGTAATGTTATCAATCAGTGCTGTCAGGGTTACAGATAATCCTGCTAAATCTACAACTTGAATATTACCGAGTGCTTGTAAATCATTTTTTAAAATTTTCCGAATTTTCAATAAAGCCGGATCAGCGACTTCAGCTAAGCGGGCATCTGCTGCTTTTAAAGCAATTGTTGCAGTTGTAACATCCTTTTCAAGCAATAATCGATAGGTTGCTAACTGAAGAAGGTACTCTGCTTCAGCAATTAACCAGTCGTCACGAAAATATTGGTTGTTACGAACAATATTGGTGAGATTATGGCGTAATTTTTCCTGAAAAGTTTGAATGCTTTCAATTTTTTTTGTGTTTTGAATGCTAAAGTTTTGTTGCTGTTCATTTAGTGTGGTTAATTGTTTATCGATTCGTTGAGTTGTTAATTGTTGTTTAATAAAGTTTTTTTGCTGATTTTCCCATAATAAATAAAGGCCACCAACAGTAGCGATAGCGAGAAGAAAAACTAAAGTAAAAACACCGGCATTGGATGATGTTGATTTAACCGTCTTTTTTTGCACTTTTTTTTCAGTTGTTTTTGTTGCAGTCGGTTTTTCTTCAGCGTCGGTCATGTCATTTCCATTATTTCTATTGTCGATGCATAGGTCTTAATAAATTATTTTCTTTTAATGATTCAATAATTGCTTCATCACTGGCTTCTGTTGCGACGATGAGTTTATTTTTAAATCCTGCTTTGTTAGCAACATCAATAAGACGCTTATTAATCAGTAATAAGGGTAACTGTAACAAGCTTGATGTGACTTTTTCAGGTGTCAGTTCAAGTAAGTTTTTTAAGTTCTCAGCGCTAGTAATGACAATAGCGGCAATCTCATTATTCTGCAAATATTGTTCTAAATCCGAGCTGTCTATTGCAGGTTTTAAACGTTTATAAACATTGAGGTAGTCAACAGATGCCCCTCGTTGTTGTAAGGTCTGTTTTAGATGCTCTCGTCCACCATTACCGCGAATAATTAAAATGCGTTTATTAGCAACATTTTGCATAGCCGGAGTTGCTAATAATCCCTCGCTATTAAAGTTTTTTTCAGGTGATATGTCCGGTTGTTTTCCGAGTTTGCTGTTTAAGGCTTTTGCACTAGCCTGACCAATGGTGGCAAGCAGAATATTGTGAGGTAAATCTGTAATGGCTTGAATTTGATTAAGCCCATGTTCTACTGCATTCGGGCTAATGAAAATAATAATATCGAATTGATTAATCTGCTGAATTTTTTCTTTGTCTTTTGCTGTAAGTTCAGTAGTGCAAATATCTAAAGTAGGGAATAAAAAAGTTGTGCCACCCGCGGTAACGATGCCTTCAGCAAGTTTTCCGGCTTGATGGGCCGGACGGGTGATCATGATGCGCTGCATTAATTCCATTTTGTTATTTATGAATTAGCATAGAGTTCATTGAGAATTTTATCTGCGCCACGGATAAGTAAATCTTCTGCCAAAACAACACCGAGTTCAGCTGCGCTGTCTATTGGGCCGGCAATATCGCCACGAATAATTTTTTTACCATCAACCTGGCCAACCAGGCCGCGCAGCATAATCAGGTCTTTTTCAATTTCAGCATAGCCTGCAATCGGCACCTGACACCCACCTTGCAATCGTTCATTCATGGCGCGTTCTGCGGTGACGCGGATTTGGGTTTTATAGTCATTGAGTGGCGCAATCAGGTTATGGACGTGTGCATCATCACTACGGCATTCAATACCCACGGCACCCTGACCAATGGCGGGTAAGCAAACATCGGTAGCAATAAACTGGGTGATACGATCTTCAAATTCGAGACGTTTTAAGCCAGCCGCCGCGAGGATAATGGCATCATATTCACCATCATCAAGTTTCTTTAAGCGGGTATTCACGTTTCCACGTAGATCGATAATTTTAAGATCCGGACGAAGTGCAGCAATCTGAGACTGACGGCGTAAACTCGAGGTTCCCAAACGTGCACCCTGCGGTAGTTCTTCGAGAGATTTGAAATTATTGGAAACAAAGGCATCACGCGGGTCTTCACGTTCGCAAATGGCTGCTAGATGCAGTCCTGTAGGGAACTCGACCGGCACATCTTTCATTGAATGCACCGCAATATCCGCGCGGCCTTCCAACATACCAACTTCCAGTTCTTTAACAAAAAGGCCTTTTCCACCCACTTTAGCGAGCGGTGTATCAAGAATTTTGTCACCTTGAGTGACCATGGTCACCAGCTCAACTTTCAATTCTGGATGATGGTGTTGGAGCATATTGCTGACATAGTGAGCTTGCCATAAAGCGAGTGGGCTTTTACGTGTCGCAATTCGCAGGATATTTTCAGACATGGGTG
>CAZSCK010000094.1:4137-7889 GCA_964605385.1 uncultured Thioalkalispiraceae bacterium
CCGGTATTACTGTTTTTTTCGATGAAGCATTGCCCGTTTTGTATTGAAGTTGAAGAAGATTATCTCAAGCCGATACTGCGTAATGCAGAATACGATGGCAAAGTCATTATTCGAAAAATAAGAATAGATGGTACTGATAGTGTGCAAGACTTTAATGGCAAAGAACGTGATGCCGATGAATTTGGTGATGAGTACAATGTATCAATGGTGCCGACTTTAATTCTGGTTGATGCTCATGGTAATAAGATTGCGCCTGCTATTATTGGTATCGCGAATGCTCATTATTATAGTTCAGAACTTGATACTGCAATTGATGCATCAACACAAAAAATTCGGACTATCGCTAAACGTTAACTGTAAGTGTACGGTTTACTCGTCCTTGCGAAGGAACAACGTGACTGAAGCAATCTCATGTTAAGTGCGAATCATCATGAGATTGCCACGGTCATTTCATTTTCTCGCAATGACAGGAATTAAAATGAAAAAATTACTCCTGCCTTTACTATTATTTTTTATTTTTCTGCAAAATGCCTTTGCAGAACAACTCCCTGTTTACAGTCTGGGTTATGATTCAAATCGAAATGCAATGCAAGATGGTCGAGATGCGATTAAGTTAGCAAGCGCAACTCAGCGTAGGATACTCATTGAAGTAGGTGGCGATTGGTGTAAGTGGTGCCATGTGCTGGACAGATTTCTTAATAACAACGCTGAAATAAAAAAACAATTACATCAAACTTTTGTCGTTCTCAAAGTAAATGTCAGTGATGAAAATGACAACCGTGAATTCCTAAAAGTGTTTCCACGGGTTTTAGGTTATCCACATATTTTTGTGACAGAGAGCAATGGAAAACTTTTACTTTCAAAAGATATTAGTCAGTTTTTTGTCAACGGTGAATATTCAGGAAAGCGCTTTAAAGCATTTTTTAAACAGTTTCGTAAAAAAGCGTGATTAAAAAGAAGATGGCTCATGGTTAATGAAACTTTGTTAAGTCGTAGAGAGTTTATGTCTGTTTTAGCGGCTGCCGCTGCTGTCTATCCGCTATCAAGTCTGGCTGGAAATAGTACAAAAAAAATACCCGCCGAAATCAATAAAGAACCCTGGTTAACCTTATCTGAAGTTCAGCAACATTTGTTTCCAGCAGAAACACACTCTCCATCTTCACAACTTTTAATCGGTGCAAAAGATATTAATGCATTAGAGTATCTTCGCGGCATGATGGATACGCCAGATTTTGAAGAAGACGATCGTAAGCTAATAAAAAACGGAGTTAGCTGGTTAAACGATCTTGCAAAACAAAAGTATTCAAAAAAATTTATTCAACTCGATACTGATTCCAAAGAAAAAATATTAAGGCGCATAGAAAGTAGTCGTGCCGGAACTCGCTGGTTATCCGTGCTTTTGACTTATTTGCTTGAGGCCTTATTAACGGATCCTGTTTATGGTGGAAATCCAAATGGAATTGGTTGGTTATGGTTGCAACACCAACCCGGTTTTCCAACACCACCTGAAAATAAAAAATATTTTAAGCTAAGCAAAATAAAATTAAGTAAAAATCGATACAGGACTACCAAAGCATGAACCTCGAATATGATATCTGTATTGTTGGCAGTGGTGCAGGTGGTGGCCCCATTGCATTAGAGTTAGCAAAAGCAGGTAAGTCTGTCCTGATTCTGGAGAAAGGGCCATGGTTAACCGAAAAAGATTTTTATAAAGATGAATTAGCGTGTTGCGTTCGCAGTGTTTATAGCCCGCAATTAAAAGATGAAAAACATGTCATTGAAGAACAATATCACGATGGAAGCTGGCAAGGTGAATCGACTGAAGAATCAGGCTGGGATTTCTGGAATGGCAATGTAGTAGGCGGTTCATCTAATTTTATGAGTGGTTTTTTTTATCGCCTTAAACCAAAAGATTTTCGTTTGTTATCAGAGTTCGGCAAAATTAAAGGCGCTAATATTGCAGACTGGCCAATTAGCTATGAAGATTTAGAGCCTTATTACACTAAAGCAGAAACAGAGATCGGGATTTCGGGTCGCATTCGCGAGCATAAGTTTCAAGAGCCACGTTCAACAAAAGACTTTCCTTATCCCCCAACAGAAGAACATCCTATTGTTAATAATATTGATAAAGCCTGCGAACAATTAGGTTACACATCCTTACAAACACCAAGGGCTATATTATCTCAACCAGCTATGGGGCGTAACAGCTGTGAGTATTCAGGTTATTGTGGAAGTTATGGTTGCTCATCTGGCGCTAAAGGGAGTTCGCGTGCGGCATTATTAAATCGTGCAATAAAAACAGGTAACTGTAAAATTCAACCTAACGCAAAAGTTTATAAGTTAGAAAGTAATCATAAAGGTAATGTGGTTGCGGTAAAGTATTTTGATGAAAACAACATTAAACAAATGGTTAGCGCGAAAATATTTGTTATCGCTTGTCAGGCGATTGAAACCAGTCGTTTATTGCTTGCTTCCACAGGAGCGAAACATCCCAATGGGTTAGGTAATAATTATAATCAATTAGGTAAAAATTTATTATTCTCAGCGGGTGGTTCAGGTACAGGGGAGTTTGCCTATAAAAAAATCGATAAATTAAAAGCAGAACAATTAAAAATACGTGGTCCTTTTGTTAATCGAGGGTTACAGGATTGGTATTTTATTAATGATAAAAAGATGGGTGGATCTGCTAAAGGTGGCATAATTGATTTTTTATTACGCCATCCAAATGCGATTAGCAAAGCAATGCCGCTTAAGTGGGATGACAATGGTAATTTGGTTTGGGGAAAAGAACTTAAACGAAAATTAAAATCGACTTTTACTACAACTCAGGATTTACGTTTCGAAGTTTTTAATGACTGGCTGCCAACGGATAATTGTTTTGTCAGCCTTGATAATAAAGTAAAAGATAAATGGGGTTCCGTTGTCGCTAAAATCCGCATTGGTTACCATGAGCATGATTTAAAAGTAGGGGAATACCTAAGCCAAAAGGCGTTGAAAGTTTTAAAACAAATGGGCGCAGATAATATACGGTATAACGTGAGTGGGTCACCCCCCGCAAACCTTGTTGCCGGCGGTTGCCGCTTTGGCAATGACATTCAAACCTCAGTATTAGATGCAGATTGTAAAGTACATGATGTTAATAATTTATATGTTACGGATGGTAGTTTTATGCCAACAGGTGGTAGTGTGCCTTATACATGGACTATCTATGCAAATTCATTTCGGGTTGCGGATATTATTAAAAAAAATATGTAAATTATTTTTCTTTCTGTCTCGCACCACAATAACACTTACCTTTATAGATTGTTTTACTTTTTCTTTATTAAATAACGTTAAAATCAAATGACTTGTTAGCGTATGTTAAACAACTATTCCTATAGTTGAGTTTGCAACAAGGCATCTCGAATTTGCATGTAGGCAATCAGGAACTCAAATAGCATGCGCCAAAAAAGCTCCATAAACATAAAGCATGTTACAAATGCTATGCTTAGTTTTATTTTTTGTTTTTTATTTAATGAATTCCATATTATTTCTTTCCCGTTTTTATATGCAGCATCAATAACGTTAAATTTTTGAGACAGGTACCGACCTAAGATAAATATTCCTATAGGTAATATAACTGCACCGATGTAATAAAATATTATTAATGCCTCAGTGCTAATGAAGTTTTTAAAAGTAAGGAAGTCCATTATGTAAATATATCCACTTTATTATTAAATGTTAACGATTAGCATAAGGGGTGTAAAAAAGCG
>CAZSCK010000095.1:0-7748 GCA_964605385.1 uncultured Thioalkalispiraceae bacterium
ATTGGGGCGCCAAATAATTCGATGGCACGTTCGACAATATCAATAGCACGATCAACGCCGGCACAGAAGCCGCGGGGGTTGGCTAAAATTACTTGTTTTGATTCAGACAATGTTCAAGCTCCGGATAAATCAAAAATTACGTCATTGCGAAGGAACGATAGTGACTGCGGCATAAAATCGTATGGAACGATTTTAAACAAGCTATGCTTGGCCCGTAGGGCGAAGGACAGGATATCCGCAGTAATCTCATAATAAATGGCATTTTTCTACAGATTGCCGCGCTTCGCTCGCAATGACAAGCAGTACTGTGGTTATGCTAGTTTAATATCAACAATTTCTACACTAAAGACAACTTCATGACCTGCAAGTGGATGATTAAAATCAACTTTAACTTCATCATCTTTAATTTCCATAATCGCACCGGGAATTTCTTCACCAGAAGGAGTGCTAAAACCAATAATCATCCCTTCTTCAATTTTTAAATCATCAGAAAATTCTGTACGCGGCAAGGTATGAATACTTTCTTCGTCAGGAAAACCAAAGGTATCACGTGGTTCAATGGATAAGCTTTGCTTTTCGCCTAATTTTAATCCATACAACACCATTTCCAATCCTTCGATCAAGCTGCCATCACCCATAGTGAAAGTCATTGGCTCACCATCAACTGAAGCATCTGCAATCGTGCCATCTTCAAGTGCTAAAGTAAAATGCATGGTTACTTCGCAACCCGCACCTATAGTTAAAACTTCTACATCACCCATATTATTTAAATCCTGTTACGTATTTTTTGTAGATCGGTATTCATGCCGACAAGACCATCAGTTACAGGTGATGGTTATTTAAACGAATTAACTCCGCGTCGGGCTGAAGCCCGACCTACATAAATCAAAAGCATTCATTTTGTTAGTGAATGTTAAAATTCATCTACTGTCTTTTGTAGGTCGGCTCTTCAGGCCGACAAAACCATCAGTTATAGGTGATAGTTATTTAAACGAATTAACTCTGCGTTGGGCGGTAGCCCAACCTACATAAATCAAAACCTGGTTTATTCTGATTTTTTGTTTCTTTCAGTTCGGTATTCTCGGATACTTTCAATAATAATCATCGCAACACCAATACTAATAGCAGAGTCTGCAATATTAAATGCAGGCCAGTACCATTGTTGGTAATAGATCTGAATGAAGTCAACAACATAACCTAACCAGATACGATCAATCACATTACCTAACGCACCACCTAAAATAAGTGCTAAAGCAATAGCCTGCCATTTTTCGTGTTGTTCTAATCGTTTAATCCATAAAACAATAACAACACTCACCACAACCGCAATAACAGCAAAGAACCAACGCTGCCAACCACCTGCATCTGCTAAAAAACTAAATGCTGCTCCGGGGTTATGCATTAATGTCCAATTAAACATGGGCATTACGGCAATAGGCACATGCATTTGCAATGATGTACTAGCAATGTATTTTGTTAATTGGTCTGCAATAATGACAACGATTGCCAACCATATCCACTTTAGCATTTGATTAATTCCTCAACATCAAGCATGTAAACGCTCTTCACCTTCACCATCAACATTATCAATACAACGCCCACATAACTCTGGATGCTTATCATCTTTGCCAACGTCTTCTCGGTGATGCCAACAACGTGTACATTTTTCATGTGCTGATGCAGCAACGGCAACCCAGATTTCATCATTAGTTGATAAGGTATAATGTTGTGCTTCTGCAGGCGGTTCACCGGCAAGATACAACTTCGCATCAGAAGTGATAAAGACAAAACGCAGTTCATCATCTAATGTATTTAAAGTATCCATAATTTCACGGCCACAATAAATTTCAACATCGGCCGCAAGACCTGAACCTATCTCACCTGCTACGCGTAGTGCTTCGAGTTCTTTATTAACGACTTCACGTACTTCTGTAATTTGTTTCCAATAAGCTAACGCATCTTCTGCGGCTTTATCATCACTGTACATCGTCGGCATGTTATACCACTGATTTAATAAAACAGATTCATTACGTTCGCCAGGCATAAATGCCCAAAGTTCGTCAGCAGTAAAACTACATATAGGTGCTAGCCACCGCACCATCGCTTCCAAAATATGATAAATCGCTGTTTGACATGAACGACGTGCAACACTATCTTCTTGTGTGGTGTATTGGCGATCTTTAATAATATCTAAATAGAAACTCCCCATTTCACCTGCACAGAAATTATGAATCTGTTGATAAATTTGATGGAACTCATAGGTATCGTAAGTATCCATGATATTACTTTGTAACTGCTTGGTTGTTTCTATTGCCCACTTATCAAGCGATAACATTTGATCAGCTGGCAACATATCTTTAGCTGGATCAAAACCATCCAGGTTAGACAAAAGAAAACGCATAGTATTACGAATACGACGATAGGCATCCGCAGTGCGTTTAACGATTTCATCGGACACGGTCATTTCACTGCTATAATCAGTTGAAGCAATCCACAAACGTAAAATATCTGCGCCTAAGTTTTTAATGATTTTTTGTGGAGCAACCACATTACCTTTTGACTTGGACATTTTTTGTCCCTTAGCATCAACGGCAAACCCATGAGTCAACACAGACTTGTAAGGAGGTTTACCATACATCGCTATTGATGTTTTTAATGATGACTGGAACCAGCCACGATGTTGATCTGAACCTTCAAGGTACAAATCCGCAGCCGGATAATCACTTAAACCTTCACGCATATTTAAAACAACATTATGTGACACACCAGAATCAAACCATACATCTAAAATATCTTGCGCTTTTTCGTAATTGTCTGCTTCATCACCAAGATAACTTGCTGTATCTGATTCAAACCAGGCGTTCACACCTTTTCCTTCAATCTGGGTCGCAACTTTCTCTAATAAATCATCGGTATCAGGATGTAACTTGCCGGTTTTTTTATTAACAAACAAAGGAATTGGCACACCCCAGCTACGTTGACGTGAAATACACCAGTCCGGACTGTTTTCAACCATGCCGATGATGCGTGCTTCACCCCAGCTTGGCATCCACTTCGTTTCTTTGATTGCGGCAATACAATCTTTGCGTAAATTGTTTTGTTCCATGCTAATAAACCACTGCGGAGTCGCCCGGAAAATAATGGGGCTCTTATGCCGCCAGCAATGTGGATAGCTATGACGAATTTTTTCTTCATGCACAAGTTTACTTTTTGCTTTTAAAACATCAAGCACACTGTCGTTGGCTTTAAAAACATGCTGCCCTGCAAACAAAGGGGTGCCTTCAAGAAACGTACCATTGGTATCAACAGGGTTATCCACTTTTAAATTATATTTTTGACCAACAACATAATCTTCTTGCCCATGTCCCGGAGCAGTATGTACTGCACCAGTACCCGCATCCAACGTGACATGGTCGCCAAGAATAATGGGGACTTCACGATCATAAAATGGATGTTGTACTTTTAAACCTTCAAGATCAGAACCTTTACAATAAGCAACAACACGATAATCAGAAGCATCATAGCGCGCCATTACATCGCTTAATAAATCTTGCGCAATGATCAAACGTTCAGGCACATGCGCACCGATACCGTCACATTGTACAACGGCGTATTCAAACTCAGGATTTACTGCAACAGCCTGATTGGCGGGTAACGTCCAGGGTGTTGTTGTCCAAATAACAATAGAGACAGGACCGGTTCCCTCTGCACCTTCAACATTACTGCAACGCGCCATTAATGCGGTTTCGTTTAAGATTTCAAAACGCACATCAATCGCTGGTGATGTTTTATCTTCATATTCAACTTCGGCTTCAGCTAAAGACGAACCACAGTCGACACACCAATGAACAGGTTTTGAACCTTTGTGTAAGTGACCATTTTTAATTATTTGCCCAAGTGAACGAACAATGCCGGCTTCAAATTTATAGTCCATCGTAAGATAAGGGTTATCCCACTCACCTAAAATGCCTAAACGTTTAAAGTCTTCACGCTGACCATCCACTTGTTTAGCTGCATATTCACGACATGCATCACGAAATTCACTATGTGATATTTTAACTCCAGCTTTACCTTTCTTTTTCTCAACCATGAGTTCGATCGGTAAGCCATGACAATCCCACCCTGGAATATAAGGCGCATCAAAACCACTTAAAGTTTTAGACTTAATAATGATATCTTTTAAAACTTTATTTACCGCATGACCAATATGAATATCACCATTCGCATAGGGAGGACCATCGTGCAAGATGAACGAAGGACGTTTTTCTTCTTTACAAAGCGCACGAATCTTTCCGTACAAATCCATTTCGTACCAGTTTTTTAAAAAACCAGGTTCACGTTGCGCAAGGTTTCCTTTCATAGGAAATTTAGTTTGCGGTAAATTTAATGTATCTTTATAGTCAGCCACGATTGTTTTTTCTTTAAGTTATAAATTTAATAATGCGCTGTCATTGCGAGAAAGAATTGAAAAATACTTTCTCACAATGACGGCATATTTCTATGCAGCAAAATATGCCTGCGCCTGTTCTACATCCAATTGTATTTGTTTTATTAATTCGTCCAATGAATCAAATTTTTCTTCATCACGGAGTTTCTTTAAAAAACTCACTTGAATATGTCTTCCATAAATATCTTGATCAAAGTTTAATAAAAAAACTTCGAGTAACGCTTTTGTTTCATTAACCGTTGGTCGCGTTCCAATGCTTGCAACACCTTGTAAAGGTTCTTTATCCAGTCCAAATACTTCAACAACAAAAATGCCTTGTATCGGTGAAGCCTGTCTGTGCAAATGTATATTCGCCGTAGGGAAACCTAGTTCTCGCCCTAGCTTTTCACCATGAGCAACTCGGCCACTCATACGGTAACGCCGACCTAATAATTTTTCAGCATTAGACATCTCACCCTTTTCTAATGCTGTTCGAACTCTGGTACTACTTACACGCTCATTATCAATTTCAAAAGTGTGCATACTGACAACCTGGAAGCCGTATTTTTTTCCTGCTTCAACAAGCATTTCAAATGTTCCGGCTCTTTTCGCGCCAAAACGGAAGTCATCTCCAACTACAAGATATTTTACACCTAACTTCTCTACCAATACTTGTTCAATAAAATCTTCTGCACTTAATTTTGCTAATTTATCGTTAAAAGACAAACAGCAAACACGATCAACCGAATAACGTTGTAAAGCCAGTATTTTCTCACGAAAACGAGTGAGTCGTGCAGGCACTTTATCTGGAACAAAATATTCCATCGGCTGTGGCTCAAAGGTGATTAATGCCGTCGGCAACCCCAGTTCCGCTGCTTTTTCTGCCAGCTGCCCTAATACCGCCTGATGCCCAAGA
The DNA here is from genome assembly GCA_964605385.1 of uncultured Thioalkalispiraceae bacterium. Taxonomy (GTDB): domain Bacteria; phylum Pseudomonadota; class Gammaproteobacteria; order UBA6429; family Thiohalophilaceae; genus JAGLTQ01. Next base: position 5,343 of record CAZSCK010000095.1, read on the forward strand.
TGCACCCCATCAAAATTGCCAATGGTTGCAACACAGCCGCAGTGTTTTGAGCGAATATTCTGTAAGCCACGAATCAGTTCCATAATACTCGTTCATCTATTCAAAAGGAGCGAAAGTATATCAAAAACAAAGGGATAACTTAATCTAACTTTGCTTCGGCCTCAGCAACTGTGAAAAACGCACTCCAGTTATCCATAAAACAACGAAGTAACTCACTGCTCCCAATGGAATAATCCAGCTTAACTGTATTACTCTCTCGATAGCAGTGGCTTTTGTCCAAAACGAGAGCTCACCAGAGACTATGAAAATAATCCCTCCCATCACACTCCCTGCCAAAATAGTTTGGAAAAATAATTTCATCCAACCTTTTTGCGGAGTGTACACGCCCGTCTTTTTTAAGCCTAAATATAATAAACCCGCATTCAAAAAAGCGGAAAGCGTGGTTGCTAAAGCTAAACCTGCATGTGGTGCTGGCCAGTCATAATGGAGCATTGGAACAACAAAAAGTACATTCATCAGCATATTCGCGAACATCGCAATCAGCCCGGCCTTAACCGGTGTTTTGGTGTCCTGACGGGCAAAATAGCCCGGTGCCAGAACTTTTACCAGAATAAAACCCAGTAAACCGCCGCTATAAACCAGGAGACTAATGGATGCCATTTCCACATCCAGCGGCCGAAAGTCACCATAAAGAAATAAGGTACTTAATATCGGCCCGGCCAATACCGCCAGCGCCACAGCAGCGGGTAAAGCAATGACCAAAACCAGGCGCAAAGCCCAATCCAACATGTGTGAAAAAGACTCGGGATCTCCGGCGGCATGTTTTTGCGATAAATTTGGCAAAATAACCGTAGCGAGTGCAATACCAAATATTCCCAATGGCAGTTCCACCATTCGATCGGATAAATAAAGCCAGGTCACGCTACCACTCACCAAAAATGAAGCAATAACAGTGTCCAGTAACAAGTTAATTTGCATTACCGACGAGCCAAAAATACCCGGAATCATCAGTTTTAAAATTCGGCGCACACCACTATTTTTCCAGCCCCAACGCGGCCAGCGCAATAAGCCCAACTTCAAAATAAATGGAATCTGGAAGGCCAATTGAGCCACACCGGCAATAAAAACGCCCCAGGCCAGCGCCATAATCGGTACATCCATTAGAGGAGCCAACCAAATTGCCGAGGCAATCAAGCTCAAGTTGAGTAAAACAGGGGTAAATGCGGGTACCGCAAAGCGTCCGTAAGTATTTAATATTCCTGCAGATAATGCAGTAAGAGACATAAACAATATATAAGGGAAAGTGATTCGCAGCATTTCTGAGGTTAAATCAAATTTTTCTGGCTGATTAATGAATCCCGGGGCAAAAATCATCACTAAAATGGGGGAGGCAACTGCTGCAATCACGCTCACTATAAATAGGATTCCTGCCAATGTGCCCAGGGTATTCCGTACTAATTCAGAGACAGCTTCATCTCCATGCTCAGTCTTTACGCCACTCAAAACAGGCACAAAGGCCTGAGAAAAGGCACCTTCGGCAAACAAACGACGCAAAAAATTAGGAATCTTAAAAGCAACCAAAAAGGCATCTGTGCCGGCATCTGCACCAAAATAGCGAGTAAAAACCATATCGCGCAGTAATCCGAAGACCCGTGACACCATGGTCATGCTGCTAACGACTGCTGTTGATCTAAATAATCCCATTGAATCTCTGTATTTTTGATGTAAAAAACGTTAATTAATCAGGTAAGGTACTGTTTTTGCTTGATTTGTTAGCAGGATAACACGTCAAATAGCTTCTACCCAGCAGCATTTAAATTACTTATAATTAAGCAACATTAGCATTGACAAACAGGGGGGAAATCGCCAAAATACGCGGCTTTCCAGTATCAGATTTGAGTCAGGAGACTTACTTTGGCTAATACAGCGCAATCAAAAAAACGTGCCCGTCAGGCGGAAACTCATCGTCAACGCAATGCGAGCTACCGTGCAATGTTCCGTACTTCTCTTAAGAAAGTATTGTCTGCAATTTCTGCTGGCAATAAAGATGAAGCAACAACAGCTTATAACGCTGCGGTTTCTATTATCGATAAAACCAGCAACAAAGGCTTAATGCACAAGAATAAAGCAGCACGTTATAAAAGTCGTTTGAATACTCGTATTCACGCAATGTAATTTAACACTGTCTTGATGTTATTCAAGACGACGTTACATAAAAAAGCCGCTTCATTATTGAAGCGGCTTTTTTTGTTTTGTAGGTCGGCTTCGTAGTGCCCCACAACAAAAATAAAATAGAGGGTAAAAGCCCGACCTGAAAAAAACACTAAAATTCAGACTAATACTAGGGGCTATTGATCTTTCATTTTATAGCCTATTCAAACCTAAAAAGGGACACGTCATTGCGAG
>CAZSCK010000096.1:0-7680 GCA_964605385.1 uncultured Thioalkalispiraceae bacterium
GATAGGGATAAACCTATACACCCTTAGCAGGGGCGCGCCTTCAGCCACTCGGCCACTTCTCCAATATCCAACGAGCGCAAGGATACTGAAGGAGTAACCCAAGGTAAAGCCTTTATGCTGCTAATAGTGTATTTTTATTACTCTTTATCAGGTTGTTTAGTTTCATTTTGGATTCGCTCGTAAATTTCTTCACGATGAACTGAAATATCACGTGGGGCATTAACACCAATACGAACCTGGTTACCTTTCACGCCAAGGACGGTCACGGTTACTTCATCACCGATCATGAGCGTTTCACCGACTCGTCTTGTTAAAATTAACATACTTATTTACTCCTCAAAACAATAAATCTTTAATTACAGTTCCTTCTGTGTCCTTACAAAACCTAGTGAAACTAGCTCATGTGACACGCTCAGCCTAATATATCGACACTATAAAAAGAAACTTTAAAAAAATGTTTAATTACTTAACATTAAGCTACGTTTGGTTATTTAATGGCCAAATTCCTTCTAATCCTTAGCCTCATCCAGACCAAACTCTGAATGTAGAGCGCGCACGCCCAGTTCCAAATACTTTTCATCAACCACAACTGAAATCTTGATTTCAGAGGTAGAAATCATGCGAATATTGATACCTTCATCTGCCAATGCTTTAAACATTTGGCTGGCAATACCGGCATGTGAGCGCATACCTACACCCACGAGTGAAATTTTCACAATGGCGTTATCACCCATAACCTCACGAGCACCCAATTCTTTAGACGTTTTGTTTAATATCTCTAAAGCCTGATCATAATCATTGCGGTGCACAGTGAAGGTGAAATCAGTTGTGCCATCAGCACCCACATTTTGGATAATCATATCGACTTCAATATTAGCATCGCCAATTGAGCCTAAAATATTATGTGCCACACCCGGTTGATCCGGCACACCTAATATAGTGAGCTTGGCTTCATCACGATTAAAGGCGATTCCTGAAATGACTGCCTGTTCCATATTCTCTTCCTCATAGGTAATCAGTGTACCTGGCCCTTCTTTAAACGAAGAAAGCACGCGTAATTTCACATTATATTTACCGGCAAACTCCACTGAGCGAATTTGCAGTACTTTTGAGCCTAAACTGGCCATTTCCAGCATTTCTTCAAAGGTAATTTTTTCTAAACGACGCGCATCCGGTACTACTCTAGGGTCAGTGGTATACACGCCATCAACATCAGTATAAATCTGACATTCATCAGCCTTTAAAGCTGCAGCCAGCGCAACAGCCGTTGTATCGGAACCACCACGACCTAACGTAGTAATATTTCCGTGCTCATCCCGCCCCTGAAACCCGGCAACAATAACAACGCGACCTTTATCCAAGTCAGTACGTATTTGGGCTTCATCGATATCTAAAATACGGGCTTTAGTATGCGCGCTATCGGTCAAAATATGTACTTGTGAGCCGGTATACGAACGCGCATCACAGCCTCGCTCTTTTAATGCCATACTCAACAAAGCAATCGTGACCTGTTCACCGGTCGAAACAAGTACGTCATATTCACGAGGATCGGGTTTATCGGCGATTTGATGAGCCATTTCAACCAAACGATTGGTTTCACCGCTCATAGCCGATACGGCTACCACCACATCATGTCCGGCTTTTTTCGCGGCGATCAGACGTTCAGCGACATTTTCGATTTTCTCAACCGTGCCGACCGAAGTACCACCATATTTTTGAACAATTAAAGCCATGATTTACCCATGTAAAAAGGACGCAAATTAAACACTAATTCGTTACAGATTTAAAGAGAAAGGCCTTAAAAAGGCCGATAAATGAAGCCATCGTGCAAAAAGCACGTTATAAAATCAAGGTATTTAGCTCAAGTTTAACTCTTAAAAAATAAAATCCAATATTTTAGGAAATAGCCTTAGAAGAGTATAAAAACTAAGCAGTTTGAGCTTGCACCCAATCAACGACACTTTTTAATGCCGCAGAAAGATTTTCGGGCTGATCACCACCTGCCTGAGCCATGTCCGGACGACCACCACCTTTACCACCCACCTGGCTGGCAACAGAATTCACTAAATCACCCGCTTTCACTTTATCGATTGCATCTTTACTCACCCCGGCAACCAGACTAATTTTTTTGCCGTTAACGGCAGCGAGTACGATAGCGGAGGTGCCAAGTTTATTTTTAAGCTGATCCAAGGTATCACGTAATGTTTTCACATCCGCACCTTCAAGATTAGCCGCTAAAACTTTAATACCATTCACATCTACAGCGTGTGAAGATAAATCAGAACCCTGACTACTGGCTAACTTACCTTTAAGTTGAGCAAGTTCTTTTTCTAAGCTACGGTTTTTATCCATCAACTGACTAACGCGATCCGATAAATCTTCACGGTTACCTTTTAACATTGCAGCAATGGCAGCTAGTTGGCTTTCACCTTTGTCTGACCAATCTAACGCATGTTCTGCTGTCACAGCTTCGATTCGACGAACACCTGCCGCCACCCCGCTCTCGCTAATGATTTTAAATAAACCAATATCACCGGTGTTAGTTACATGCACACCACCACAAAGTTCAACAGAGAATTCACTCATGCGTAACACGCGAACTTCGTCACCGTACTTTTCACCAAACAAGGCCATCGCACCACTGGCTTTAGCTTCATCAGGTGTCATTAAGTTGGTATCAACATTGTGGTTTGAACGAATATGTTGATTCACTAAGTATTCAATTTCTTTTATTTGCTCTGCATTGATCGGTTCAGGATGTGAAAAATCAAAACGTAAACGTTCGGCTTGAACTTGCGAACCTTTCTGTGTGACATGCTCACCTAAAACTGTGCGTAAAGCAGCATGTAATAAATGAGTAGCAGAGTGATTTGCAATAATTGCTTGGCGACGTTCTGTGTTTACTTGCGTACTCACCGTGTCACCAACTTTCAATGATCCGTTTAGCACTTCACCGTAATGACCAAACACGGCTTTGCCTTGCTTTTGAGTATCAACTACTGAAAATTCTGATTTGCCATTAGTGAGTAAACCACTGTCACCCGCTTGACCACCCGACTCTGCATAAAAAGGGGTTTGTGCTAACACCAACATGGCCGGTTGGTTTTTTTCTATTTTTGTAACCTCTTCGCCATCAACATAAATCGCTTCGATTTTTGATTTACCTTCTAAATGGTCATAGCCAGTGAAATCAGTTTCACCTTCAATTTCTAACTTACCTTCATAAGCGCCACCAAAGGTACTTGCTGCACGCGCACGTTCACGCTGTTGCTCCATCGCTTTTTCAAAACCAGCCATGTCTAAGCTTAGGTTTTTTTCACGCGCGATATCATTGGTTAAATCTGCAGGGAAGCCATAAGTATCATAAAGTTTAAACACCACTTCACCAGAGATAATCTTGCCCTTCATGTCTTTAATCGCATCTTCTAAAATCGCCAAACCTTTTTCTAAGGTTTCAGCAAAGCGTTCTTCTTCTTGATGTAAGGTTTTTTCAACTTTTTCTTGAGCGGTTTTTAATTCAGGATAAGCATCGCCCATTTCTTTTACTAAAACTTTTACTAATTTATAAAAGAATGAATCTTTTTGACCTAAATTATTTCCATGACGAAGTGCACGACGAATAATACGGCGCAATACATAACCACGACCTTCGTTTGAAGGCAGCACACCATCAACAATTAAAAAGCTACAAGAACGAATATGATCGGCGATAACTTTTAATGAATTATTTTCTTTATCTTTGCAGTTTGTTTCTTTAGCAACCGCAGCGATTAAATTTTGGAATAAATCAATATCGTAGTTACTGTGTCCATTTTGCATAATCGCAGCAAGACGTTCTAAACCCATGCCGGTATCAACAGATGGTTTTGGTAATGGATTTAAGTTACCTTCTTTATCGCGATCATATTGCATGAAAACCAAATTCCAGATCTCGATATAGCGATCGCCATCTTCTTCTGCTGTTCCCGGAGGGCCGCCGGCAATGTCTGCACCGTGATCATAAAAAATTTCAGTACAAGGACCACAAGGGCCGGTATCACCCATTGACCAGAAGTTATCACTTTCGTTTTTCTTACCGCCTTTTTTATCACCAATACGGGTTAGGCAGTTTTCATTAATACCAATTTCTTTTAACCAAATATCTGCGGCTTCATCATCGCTTTCATAAACCGTGATCCATAATTTTTCTTTTGGTAGTTGCAGTACTTCAGTTAAAAATGTCCATGCATAATTAATCGCATCACGTTTAAAGTAATCACCAAAACTAAAGTTACCGAGCATTTCAAAGAAGGTATGATGACGTGCAGTATAGCCGACGTTTTCTAAATCATTATGTTTACCACCGGCACGCACACAACGTTGTGATGAGGTTGCACGATCATAACTGCGCTTGTCTTGACCAGTAAAAACATCTTTGAACTGCACCATACCCGCATTAGTAAATAACAAAGTAGGATCGTTACCAGGAACCAGGGAGCTCGATGGCACAATTTCATGCCCTTGCTCTTTAAAAAAATCTAAAAAAGCTTGTCTTAATTCTGCGCTGGTCTTAATGCTGGTTTTCATATCATTATTCTTAATTTTTTGGGTTACATAATTTAATCATTATCGTTACACCCCGTTTGTGACATGGCATAACGAATGTGTTCTATTGTAAAACCTCGAGACTGTAAAAACCGAGTTTGTTGTGCGATTTCTTTTAAGTCCGAAAGTCGTTCTAAACCGTATTTCTTATTACGAACATCTAATGCACTTTCAGGCCAGAGGCCATTATGCGGATGTAAAAACGCCTCGATCATAGCATCACTGACACCCTTTTGGCGCAATTCAGCACGAATTTTTAATGGCCCTGAGCCTCGGTTTATACGTTGATTGATAAAAGCTTCGGTAAAACGCTCGTCACTTAACAAACCTTGATCGGCTAAACGAGCTAATGCTTCAGAAATATCGTCAGCTTCGTATTCTTCCTTTGCCAGGAGTTTTTGGAATAATTCATGAGTTGCATGTTCGCGGCGGGATAAATAATCCATTGCTGCAACACGGATTGTTCGGATAGGTTTTGGCATATTAAAAGAGCATACTGTCATTGCGAGGGAATGCAATGACCGAAGCAATCTCATAATTCAGTGCTCACACTGGGAGATTGCCGCGTCAGAACTTAAAAGTAACAACTTTTAAATTCTTCCTCGCAACGACGAGCTATTTGTTACAGTGCGATTAAGCTTCTACTAACTCTTCTTCCTCAGCACCTTTCTCAACTTTAACATCCTTCGCTTTAGCCTTTTCTTCTGCTATCTCCTCTTCAGGCATATCACTAGGCAGTAAGATTTCTCGAACTCTTGCTTCAATTTCCTGCGCCATTTCAGGATGTTCTTTAAGGTAATTACGTACATTGTCCTTACCCTGGCCAATACGATCACCGTTATAGCTATACCAGGCACCGGCTTTATCAACGATCTCACATTTCACGCCTAAATCAATGATTTCACCTTCACGAGAAATACCCTCACCATAGAGCAAATCAAACTGAACTTGTTTAAATGGAGGAGCTACTTTGTTCTTCACCACTTTAACGCGGGTTTCGTTGCCTAATATTTCATCACCCTTTTTAATCGCACCAATACGACGGATATCCAAACGAACCGAAGCATAAAACTTCAATGCATTACCACCCGTTGTGGTTTCAGGGTTACCGAACATCACGCCGATTTTCATACGTAACTGGTTAATGAAAATAACCATGGTGTTACTCTTTTTGATGTTGGCGGTTAATTTGCGTAAGGCCTGTGACATTAAACGAGCTTGAAGCCCCATGTGTGAATCACCCATGTCACCCTCAATTTCTGCTCTTGGTGTTAACGCGGCAACCGAATCGATAACGATGACATCAACAGCAGCGGAACGAACTAACATGTCGGTAATTTCTAAGGCTTGCTCACCTGTATCGGGTTGAGAGACCAATAATTCATCAATATCAACACCTAACTTTGCGGCATAAATAGGATCAAGTGCGTGCTCTGCATCAACAAATGCACAGGTACCACCCAATTTTTGCATTTCAGCAACCACATGTAATGTCAGCGTTGTTTTACCTGATGATTCCGGGCCATAAATTTCAACAACACGGCCACGTGGCAAACCACCTATTCCCAAAGCAATATCTAATCCCAATGAACCGGTTGATACTGACTCAATATCACGAAAGGCACTGCCGTCACCCATTTTCATGACGGATCCTTTACCAAATTGTTTTTCAATTTGGCCTAATGCCGCTGCCAATGCTTTTTTCTTATTTTCACTCTTATCAGCCATTTCTCTTCTCCCGTTAGGTATTCGTAGATTGTTCTTCTAATTAGTAACAGCGACTTTTTTTATCTTTAGAAACTAAGCTAAGTTGCTGCGATGTGGTGCTACTTTAGGCGATACATTTTTAGATGTCAATACTTTTTATCACCTACATATAAAATACTAGTTATTATTTTATATGAGATCATCTTTTATAGTATGTATAATAAAAGGGTCTTTAGTTTGTAGATGCGGAATTTTGTACAAGGATGTACTTATGCAGCGATGGCAAGGATGTCATGGAGCAGCCATTCGCACGCAGAAGTTAAATACAACCACTATGGAAGTAGTTACACCACGTTCGAATGACACCCTCTAGTTTTTTTAAAAGAGGAGCACTACAATTCGAACCTACAAATGCAGCTCAGATGCTATCTTTAATGGGGGAATAACATTGGCAGTAGATCAATCAGTAAATGGCATAAAACGCGCCACGCAGCAGCGCCTGCAATACATTGAGCTCATGGCATATTACACCGGAGTGGTCACGCGTAGTGATGTGGCTAAGGCATTTGGTATTTCAGATGCCGCGGCAACCAAAGATCTCAAGTTTTACAGTCAAATAGCGCCAGACAACCTCACTTATAAACACACCGTATTTGGCTTTGTGCCCAGTGATAGCTTTGAAGAGATGTTTACTGATCTTGAACCGCATCAAGTTTTACCGATGATCGCAGCTAACCTGCCCTTCGTTGGTCAAAGCATTGAGCAAAATCTTTTATATGGCGTGACGACTGAACAACTGCCCTTGCCGCAACGTCTGCCAGGCAAAATGGTGGTCGCACAAGTTATTCGTGCGATTAAACAAAAAACAAAACTTAGCCTCGTTTATAGCTCACTGACTGATCGTGATAGCAGTGAATCACGCATTATCGAACCCCATTCATTAATCAACACCGGTTTACGTTGGCATGTACGCGCTTATTGTGAAGAGACGTATGACTTTAGGGATTTTGTTTTATCGCGTGTGCAACAGGCACAGCAACTCAATGAAAAAGCAGAATCTACCCCTGAATATGATGATGACTGGATGGAGCTGATCAACTTACAGCTAACACCGCATCCCAAACTCAGCGATAAAAAACGTCAAATATTAATAACCGATTATGCTGCCAAAAATGATGTGATTGAATTTATCGTACGTCGCGCATTGCTGGCGTATGTTTTACAACGACTGTCAGTTGATACGACTGAAGATCATTCGCTTAACCCGAACGCTTACCAGCTTGTTATGATGAATAGAGATGAGATAGAGCCATTTGCCGGTTGGGCATTTTTATAAAATATTTAAGAACTATAAATCCCAGCTTCTCAAAACCTTATACTGTGCCCCTT
>CAZSCK010000097.1:0-7637 GCA_964605385.1 uncultured Thioalkalispiraceae bacterium
ATGGTTATGGGCCAAAATAAGGGCTGCTGCATTGTGTTTCAGGGTTTTTCGCACTACTTCACGAGGATGTACACTGGCACCGTTGATGGTGCCCTGAAACAGAATCTCAAATTCAATGACACGATGTTGATTATCCAGAAAAAGGCAGGCAAAAACCTCATAAGGTAAATCGCGCAGGCGTGAACTTAAGTAGTCCTGCGTTGCTTGTGGATTTTGTAAAAATTCACCTCGTTGCAGGGTTTCTTTTAAATGGCGGTGAGAAAGCTCAATAACAGCTTGAAGTTGCGCAAACTTGGCTTCACCTAAGCCAGAAAATTGGCAAAAGGCTTTTTTGTCGGCCAAAAGTAAATTTCTGAGTCCACCAAAATGAGAAATAATATCACGGGCTAAATCAACAGCTGTTTTTCCTTTGATACCCGTGCGTAGAAAGATGGCGAGTAGCTCGGCATCAGATAATGCCTGAGGGCCAAGAGTGAGTAATTTTTCGCGGGGGCGTTCCGCTTTTGGCCAGTCAGTAATTGGCATTTTGACCTCCCTGTCAACAATGGTTAAATTTTCAAACTATATTATATAGTGTGCGGTGTGAATGTTCACTAATCTGTTAAACTAATGTTTATGCAACACTTAACAAATAAAAGGGTACTGCTTGGTGTCACCGGCAGCATTGCAGCGTATAAAGCGGCTGAGTTAATTCGCCGTTTGCGTGATGCGGGCGCGGAAGTTCGGGTTGTGATGACTTATGGTGCTAAAGCTTTTGTTACCCCCCTGACTTTTCAGGCATTATCCGGCTCTCCGGTACACGAAAATTTGTTAGATAAAGAAGCCGAAGCGGCAATGGGTCATATTGAATTAGCACGTTGGGCAGATGTTATTTTAATTGCCCCTGCCAGCGCCAATAGTATTGCAGGTTTAGTACAAGGTCGTGCCGATGAGTTATTAAATGCGGTTTGCCTTGCTGCAGATGTACCACTGGCCATTGCCCCCGCCATGAATAAAAATATGTGGGCGGATAAAGCGACTCAGGAAAATGTGCGACTTTTGGCGCAACGTGGGGTGTTATTTATCGGGCCGGATAGTGGTGAACAGGCGTGTGGTGATGTTGGTGAAGGCCGCATGATTGATAGTGAGGCTATCATCTCTCGCTTAATAGAGTTATTTACCATTGGTAGTCTGAGTGGCTTAACAGTATTGATTACCGCAGGACCGACTCGCGAAGCATTAGATCCTGTGCGTTACCTGAGCAATCATAGCTCAGGTAAAATGGGTTATGCCATTGCTGAAGCAGCAGTTGAAGCGGGAGCAAAAGTGATTTTAGTCAGTGGCCCTGTGAGTTTAGAAACTCCTGATCGTGTGACGCGGATAAATGTAGAAAGCGCAGCGGATATGGAAGCCGTAGTGAAGGAACAGGTTAAGCATACTGATATTTTTATCGCCAGTGCTGCTGTTGCAGATTATCGTCCGGTTACAGTGCAGCAAGATAAAATTAAGAAGAAAGAAGAGCGTCTGACATTAGAGTTAGAAAAAAACACTGATATTTTAGCGATGGTAAAAGCAGATTATGCAAAAACATTTTGTGTCGGTTTTGCTGCAGAAACACAAAATTTAGAAAGCTATGCTCGCACTAAGTTAGAACAAAAAAATATTGAAATGATTGCTGCAAATTTAGTCGGTGCTGCCGCAGAAAAAACAGCCGGCACATTTAATAGTGATACAAATGAACTTGATATTTACTGGCTGGGCGGTAATTTGAAGTTAGAGCTAGGCAGTAAAACAAAGTTAGCGAGACAATTAATTGCACTTATTTCGCAACGTTTTTCTTTATATGAGGCGAATGTTAATAATAATGTTGTTTCAATAAAAAGCAATTGAGTTTTTTAAAATTTAAAAAATATAGAAATTTGGAGTAGTACCTGAATGCATAGTATTAAACTTAAGATTCTTGACCCACGTATAGGAAAAGAAATCCCATTACCTGAATATGCAACAACCGGTTCAGCGGGACTGGATCTAAGAGCATGTATTGATGATTCCTTAGAAATTAAACCTGGTGAAACACATCTTGTGCCAACAGGTATGGCTATTCATATTGATGATCCTGCGATGGCTGCGATTATATTGCCTCGCTCAGGTTTAGGTCATAAGCATGGTATTGTATTAGGTAATTTAACAGGCTTGATCGACTCAGATTATCAAGGGCAATTGTTTGTTTCCGTCTGGAACAGAGGTCAGAGTACGTTTACTCTTCATGAGGGCGATCGTATGGCGCAATTGGTTTTTGTTCCTGTAGTACAAGCGAAATTTGATATTGTTGAAAATTTTGATGAAAGCGAACGGGCGGAAGGTGGTTTTGGTCATAGCGGAAAGGCTTAAACAACATGAGAGTTCGGTCTCAAAATAAATTTGATGGATTATCGGGGAATAACGTTGAGTAAAGCAAAGAAAACAGCAGTAAATCAAAAACAAAAAAATATAGGCTTAAGCATTAATGCAATTAGTTTTGTTTCTTTTTTAATGTTTGCAATGGTACTAACAGCAGGATTATATCTTGGTCAGCAAGATCCATTGAACACTCTGGCAAGTCAACGCCAGACAACTGCCAATAGCGTGACAAAAAATACCGCGTTAAAATTTGCAAGTCAGGTTGAAACATATAGTCATGTTTTACATGCTCTGGCGAACGATCCTGCTTTAGTTAAGATATTTAGTAGCAAAAATTTGCAAGCCTTAGAGCAACGTGCTGCTGAATTAAGGGTTGTTTTCCCAAAGGCATTACGGGTGAGATTGTTATCTGCAACAACAAATCAGCCGGATAAAAGTTTTGAACCGCATTTTACTTATGCATGTCTGGACTTACTTAACCAAAGTCGAAAAGAAAGCTCTCAAGTTCAGGTTGAAATGCATGAAATTGAAGGTAAACAACAACATATTGATATTATGCAGGCCGTGACTTCACGCGGCAATGTTGTTGGGTTTATTCAGCTAGCGATTGACTCCGCACTTTTGGATGAATGGACTAAAAATGCTGCGGGTAACGCTTATCTTGAAATACATCAGAAAATTGATGATGGTAAAAATATTTTAATCGCTAAAGCGGGCAATGCATCCAAACAAGGAATTCATGCTGTTGTTAATATTACAGGTACACATTGGCAAGCTGAAACCTGGGCTCCTTATGAAGGCAGTGAAAGTGCATTTAATCTTGGGATGATTTTTGCTCTTGTAATGGGGCTTGTTTTATCAGGTGTTGTTGTTTTTGTTTTACGTTCACTATTACATAAAGAGTTAACCAGTGATTTAGAAAAATATTTAATGTTGATTACGGGAACATTAAAGGGTGTTAAAAAACATCAGTATGATTTTAGTTTGGTTGAGTTCAAATTAGCGGCAAGTCAAGTTACTAATATTCGACTTGATCAAACGAATTTAGATCGTGAACGTGATACCGACGATAATAAAGATTCTAAATCTACACAATCGTCATTACCTGATATTGATCCTCTATTCATGACCAAAGATTCAATTCAGCTTGAAGAGTTAGATGACATGTCTGCGCTTGATAAACTTGATAACGTTGCAGAACAAAACAATTTAACGTCTGCTACTAATCCAGATTTACCCGTTTTGCCAGAAGAGATTTTTAAAGCCTATGATATTCGCGGTATTGTTGGTGAAACATTAACTGTCGAAAATATTTTATTTATTGGCCATGCCATTGGTAGTGAAGCGAAAGCACGTGGACTTGATTCAATTGTCTTCGCGCGTGATGGTCGTTTATCAGGGCCGGAGTTAGGTAAAGCTTTAGTGACAGGATTATTGGCATCGGGTATGAAGGTTATTGATATAGGAATGCTACCTACACCAACACTTTATTATGCCGCTGCTGAATTATCGAATGGTACCGGAGTGATGTTAACCGGCAGCCATAATCCACCAAACTACAATGGAATTAAAATGGTTTTAGGTGGCGATACCTTATCGGGTGATGCAATCCAGTCATTGCGTCAACGTATTTTAAATAATGATTTAAGTTTGGGTGAAGGGAGCTATTCAAATGAAAAAGTTCTGGATAAATACATAAACCGTATAACCAGCGATATTACTTTAAAACGTAAAATAAAAATTGTGATCGATTGTGGTAATGGCGTTGCCGGTGCGGTTGCACCAAAATTATTTACTGAACTTGGTTGTGATGTTACTCCATTATTTTGTGAGGTTGATGGTAATTTTCCAAACCATCATCCCGACCCCAGTCAACCTGAAAACTTAGCCGATTTAATGGCTGAAGTTAAAAAACAAAATGCAGATTTAGGTATTGCCTTTGATGGTGATGGCGATCGCATTGGCGTAGTGAGTAGTGATGGTAAAATTATCTGGCCTGATCGGTTAATGATGTTGTTCGCTAAAGATGTTTTGTCTCGTAATGCAGGTGCAAATATTATTTTTGATATTAAGTGCAGTAGTAATTTACAAACTGTAATTACAGAAGAAGGCGGCAAGCCGTTAATGTGGAAAACAGGACACTCGTTGATTAAAGCCAAAATGAAAGAAACAAATGCATTGCTGGCCGGTGAAATGAGTGGGCATATCTTCTTTAAAGAAAGATGGTATGGTTTTGATGATGCCTTATATTCAGCCGCACGTTTACTTGAAATTTTAGCTGCGCAATTACGCCAGCCACGTGTTGTTTTTTCAGGGTTACCGGACTCTGTAAATACTCCAGAACTGAAAATAGAAATGCAAGAAGGTGAACACTTTAAGTTTATGGAAAAATTTATAGAAAAATCAGTTGAGTTTACTGATGCTGAAATAACATTGATTGATGGTATTCGGGTTGATTATTCTGATGGTTGGGGTCTGGTGCGTGCATCTAATACAACACCATGCCTGGTTTTGCGTTTTGAAGGTAAAAATAAAAATGCAATGGCTAAGGTGCAGAAAAAATTCCGTGAAGTATTAACCAGCCTTCAAGCAGATATTAATTTACCTTTCTAGATTAAGAATGGTTAAGAATATTAATAACTTAAATAATTATTTAATAAATTATAAAAAGAAAATAACATGAGTTTGAAATTATCACCAGCTGCAAATATTGCGAATGTTTTAACAGAAGCATTACCTTATATTCGTCGTTTCCAGGGTAAAACCATTGTCATTAAATACGGTGGCAATGCCATGGTAGATGAATCATTAAAACAAGATTTTGCGCGTGATATTGTTTTAATGAAACTGGTTGGTATGAATCCAGTCATTGTTCATGGTGGTGGTCCGCAAATAGGAAACATGCTTAAACAAATAGGTAAAGAAAGTAAATTTGTTAAAGGCATGCGGGTAACTGATTCTGAAACTATGGATATAGTTGAAATGGTTTTAGGTGGGCAGGTTAATAAGGATATTGTTAATTTAATTAACCAGCAAGGCGGACATGCGGTAGGTTTAACCGGTAAAGATGGTAGTTTGATTACCGCGAAAAAAATGCGTTTTGAAGATGATGCGCGGGAAATGAATACCACTGAAATTATTGATATAGGTCATGTTGGTGAAGTTGAAAGTATTGATGCTTCAATTATTCATATGTTAATGAAAGGTGATTTTATTCCTGTTATTGCACCGATTGGCGTGTGTGGAGATGGGCAGTCGTATAACATTAACGCAGATCTTGTCGCAGGAAAAATGGCGATAGCATTGAATGCCGAAAAATTAATGTTACTCACCAATACCCCCGGTGTTTTAGATAAAGATGGAAAGTTATTAACGGGTCTAACAGCAGAGCAGGTGCAGGCACTCATAGATAATGAAACAATTCATGGTGGTATGTTACCTAAAATTGCTTGCGCAATAGATGCGGTTAAGTCAGGTGTACAAACAGCGCAGATTATTGATGGTCGAGTTGAGCATGCGGTTTTACTGGAGCTTCTTACCGATGAAGGCGTGGGTACTTTAATCAAGGGTTAATAACAATTAAAGGTTAAGACTATAGCTATGGCAGAAAATGAAAAAAAACCTTCACGTCGTCAACAGATATTAGAAGCTCTGGCAGACGAGCTTGAAAAACATCCGGGTGAGCGAATTACCACCGCAGGTTTGGCTCGAGCAGTGGGTGTGTCTGAAGCAGCGCTTTATCGTCATTTTCCCAGCAAAGCTAAAATGTTTGAAGGTTTAATTGAGTTTATTGAAGAAAGTATTTTTAGTTTAATAAACCGAATCCTTAAAGAAGAACCTTCTTCACTAAAACGTTGTGAAAATATTCTTTCATTATTGTTAGGTTTTTCAGAACGTAATCCCGGGCTGACAAGAATATTAAGTGGAGATGTTTTAACCGGCGAAACAGAACGTTTACGTATACGTGTTAGTCAGTTTTATGAGCGTATTGAAATGCAGCTTAAGCAGGTTTTACGTGAAGGCGAAATGAATAAAGAGTTAACATTAACTATTCCTGTTCAGGCACAAGCTAATTTATTGTTAGCGGTTGTTGAAGGACGTATTATTCAGTTTGTGCGTTCAGATTTTAAACGTTCACCTGTAGAGCAATGGAATAATCAATGGACATTACTTGCTACAATGTTTTCGTAATCTTAAAAGTTAAGGCTTAGCTTTACCATTTTTATTCTTTAAGTTATGGAACCGTTGTAAATCTTTTGCAAACTTGGTTCTGATTGTTTTTTGTTCTTCGCGTTTAGCTTTGTTTGATTTTTTATTTTTACTGATACGGTTTTCAATAATTATAATATCTTCTAATAAATTTGCGGGTGGTTTTTTACCCCGACGTTCAACGTTCGCTGCTTTTTTTTGTAATTTTTCAAGTTTTTTCTTCAATGCTTTATTATTGCTGTTTGTTACCGTAATAATTCCTTCGATAACGTTTACTTTACTGTCCCTTAACATATTGATGTCGCGTTCACGGGTAAATGTTTTTAGCAGGATGTCATCTTTTTTCTTTTGCGCGGCAATTTTTGCATTTTTAATTTCTTTTAATTTAGCCAGGCGATCTGTTTCTGCTAATTCAGCTTCTGTTTTTGCGCGTTCTTTAACTTCAAGAACCCGACCAGAATCACCACGAGTCTCAATTCTTTGTTGCGAATATTCAGCTGGTACATAGGAGCCGCATTCTTTAACACCTTCGTTATTTGTCCAGCATTTAAATTTTGCTGCAAAAACGGGCTGAGAGACAAGAAAGGCCGATAGGCCAAGGATAAATAGTTTGTTCGTGATATTATTTTTCATTCAAATTACACTTTTATTTTAATTCATTAACTGCGATTTAATTACTATCTGTGTAAAGATCGTATAAAAAATAGCGGAACTCGTGATAGACACAATAACATTGTTTCTTATTTCATTCATAGCAAATGCGTTTTCAGCATTTGCGGGTGGTGGTGCCGGGTTATTACAGCTGCCACTGCTTATTTTTCTTGGGCTACCATTTAGTGTTGCACTAGCGACCCATAAATTAGCCAGTGTAGCTTTAGGTATCGGCGCTACAACCCGACACTTTAGGGAAGGTACGCTTAATTGGCATTTTTCTTTGCTAATTTTAGCCAGCGGTTTACCGGGGGTGATGATTGGAGCGCTGGTTATCGTGCATATTCCGGAACGGCCTGCTGAGTTAGCATTAGGTTTTCTGACCATGGGGTTAGGTT
>CAZSCK010000098.1:0-7217 GCA_964605385.1 uncultured Thioalkalispiraceae bacterium
CGGCTGTCCGTCCAAGAACGGACATAAGATCAAAGCTGCGAAGCAACAAACAGATTGCCGCGGTCACGATTGTTCCCTCGCAATGACAAATATCAACCTCACAATTTGACCCAAAGAAATCAATCCTCTAAGCTCGCTCCCTCAACAAAACAGCAAATATCAGGCAATATTATGAAAGTTCTCATTATCGGCGGCGGTGGTCGCGAACATGCTTTAGCATGGAAAGCAGCCCAATCTAACAATGTTACAAAAGTCTTTGTTGCTCCTGGCAATGCCGGCACAGAGCTTGAAGACAACGTTGAAAATGTGAACATAGCCGCAGATGATATTGAAGCGTTAAAAACATTTGCCCAAAATGAAAATATCGAGCTGACTATTGTTGGCCCCGAAGTACCCCTGGTATTAGGTATTGTGGATACGTTTAATGAAGTCGGTTTACGTTGCTTTGGCCCAACTAAAGGTGCTGCGCAACTCGAAGGTTCTAAATCCTTTACTAAAGATTTTCTTGCCCGGCATAACATTCCTACGGGCAGCTACGGTAATTTTACCGACATTGATGAGGCCGTAGCTTACATTAAAGAACAAGGTGCACCCATTGTGGTTAAAGCCGATGGTCTCGCTGCAGGTAAAGGCGTAATTGTTGCGATGACGGAAGATGAAGCCATTTCTGCGGTTAAAGATATGCTGGCGGGTAATTCTTTTGGTGAGGCTGGTCACCGTGTGGTGATTGAAGAATTTTTAGAGGGTGAAGAAGCCAGTTATATTGTGATGGTGGATGGTGAACATATTTTACCCATGGCCACCTCGCAAGATCACAAAGCCGCACTCGAAGGTGATAAGGGCCCAAATACCGGTGGCATGGGCGCGTACTCCCCTGCTCCTGTTGTTACACCTGAAATTGATGCTCGTATTATGGCGGAAGTTATCGAACCTACTGTTAAGGGTATGGCGGCCGAGGGTAATTCTTATACTGGATTCTTATATGCAGGTTTGATGATCGCCGCAGATGGTACGCCAAAGGTGATCGAATATAACTGCCGTTTTGGTGATCCTGAAACCCAACCGATTATGATGCGCCTGAAATCTGATTTAGTGGAATTATGTAATGCTGCTTTAGATAAAAAACTGGATCAAACCTCGGTTGAGTGGGATCCACAAGCGGCATTAGGTGTGGTGCTTGCTGCGGGTGGCTACCCAGCGGATTACACTAAAGGCGACATTATTTCAGGCATTCCTACCCCTACGGCGGACAGTAAAGTATTTCATGCCGGGACGACAGATAAAGATGGCCAAACAGTAACCAGTGGCGGGCGTGTATTATGTGCCGTTGGCTTAGGTAAAACGGTCAATGAAGCACAAGCTAAAGCTTATAAAGTTGTTGAAAAAATCAGCTGGAATGGCATGAACTTCCGTAAAGATATTGGTCATCGCGCTATTTCACGCGAAAAGTCATAAATATACGGAAAATAAGCAGTAAATTCGCTTATCTTGTAAATCAGCCCAAAAGTTGGGCTTATTCTCCCTTCTCTTAATCGAAGATAAACTTCGACTTCTGTGCTGGTTTTGCATAAAATATGCAACTTTCCGGTTCAGATGGCAACACGCAAAACGAATCGATGGGCGTCCTTTAAAAAACACGCCGGTATGAAAATACCAAAATAAACCGAATTCAAAACAATTTTAAAAAGATTTAAGGGGAATTTCCATGTCTGCTAAACATCCTGTCATTGCGGTAACTGGTTCATCAGGTGCCGGTACAACGACTGTTAAAAATGCATTTGAGCATATTTTCTTCCGTGAAAAAATTAACCCTCTTATTATTGAAGGCGATAGCTATCACAGGTTTGATCGTGCTGAAATGAAAGAGCAAATTGAAGTTTTCGCTAAACAAGGTAAAAACCTTAGCCACTTTGGTCCTGATGCTAATCACTTTGATATTTTACAAGACACTTTTAAAACCTATGGTGACACAGGTTCATGTAAGCGCCGTTATTACTTACACAGTGATGAAGAAGCAGCAGAACATAATGCCCGCTTAAGCACCAGCTTAACCCCAGGTCAGTTCACGCCATGGGAAGACATTAGCGAAGCATCTGACTTATTGTTCTATGAAGGCTTGCACGGTGGTGCTTCTGATGATAAATCTGACGTTTCTAAATTTGTTGATTTACTTGTTGGTGTTACACCCATCGTTAACCTTGAGTGGATTCAAAAAATTCACCGTGATAATGCACAACGTGGTTACTCAGCTGAAGCAATCGTTGATACGATTTTACGTCGTATGGAAGATTACGTTAATTTCATCACACCGCAATTTTCTAAAACAGATATTAACTTCCAACGTGTTCCAACGGTTGATACATCTAACCCTTTCATCGCGCGTGATATTCCAACACCAGATGAAAGTATGATTGTTATTCGCTTCCGTAATCCTGAAAACGTTGACTTCATCTACTTGCAAAACATGATTCAGGATTCATTCATGTCTCGTCCTAATACTATCGTTGTACCAGGTACTAAAATGGGCTTTGCAATGGAACTCATTCTTAACCCGGTAATTCACGAGTTAATCGAGAAAAAGAAAAAAGCTTAATTTGATTTTAAGTTGATTCACAAAAAAGCCGGAACCGTTTAACACGGTTCCGGCTTTTTTAATTACTGACGAATCAACTTATTCCATGATTACGCTTTAATTAAAAACTGCGGTATTTTTTGTACCCCACCAAGTAATACAACAACTTTAAAACCACTTTGCACCAGTAAAAAAGAGGCTGCTGAACTTCGTCGACCCGTGCCACAATAACAAATATAGCTTTTCTCTTTATCCAGTTCTTTCATTCGCAGACGTAATTCATGCAGGGGAATATTAATAGCACCCGGTAAATGACTGTGAATAAATTCAGTAACATGACGCACATCCAGCCAGATATCACCTTTAGCGACGCGCACCTGAGCTTCATCCGGGGTAACACGATCAAGTAAAGGTTCTTTTAATAACTCATTAAAATCTGCTTTTGCTAAACGCATTAGCTGACCTGATGTTGTCATGGTAACAGAGGCATTACGTTTAGAACCGGATAATAATGCTTCCTCACCAAAACTTGAACCCGCCCCTAATGTTGCTAACTCAACGGTTCGAGTAACCAGGGCCTCACCTTCTGTTAAGACGTAATAATAATCACCCGGACTACCTTGTTGAATAACCGCCTCGTTTTCGTCAACAGAAATGGTTTCCATTCTTTGTAACAAACTTTTTATATTTGCAGCCGGCATATTCTTAAAAGCCATAATATGACGCATACGTCGAATCCAGTTACGTCCGTCTTCTTCATCCGAACTTTTTCTTTCTACAGCGGCACTTTCTACCGTCGAAGCTTCTGAATTTAGAACAGGGGTATTTGCAACATCTGCTGCTAAATCATTCTCCGTGGAATCGTTTGCAGCTACCGTTTCTTGCGTTTCAATAACAAGAGTTTCATCTATTGCAGGTTCTTCTTCGGATTTTTCAACTTCCTCAGCAACCGCAAGCTGATCCCATGTCAGCATATAATCCAGAATACTATTATCAACACGTAAAATTTTCGTTAAAGTCATCGCAGTACAAGTTAACTGTCGTGGCTGTCCCTCGGCAAGAGGATGTTTCGCGTCATTTACTTTATGGGTCAACATAGTATCCAGACTTTGATCTGAAATAGAAGTCATTTGTACATCACCATCGATCAAATAAACACTCTGATTATCAACATCACCCTCTCTAAAAAGAGTCACGCCAACACCTAACACTTCAACATCTACCAGACCTTGCAGTTCTTCCAGACGCGCAATAGATAAAGCTGAAATAGGCTCAAAAGCTTTAAGCTCTTCAATGGTAATTTTTTGTTTTTTACTCATATCACGATATAACCTGAACTCGTTAACTTGCCGTGCCTTCATTGGCTTAAATATAAGTGTTCTTAAACAAGCAGACGATATTGGCATGAAATTTGTCGTCCTTTTAATACTTTTAACAGCTATCCCCTATTATGTCACTGACTTCGTACAATTCATGTTCAATAGAAAAACAGTTTGTTAAATGCATCACATCTTTATCAAAAAACAATAAAGAAATTCAGGGATTTGTCGATAAAACATGCTCAACATCATTTAACCCTCAAATCGGAGCTAAACCTATTTCCAATGGTACTTTCTTCAATCATTCAGGCTTTGCTTTCCAACCAGGACGTTCCTTATCGTCTGGTGGATGCGGCAAATTTAGAAAACCTAAGCCAAACACACGCCTCTATTAGCTTTTTAAAAGACCCATCAGGCATCGTTATGGCTATTTATAATAATGGTCATCAATTTGATTTACCCACCTTAAAAGCCTTAATAGAACGCCCTGAACTGAGATTTATGAGTATAAAGGAGCTGGATGAAGCGCTAGTCTCTCTAAAAAACAAAAAAACCAAACCCTTTAATAAAGGATTACCCAGCAAACAACATAAAAATGGGATACAGTTAATTATAGATGAACCCATGAGTACTCAATCCACGGTTCTTCTGGTCACAGATAACCCCGCTGAACGTATTCAGGTTGATATCTGGGATATGCAAATAATGATAGAAAATGCGCTCATTGGTGGTATTTTTTCTCATGAATATGACACCGTGCAACAATTAGCAGGAAGTATGAAAAGTAATTTACTCGAACAATTAAAAAATATTGATCACCTACCGATGATGCCTGCGCTTGCAGCCGGTTTACTCGAATTACAATCAAATCCTGACGGTACTGTCGACGACATGGTACGTATTATTTCTCATGATCCTGCTTTAACAGCACAAGTTTTACGTTATGCCAATTCGGCATTATTTGGATTCAGCGGCCAGATAAATAATTTGCAAGATGCTATTTTCAGAGTTCTCGGTTATGAAACCGTACTTTATATGTCATTTGGTGCAGCACTAGGGCGCTCATTCAAACTTCCGCAAAATGGCCGTCTCAGCATGAATAGCTTTTGGAAAGAAGCAACCTATCGCGCTGCATTGAGCCAACAACTTGCATTACGTATGCCGCTAAAATCTCGCCCGGCAATACCGGTTGTCTACATTACCGGTTTATTGCATAACATTGGCCTTGTGCTCATGGGGAGTTTATTTCAAACCGAGTTTAACTGGCTTAATAAAATGCTCACCAGCCGACCACAACAATCGCTAATAACTACTGAACAAAACTTATTTGACTGTAGTCATGCCACCATTGGGCAATATTTAATGCGGCACTGGAATATGCCAGAAGAAATTTCGGTCGTTGTTGGCGAGCACCACAATGTTAACTATAGTGGAGAGCAGGCAGTCTACGTTTGGCTGACACAACTTGCAGGACAGGCATTATTGGCTCATGGTTTATCGGATGCTGATGATGATGAAAATATTTCTGAACAGCTG
The DNA here is from genome assembly GCA_964605385.1 of uncultured Thioalkalispiraceae bacterium. Taxonomy (GTDB): domain Bacteria; phylum Pseudomonadota; class Gammaproteobacteria; order UBA6429; family Thiohalophilaceae; genus JAGLTQ01. Next base: position 5,428 of record CAZSCK010000098.1, read on the forward strand.
TGTCGGCAACTGGGGCTCACTGAAGCCGATGTTAAAGAGGCACTTGCCATAGTAATAAAAGAAAATACTGCCTTAGATGCAATGGCTGATACGCTTTGCGCATAAGCACATCTACAAGCTAAACTCTTAAACCACCTAGCCGTTTCATAACATGTGCTTTATACCAGAAAATACCCGTAACAAAACTCACCGCCATTAAAATAACAAGCTCGACAATCCAAATCCAGGATGACTCTTTATGCTGGCTTGCCATTAATTTTGTCCTCTCTATTGACCATTCACGCTGCTCTACTTTCATATTTTCCATCTGACTATTTAAAGATAAATTCGCCTTCTCAAGTATTACAGCTCTATCATTTCCCGTTAACAGTTCTTTTTTTAACTTGTCATATTTCACGCGAAAAGCATTAAGCTGAATAATAGCCGGGGCTTTTTTAGTAACGTAAATATCTTTTATCCAGCCCGTTACTCCTTTATCGGTCGTGATTTTTATATAGCCTTCTGCCTTTTCATGTACTTCAAGATGCATTCCGGTAAAAACCACGCTAATTGGTGGTATGCCGCTAGCCGGCTCTGTTCGAACACCTACCCGTAAATTATCACTAATATAGACATATTCCGCAGCTGTTGCAGATGTAAAACCACTCAAAAACAACAAGCTCATTATAAATAAAAAATAATTTAACCTGATTACTTTGGGAAGATAATTAACTTTATTTTTCTGTATTTTCATATTTAACAAATAACATCGATATTTTTATTAACATAATATTCAATTTATCGGCAAGCTCTGCCTTTTCTTTAATTTAGACACGCAATTATCAAGCTAACTTCCTGTTTCGTAAAACATCTACCTTATTCATTCGCATAAACAATCCCGTTTTCGATAACAATGTTAATTTTTTTTAAATTCGCCCCCACGCAAGGACCTTGAATACAAGCTCCACTCGCAGGTTCAAACAATGCGCCATGCAAACTACACTGTAAAAAACGCCCATCAATACTAAAAAACTGCTCTTTTTGCCAGTTAAGATTTACCCCCGTATGCGGGCAACTATTTTCATAAGCGTAACAATGCCCTCTAAAACAAATAAGAAAAGCATCCTTTTTTAGCGTAAATTCCCTTGCTGACAGCTCAGTAAGGCTTTTATAGTCACAGATATTTTTTTGCAACGGAACCACCTTCGAAGAAAATAATCACAAGTTTAAAAATAACAACAAAAATTGTTTTTTATCGATAAATACAGGTATAGTAGCGTCAAAGCTTATTTAGTATATATGAAGCAAAGTACTTACTTTTAATTAAACTGAATTTATTTAACCTAATCAACTTTACTCTATGTAGGAGCAGACATGGCCGCTAAGAAAAAAACAGCGAAGAAAAAAACAGCGAAGAAAAAAACTGCAAAGAAATCAGCAGCACCCGCTAAAAAAATTAAAGCAATTAAAGAACCAATGACTAAATCGGCTCTGTACACTGAACTTGCAGATCGTACAGAAATGAAGAAAAAAGACATTGTTAATCTATTTGAAGAATTAGCAGACATCATCAACGGCCATGTTCGCAAGAATGGCGCAGGCGTATTTACAATGCCTGGTTTAATGAAAGTTAAAGTTGTACGTAAACCTGCGACAAAAGCACGTCCGGGCATCAACCCATTCACAGGTGAAGAAACTATCTTTAAAGCAAAACCTGCTCGTAATGTTGTTAAAGTACAACCTTTAAAAGCACTGAAAGATATGGCTCTTTAAGTAAAAAGAAGAGCATTAAAAAAGGGAGCGTTAATGCT
>CAZSCK010000099.1:0-7187 GCA_964605385.1 uncultured Thioalkalispiraceae bacterium
GGTAGCTATGAACGGACGGGATAACCGCTGAAAGCATCTAAGCGGGAAGCCCCCCATAAGATGAGATCTCACTAGTGACTTGATCACTCTGTAGGGCCGTTGGAGACTACGACGTTGATAGGTTGGGTGTGGAAGTACAGTAATGTATGAAGCTAACCAATACTAATTGCCCGTGAGGCTTGACCATATAACACCCAAATAGTTTTGGGTTATATTTAAACTAAGTAATAAACTGTTTAGTTGGTTGAGTATTTTGAATCACATGATTGCTTGCAATCAGTAAGAGACGATATGTTTACATATCAAACCATCTTGAATACTAAGCAACACTCATTCACCAAATTTTGAAGTAAAAACGGGGTCAGAGACAAATTATCTGACCTTTGTTTTGCGAAAAATGGATAAGTGACATAATTTGTCTCTGACCCCATTTTTCCTTCTTAGCCAGTTTGCTTGGCGGCAATGGCAAGTAGGACCCACCCGATCCCATACCGAACTCGGAAGTGAAACTGCTTAGCGCCGATGATAGTGTGGGGTTTCCCCATGTGAAAGTAGGTCACTGCCAGGCTTTTATTCCTAAAATCCCCGTACTCTATGAGTGCGGGGATTTTTTTTGCCTTATTTTTATGGTTTAACTATCAAACTAAAACAATAGCTTCAATTATATTGCTATGTTGTAGTTAGATTGTCATTAGAAAAGAAGAAACAGGAGAGGGTAAAATAAGAAAGGTTGTACAATGACTTGAATACCACATCCATGTGGCAGTGAGTAATAGATGGGTGATTTCAAATAAAATATTTTATTGTTAGCCAACCTTGAATTGTCCTACAAGAGTTTGTAATTCAGCCGCTAAACTGGAAAGCTCTCCACTTGCACTTGTACTTTGAGCTGCACTGTTACTGGTTTCATCTGCTAGTTGGTTAATGTTAATGATATTTTTATTCATCTCTTCCGTGGTGGCCGTTTGTTGTTCTGCTGCGCTGGCGATGTGGGTATTCATTTCATTAATAGTAGTGACTGCACGGGTGATTGCAGCAAGCGCTTCGCTTGCTTGTTTAGTTTGGTCAACACCAATAGCGGCTTTTTCTTGCCCTGCTTCCATTGCACTAACCGCATTTTTTGCACCTGTTTGTAGTTTATCAATCATCGCTTCAATTTCCTGTGTTGATTCCTGAGTTCTGCCTGCTAAAGTTCTGACCTCATCGGCGACCACAGCAAACCCTCGACCTTGCTCTCCCGCGCGTGCTGCTTCAATGGCAGCATTTAATGCAAGCAAATTGGTTTGTTCAGCAATGCCTTTTATCACATCCAGTACAGTTCCAATAGTATCGCTGTCACTGGCTAATTGTTGAATGACAGTCGCAGCATTTTCTACTTCTTTTGCTAGCTGATCAATAGAATTTGATGCTTGTTGTACGATGGAGTTTCCTGCTTTTGCTTCATTATCAGCATTTGTTGCAGCACCTGCGGCATCACCTGCATTTCGTGCGACCTCTAATACGGTTGCTGACATTTCATTCATTGCTGTTGCTACCTGTTCAATTTCGGAACGTTGGTTATTCAGATTAGCTGCACTTTGTTGTGATATAACAGCAACTTCTTCTGATGCTGTTGCAAGTTGACCTGTTGCACTGATGATTTGTTGCACCAATGCTTCAAATGTTTCAGCCATTAAATTAAAGTCAATGGCAATTTTTTGCATTTCGTCTTTACCATTTAAAGTGAGTCGCGTTTTCAAATCACCATTTGCCATATTTTGTGTTGCTGCACCTACAAGATTTACATTATTCAAAATAGATAAATATAACCCAACAAATAAATAGAATAAGACAAATAAAACGAGCGCAACAATGGATAATTCAATGATCTCAAGATGAATATCTGCAGCAATTCGATCATCAAAAATTTGCATGAGTTCAGGTGCAATAGCATCAAACAGTTTGTAAGAACCATTGATTGCGTGTGTCGCGGTATTAAAAACTTTGTCACTACTTATGGTGATGTTTTCCTGTTCAAGTAAATCTTTTTGTAGAAGTTGTTTTATTTCTACAACCGCTTTATTGTTCGCATCGATCATGGAACTAAGTTGTGTTTTTATATTGTTGTTTGCGGAAACTGCGGCAGTAAGGGCAGTTTTTACTTGAGTCGCATAATGATTAATATTGTTCACAAGTATTGAGAGTTGCACAAAGGTATTTTTATCAAACTCACCTTTAGCGGCGATACCTGCACCTACAGCGCGTGCCAGCCCCATATTTTCCATTAAGTTTGGTAAACCAGAAACGACAGCAGCACCCAGATAATAAGAATCTAATTTTGGATCCAGTGTAATGCCGGAGTTGTCGGCTACTTTTATCATTAGAGCTAAAATATCCGCAATGAGCTTTGAATGATTCTTGATGCTAACAGCAGCTTTTTGATCCATTGAATTGGTTTTAATGCTTTGCCATTGTCGAATGAGGTTGCTGGTTGTGCCGGCTAATTTCAACTCTTTACCCGATCGGCTCTCTATTTTTTGTAATTGTATAAAGAAATTATCTACTTGGAGACGTTTATCCATTATCCGAGATTTAAACTGGCTGGCACCGTTAGCATACGCAGCTGTCATGCCACGGTGTTGCTGAATATATTGCATGGGTAAGCGCGCTGTTTTCAGATATGACAGACCACGTTTTTCATTTTCTAAAAAGGAAATATCATCGTTAAGAATGCTAATCATGTTGTAAGACAGGATTAATAACGGAATCATGATGATGACAAAAATAGTGGTAAATTTTGTTGTAAAACGCATGTTTCCCATGAATATCATTGCGGGTGTAAATAGAGTTTTCATACTTCCTTCCTAATAATAAGACATGGTCTTTTATGTTATTTATTGTTGAATATAGGTTATTATCGTCTTTTGACGCTTAAACTTTAATAGTATTTGTCACTATTGTCCCGTTAACTTAAATTTAACAAGCTAAAACTAAAGCAGAGTATACGTTTGAGCCAATAGCGTATGTTCCACCCATTCCATGACCTTACTTTTAATATTCGCTTCAAAAGTTAACGGGACAGTGAGTATTTGTATATTATGTTTTTCCATGCATTTATGTACGGGATTTTTGTAAAAACTGGTGAGGGTAAATAAATCTGCAACCCCTAATTTTTGGTGACTACCTGACTCCGTTTTTCCACATTTCCACATTTAAAAATCAGGGTAGGTTGGGATCAAGCGAAGCGGATCCAACATATGATTACAGCAGATTAAATGTTATTTTGTGCTTGAAATATACTTAAAAAAATACATATGCCTGAAATAAAATGAAAATAAAAATAGATGTGAGTGAGTTAAAAATTGGTATGCATGTCTCTGATCTCGATCGTCCCTGGATTGAGTCATCATTCATGTTTCAGGGGTTTGAAATTACATCAGACAAGATGATTGCCGAACTGCAAAGTGAATGTAATTTTGTTTATGTTGATACCGAAAAATCAGCCGGTCACAAAAAATATTTACTCCATACTAAACAGTCAGACGATAAAAATAAAAGCATTGAGTTTGTCGATACGGTTATTTTAAATGTAAAAGACCTGCAAGATGAAAGTGCTGAGGAAACGATTAGAAAAGGTAAAAAGTTACATGAAAGAACCTGTGACTATGTTGATGGTATTTTTAAAAGTTTAAACAAGGGGGGGCAGCTGGATATTGACTCGGTTAAAGTCGTCGTCAGTGAGCTTGTTGAAACGATTATCACAAATCCGGATACTATGATTTGGTTAAGCCATTTAAAAGACAAAGATGAGTACACCGCAATTCATTCTGTTAACGTTTGTATTTTATCGCTTACATTTGGTCGTACGATTGGTTTATCTGAATTAGAACTAAATACATTAGGTGTTGGGGCGTTATTACTTGATATAGGAAAAAGTAAAATACCGGATAATATTTTAAAAAAGCCAGGCGCATTAACAGAAAATGAATTTATGCTGATGAAAGCTCATGCTTTTCTCGGTTATGCCAGTCTGGAAGGAGATGAAAAAATTCCAAAAGAATCACTTCAGATAATTCTTAACCATCACGAACGGTTAAATGGTAAAGGTTACCCAAATGGCCGACATGGCGATGAGATATCCAGCTTGACCCGAATTGTTTCTATCGTAGATGTCTTTGATGCAATGACCAGTGATCGTTGTTATCAAGATGCATTTCAACCGCAACATGCTTTAAATGAGTTATATAATATGGCACCTGATGAGCTTGATCAGGATCTGGTAGAAGGTTTTATAAAATGCATCGGTATTTATCCGGTTGGTAGTATTGTTGAATTAAATACTGGGCATACGGGAGTTGTTGTTAAGTTAAATGAAACAAACAGATTAAAACCTATTGTTGGTTTAGTTCTTAATAGAAAAAAAGAACCTTATGAAATTATTAAAATGTTAAATTTATCAAGTGATGTTTGGCAAAAAAGTAGTGGGGCGAAAGTTGAAATAGTAAAAATTCTCGAGCCACATGCTCACAATATAGATATTAAATCGATAATTAAAAAAATTTCAGAACTTTAAATTCTCAGTCCAACTCCCTTCCATTTGGTATAAATAAGATTATGGTTTCACCGGAAGCACTCGTAAAAATTTTAGCAGATGGTAAATATCATTCAGGAACTGATCTTGGTCTTGAATTCGGGATTAGTCGGGCTGCGATCGGAAAAAACATCCAGAAAATAGAGCAAAACTATAATTTGGAAGTGTTTGCAGTAAAAGGAAAAGGCTATCGCTTACAGCAAGCGTTAGAGCTTTTAGATGAAAATATTATTCGTCAGAAATTACAGGATCAAACCTCTAGGCAATTAAGTCAGCTTGAAATATTTTTTGATATTGATTCTACTAGCCGTTATTTAAATAATAAAAGTATCGAAGGTGCTTCTAGCGGATACCTGGTTTTAGCCGAGCAGCAAACAAAAGGAACAGGACGTCGCGGTCGAAATTGGGTGTCGCCTTTTGGTAGTAATTTATATCTTTCTTTATTATGGCGTTTTCAATATGGAGCAGCACAGTTAGGTTGTTTGAGTTTGTTTATTGCGGTGGCGATTGTGCGGGCTTTAAAAAAATCGGGTGTTAAAGATGCCGGTGTGAAATGGCCGAATGATATATATTGGAAAAATAAAAAGTTAGCCGGTATTTTATTGGAAATGCGCGGTGAACTTTCTGGCCCAAGTGCTGTGGTTATTGGTATTGGCTTAAATATCAGCATGCCATCATCAAGTACAGAAGCTAAAAATATTGATCAACCGTGGATTGATTTACAAACGATTTCAGGAAAGAAGGTCGACCGTAACAAATTTACTGCACTTGTTATTGATGCATTATTTTCTGTATTAAATGAAATACCGGATGAACAAAGTAAACTTCTGGAAGAGTGGCAACAAATGGATGTATTAAAAGGTCAAAATATTGAAGTAACTTTTGCAGATAAAATAATATCTGGAAAGGCTTTAGGTATTAATCGTGATGGTGCTTTGCTGGTGCGGCATGATGGTAAAGATCTTGTTTGTCATTCAGGAGATGTAAGTATTCGGCGGGGATTAAATGATGGCTAATCAGACTAAAGACAGCATCCTGCTTATTGATTTAGGTAATAGTTCGTTAAAGTGGGCGGAATTTTCTTCGTATGGTTTATCAGATATGTTGCAGCAAATATATCCAGAAAATATTACGAGTGATTTTTTTATAAGGTGTTGGCAGGATTCAGATAAGCCAGGTGAGATCATTGCAAGTTGTGTTGCCGCGGAATCTGTTTGGCAAGCATTAACAAAGGCATGTGATGAGCTGTGGAGCATTAAAGTACAAAAGGTTGATTCATTAAAAAAAGGCTTTGGTTTAGTAAATGCTTATGATGATGCTTTAGCATTAGGCAGTGATCGCTGGTGCGCAATGATAGGTGGCCTTCAAACTGCGGATTCTGCTTTTATCGTTATTGATGCCGGTAGTGCGCTTACACTTGATATGGTTAATGAGTCAGGGAACCATCTAGGTGGATATATTGTACCGGGCTTAGGTATGATGAGAAAAAGTTTAGGGCTCCATACTGCCCAGGTAAAAACGGAATCAACGGAAAGCAATATACCGTCATTATCTTTGGCGAATTCTACTGCGCAATGTGTTGAGGCGGGTATTTATTTGTCGACGGTGAAATTGATAGAAGCCGTTTATGAAAGAGAATCTAAACAAGTAAAACAACTAAAGTGTTTTTTAACCGGTGGTGATGCACAATCAATCGCAGATTTATTAGCATTTAAATGCGTTATCATGCCAGATCTTGTATTACGTGGTTTAGCCGTGATTGCGACAAACGGTTTAAATAATCAGGGATAACAAACTACATTCATGAAATTAATTATTTATTTTTTACTTATTTGTAATCTGGGTTTTGCAGCATGGCATTTTCGAGGTTTGGATGTACGCGAAGATGGGGCGGCTAAGGGAATGGAAATAAGTCATGAAAATCAGTTGATATTACTAAGTGAGTTTCAGCAAAAAGAACAAATCTTGTCAGGTGGCAAACTATGTTACAGCCTCGGCCCCTTTACCAAAAAATCACAATCTAAAAAAGCACAGGAATTATTAAAAGAAAATAACATTGAGACCCGACGTATACAGCTACGTGATACCAGTCGAAGTGGTTATTGGGTGATCTTACCGGCGAGTGAATCACGTAAAGAAGCCAAAAAGCACATTGCTAAGCTTAAAAAACTTAAAATTACGGATTATTTCCTCGTTGCGACCGGCTCGAATCAAAATGCAGTCTCTTTAGGTGTTTATTCACAGAAAAAATTAGCCAGAAGACGGGTGGATGAGATGATTCGTTTAGGTTTTATCCCGCGAATGGAAAGTGTGTCGTTACCAAGGAAAGTTTATTGGCTTAATTGGTACAAAGACTTAGTAGTGCAACCTGACTACTCTATTCTTACTGAGATTAAGAAACAGCAGCCACAGATTTCAAAAATTGAAAGAAGTTGTAAATAAACGCCTGAAGGCTGAAATTAGCCGCATTAGCTAGTTGATTTGTGCGCATTAAATCTCTAAAATGCGCCGCACTGTTTGAGATGTCGATGGAAGTATTGCATTAAAAACTAATTGCCGGCATAGCTCAGTTGGTAGAGCAACTGACTTGTAATCAGTAGGTCCCGAGTTCGACTCT
>CAZSCK010000100.1:0-7167 GCA_964605385.1 uncultured Thioalkalispiraceae bacterium
ATACTGCACGTGGGCTTAATAAACCCGCGCTAACAGCAACTGCAACACCGCTTGCCGCGAGTGTGCCTTTCATAAATGTTCTACGTTGCATATTGATTCCTCCGAATAAACGTACTGTCTATATAGCAAGGAGCAGGCCAACATATAAATACCTTTTGATTCAGTGGGTTAGGGGGATATAGGCAAAAGAAAGGGGAGTGTAGTCGTGCATATTGCATGATATAGATTGCACAATTATTCGTGAAAGAAAACTTTGAGTTTATTTTTTGTACTGTTGCAGTTTTCGCCAAAGGGTCGATTTATTAATGCCTAAGGTTTCAGCCGTTTTGTCTCGGCTATCATTAAAACGATCCAGTAATTTTAAGATGTAACGTTTTTCTAGTTCTTCCAGGCTGGGCAAATCACTATCGATGGTATCGGTGGAGCGTAAGCTGGTAATTTCTTCCAGCTTCATAATGGGTGTATCGGCCAAGGCAATCGAACGTTCGATCAGGTTTTGTAATTCACGCACATTACCCGGCCAATCATACGCAACCAATTTTTTCATTGCATCACTGTCAAAACCTTTGACATCGCGTTGGAAATTTTTTGCATAGTTCTCAACGAAATGTTGAATGAATAAAGGGATGTCATCTCGATGTTCGCGTAAAGGCGGCATGGTTAACTTCACAACATTAAGCCTGTGATATAAATCATGTCTGAATTCATTCGCAACAGCCATACGTTCAAGATCTTTATTACTGGCGACAATAAAACGCACATCAATATCAATTGGGGTAAGGCCACCCACTCGCGTAATCTGTTTTTCCTGAATAACACGCATCAGTTTTGTTTGCATGGCATCAGAAATATTACCTATTTCATCGAGGAACACTGTGCCACCAGCAGCAATTTCCAGTAAGCCTTGTTTCATTTTTTGTGCGCCGGTAAATGCGCCTTTTTCGTGACCAAATAATTCACTCTCAAGTAAAGTATCGGTTAATGAACCGCAATCAATAACAACAAAAGGTTTTTCGGCAAACTGGCTTTCAAAATGTATTGCTCGTGAGGCAAGTTCTTTACCGGTACCGGATTCACCCTGGATAATAACGTTGCAGCGAATATCAGAAATTTTTTGAATGAGCTGGTAAACCTTGTGCATGCTTTTAGATGAACCAATCATGCCAAAACTATTATTTTCTATACTAAGCTGGCGCTTTAAAAATTGATTCTCTTCAAGTAAAGCGTGATGGCCCAATGTTTTTTCAATAAGGATTTGTAATTCATCCATATCAAAGGGTTTTTTAATAAAATCAGAGGCACCTAAACGTAAAGCATCAATAGCATCGTCAACATTGGCATAGCCGGTAATGATAATAAAAGGAATATCAGGTGTATGCTCTCTAACTGCCTGGAGTAATTCTACCCCCGTCATTTTGGGCATACGTAAATCACTAACAATTAAATCAGCACCTTCTTTCTTGAAATGTTCAAGCGCCATTTCAGGTAAACGAAAAACGGTGCAGGAATAGCTGGCTTCTTCACTGAAACGCAACATGAGTTCACCGGCATTGGGATCATCATCTACAAAAATTATGCGGGGTTGTTGCTTCACTCTATATCCTTAATTCTGGTGTATCGGCAAAATGAGAATAGCTGTTGCGCCTTTGTCAGCATTATTTTTTATACTCAAATGGCCCTGGTGTGATTCAATTATACCTAAACTAATCGATAAACCTAACCCACTTCCATCGCCTTCGTCTTTAGTGGTGAAAAAAGGGTCATAAATGTTATTAAGGTCTTCATCATCAATCCCTGTACCTTGATCGTGTATTTCTACTTCCAGTTGCTCTTTATTACACTTAACGTCGATGTTAATTAAAGCGTTATCGTCACTTGCCTGAATGGAATTAAGCAACAAATTAATAATGACCTGTTGTAATTGTGCTTGATCGCCCTCAAAAATATCATCATCTTTATAGTTTAAATTGATTTTTATATGATGCGTTTTTGCTGTTTGTTGCACTAATAAGATTGATTTTTCCAGCCAGTCTTTAATAGCAAAAGTGCTTAATTGAGGCGGCATTTGTCGTGCAAAATTTAAGATTCCCTTAATGATTTCTGATGCGCGCAATGTTTCATTGCGTAAAGAATCAATATCATGTTGTAGATTTGATAAACTTTTTGAATCAATATCCGCTGAATTTTTTGCAATGCTACGACTAATTAACTTACTGTAAGACAAAATATTATTGAGTGGATTATTTATTTCATGGCCTATGCCTGCTGCCATTTGACCGATGCTGGCAAGCTTATTATTTTGTAAAGCCATTTTTTGTGCTTTATCGCGTTCATTCTGAGTGCTAACCAGGGTATCTGCCATGTAGTTAAAGGAGGATGAAAGGGCTTTAATCTCTGCAATGGTTTGATGAGTATTTGCGCGTTGCTGATATTTCCCATCAGCAAAACTTTTAAGTTGAGTTGCTAAACTGCAAATAGGTTTTGAAATTTTTCTTACCGCAAAGCCGGTCATAATTAAAGTAAACAATAATGCGGTTGCGGCAAAAAGCCAGATTGCGATGCGATTATATGCAAAGGGGGCAGATAAAACAGTTTCATCTATTTGAGTCGCTAACACCCAACCAATTAAACGGTTGGGGTAAGGGTAAAATTCAGAATAATAAATGTGTAAGTTCTTTTTCTTTAGCATACCTTCTGAGTTTTGAATGGCCTCGTTAAAAAGGGGAGTGCTAAGTTGTAATGGCAAGGTTATGGAAGAAGAACGATTTTGCGCGATATGAAAGTTATTTTTTTCATCATAAATAACGAGATTATGACGACTCAGATCATCAGGATTATTTTCGGCAATAAGTAACTTACCTTTATATAAACGTGTGACATTATTTACGATACGATCAATTTGTTCACCGCTAAAGGTCACTATCAATGTGCCTACCCAGGTGTCTTTATTGTAAAGAGGGACAGCGTAATCAAGTAGTTGTCTGCTAATTTCATTTTCTAAAGCCTGGTGAGGTAAAGTTAAAAAACTTACTTCATCTCTTGGTAGTTTCTCTAGTGTTTTAATAAACTCAGGCGTTGAAATTTGGTGCTCAACATAATTTATACCCTGCAAACTTTCGAGTTGAGGTTGACTGGTTTTGTTATGACTGACTTTAACGAGTGTATCGCCATGGTTATCAAGCACACGTAATACAAAGTCACCGGAGATAATGGTTTGAAATCCCTCAAGGTAGTGATTAACTTTTCTGCGTAAAAGTCGAATGCCAGGGTGATTTTCATCATCAGCAATAGATTTGAGAATGGGCATAAATGACTTAATTGCAGTGGCGCGAGAAATACCCAAAACGAGATTTCGTGAATTTTGTAGTTCATGTGAGATCTCAATAGTGACACCATTTAGGCTGGAAATGATTTCTCGTTTAATCTCACGCTGGTAGCTATATTCGCTGTAATAACTCGCTGCCAAAGCTAAAGCAACCAGTGGCACCACTGCGGCAAGAAAGACGGAAATGAAAATGTGGCTATGAATACGCAAAGAAGAAACCTGTTTATTGTAAATGCTCTAGTTGTTGAGCAGTCCGTCATTCCGGCAGTTATTAAGCCGGAACCCATAATATATGATAGCTAGATTCCGGCTAAAAGACTGTCGGAATGACGAAAGTATACTCATTTAATTATCATATTAAGCATATTTTACACTCTGAGTTTAATATGGAATATTGGATGCAAGAAATAGGCAAGCAGGGGAGGAGCGCGTATAATTTTAGTTATTTTTAATAAGGGGGCTAAATCATGCGAATTTGTTGGCCACAGGCAACAATGATTCTACTCGTGGTAATTTTGGGTATTGGCAGCATGTTAAGTGGTTGTGGTAAAAAAGGTCCTTTATACATACCGAGTGACACAGCCAAGCAGTTACAACAATAATTTAAATGCACCCTATCCGGTGTAGTAATTCTGGAATTTTTTATGGACTATTTTAACTATCGTGATGATCGGTTATTTGCCGAAGACGTTGCGATTGACGACATTATTAAAGAACATGGATCACCGTGTTACATCTATTCGCGTGCAACATTTGAACGTCACTGGCGTGCTTTTGACGATGCATTATCAGCACATGAGCATCTGGTATGTTTTGCAGTAAAAGCAAATTCAAATTTAGCCGTATTGAATGTTTTGGCAAAAATAGGCTCTGGTTTTGATATTGTTTCCGGTGGAGAACTTGAGCGTGTGCTCGCCGCAGGTGGCGATGCCAGTAAAATTGTATTTTCCGGAGTAGGCAAAACGGCGACTGAAATGCATCGTGCATTAGAGGTCGGCATTCGTTGTTTTAATGTCGAGTCAGAAGCAGAGCTTATTTTATTAAACGATGTCGCAGCTGAAATGAAGGTGATAGCACCGGTATCAATACGTGTTAATCCAAATGTTGATGCAAAAACGCACCCCTATATTTCAACCGGGCTTAAAGAAAATAAATTTGGTATTGATATTAGTCTCGCGCCAGAAATTTATGATTGCGCCAGTAAAATGTCGAACTTGAAAATTGAAGGTGTGGATTGCCACATTGGATCTCAATTAACCGAAACACGTCCGTTTATCGATGCATTAGATTTGGTGTTGGCTTTAATCGATCAACTCGCTGACATGGGGGTGAATATTCATCATCTCGATTTAGGCGGTGGTTTAGGTATTCAGTATCGGGATGAAGCACCACCCGCGCCAGCAGAGTATGCCAAAGCATTGTCAGACAAACTTGAAGGACGTAACTTACAAATTCTGGTTGAACCGGGCAGAGCGATAGCAGGTAATGCAGGCATTTTAGTCACGCAGGTTGAATTTATAAAAAGTAATGACGAAAAACATTTTGCTGTTGTCGATGCTGCGATGAACGATCTTATGCGTCCAGCGTTATACAGTGCATGGCAGGATATTGTTCCCGTCAATAAAAAAGAGGGTGACAGCCTGCGTTACGATATTGTTGGGCCAATATGTGAGACCGGCGATTTTCTTGGAAAAGATCGTGACTTAATACTTGAAGCCGGTGATTTACTTGCGGTGCGATCATCCGGTGCTTATGGTTTCACCATGAGCTCAAACTACAATACGCGCCCGCGCGTTGCAGAAATTATGGTTGATGGTGATAAAGTGCATGTTGTACGTGAACGCGAAACGATTGAGTCGTTATATGCGAATGAAAAGATATTACCGTAAATAATAAACCTGTCTTAAAAATAAAATGATGGAACGCGTTTCTGAAACAGAATTGATGGATGATGAAGAACAGGCAAAAGCCTATGCTTTTGCCGACTTCTCAACACCACATAATTCATTCATAGAAATCTTCCGTGAAAAATTCAGCGATATTCACCCCGGCTTTAATGATGTTGTTCTTGATTTAGGCTGCGGCCCATGTGACATAACGCGAAGGTTTGCAAATGCTTATCCAGATGCAAGTTTTCATGCTGTTGATGGTGCTGCGGCTATGTTAAAACACGGCGCAGAATTGAATGAGCAGGAAAATTTATCTCAAAAAATAAAACTTATTGAAGCCTGTCTGCCAAAGCTGGAATTACCGCAAGCATTTTATCATGTTATTATTAGCAATAGCTTATTACACCATTTACAAAATCCCTTTGATCTATGGGAAACAATTCAGAACCATGCAAAACCCTACGCACATGTTTTTGTTATGGATCTTATTCGGCCTGTTGATGAACAGACAGTTCAATTTTTATCGAATGAATATGCTGTAAATGAACCAGATATATTAAAAAAAGATTTTGAAAATTCATTACGAGCGGCATATACAATTAAAGAAGTTAGACAACAGCTTGAAGAAATGGGACTAATAAAACTACAAGTTGAAGAAGTGAGTGATCGTCACATGATTATTTATGGGGTTTTATAATATAAGTAACGTCACTGTAATCATGCTCTTATCTATTAATATAGCTATAACCTCTAACTAAAGGATTATATTTCTTAATGGTCTTATTTGGCATTCTACTTTAATCGAGATCTACAGGTTTTTTAGATACAATTTTATTCCCGGTAAACATTGCAGAAACAAGTCCATTTTTTTCTCTCACTTCTGTCAAAACAACGGCTGCTATATGTAAAATAATCGAAATTAGAAGAATATAAAAAGAATAGACATGCGTTGTAATAAAGGGCTTTCTGAATTTACGCATTTCAGCATACGCTTCCAAATCCACATTATCTTTGGAGCCAGGCTTAAGATTCTTAATTTTATCATGCTCCTCGCCTGAAGCTGTTACCCATTCGGCGATTTCATGACCAAACGGTGGCAGATATAAATCTGTTCCTGCCAGGACTAAACCTGTTGTCGCTTGAGTCGCAAGAAGCAAGAACAAAAAACCAACCATGAGTTTAGCTATGGGGTTATGACCTAAATACTGAGGTGGTGCACCAGATTTTGCACCAGCGACATACTCACTCACAGAGCGCCAATATCCTTTACCTATGGGTAATATCGCTTTCCATCTAGCATATTTGTTCCCAATAAATCCCCAAACCAATCGCCAGATTAGATTAAGCACAAAAACATAACCAATATAAACATGAATGGTTTTTAGTAGAATTTTACCATCGCCACTCACACCTAAGATTTTATTGTTAAGTATTGTCACCCCAACACCGATAAGGCCAATGATGCAAATCACATTGATCCAATGAAACAAACGCGTAGTGCGATCCCACACAGAACAATATTTAAGCTCGTTATCTGACATGACTATTTCCTTTCATCCAGCTTGATAAATGGTCGTAATATTTTTCTCTAAATATTGTTATTGCATACGAATGATCTTGATTGCATTGTAGAACTGTTACTCAAATTCTGCCAGGTTGATTTTTGATTCATTTAAAATTTCCAGTGTTTGTAATTTCTTTTGGCCTGATGCTACTGCCATAACTTTTGCGATCAGCTCTGATATTTCGCCTTTTTTAATGTCTGCTTCCTTTGCTCTTAATAAATAATATTTCGTGCAAGGTTGGCAGTTCATTGCTATTGCTGCTGATAAGCCTACAAGTAATTCAGTTTTGGTATTTAAATATTTATTATTATGAGTTGACTCATAAAATGAATTATATAATTCGTTCTGTTCGTCCGTGAGCATGTTTTTCTCCTTTTAGTTCTAACGA
>CAZSCK010000101.1:0-6863 GCA_964605385.1 uncultured Thioalkalispiraceae bacterium
TCAGTGGCTCAATTGGCAGAGCAGCGGTCTCCAAAACCGCAGGTTGGGGGTTCGACTCCCTCCTGGCCTGCCATTCAAATGAATGGCATGTAAAGAAGCAACATTAAAATTATTTAGGTTTTAGAGTTAATAAAAAATGTTAGATAAAATTAAATTACTTGTAGCCGTTCTTTTGATTGCGGCTGGTATTGCTGGTTTTTACACTTACGCGGAAGAAGCATTGCTTTACCGCGTTTTGGCGCTACTGGCTGTTTTTATTGTTGCATTTGTCATTACCCTAAAAACAGAGGTTGGCTTAAATGCCTGGAACTTTGGTCGCAGTGCTATTTTAGAAGTTCGCAAAGCAGTTTGGCCAACACGTCAGGAAACAATTCAGGCAACATTAATGGTGGTGGTCATGGTTATTATCGTGGGTATCATTCTTTGGTTATTTGACATGATGTTGTTATCTGCAGTTCAAATGCTCACAGGTCAGGGAGGCTAGACTCATGGCTTTACGTTGGTATGTTATTCATGCGTATTCTGGTTTTGAGCAACAGGTAATCCGTTCTTTGGAAGAGCGTATTAAATTGCACTCAATGGAAGATAAGTTTGGTCAGATCCTTGTACCGACTGAAGAAGTTGTTGAAATGCGTGACGGGCAAAAGCGTAAGAGTTCACGCAAGTTTTTCCCAGGTTACGTTTTAATACAAATGGATATGGACGATGATTCATGGCATTTGGTAAAAGACGCACCCAAAGTAATGGGTTTCATTGGTGGTACCAGTGATAAACCTGCTGCGATTACTGAAAAAGAAGCAGATGCAATCTTGAACCGTGTTCAGGAGGGTGCAGAGAAACCACGTCCTAAGGTTCTGTTTGAACCAGGTGAAGTGGTACGAATTAATGACGGTCCATTTAATGACTTTAATGGTGTTGTCGAAGAAGTTGATTACGACAAGAGTCGTTTACGTGTTGAAGTATCGATCTTTGGTCGTTCAACACCGGTTGATTTAGAGTTCAGCCAGGTCGAAAAAGGCTAGCTATATATTGTAGGTCGGCTCGTAGTGCCCCTCATCTAAAATAGATAAGAGGGTATTCAAGCCGACAGCTGTGTCGGCCTAAAGGCCGACCTACATTAAAATATTTTGTAACAGGGGAGACGTGCTTTAAAAGCAGCTCGTCGTTTGTACCCACATTAGGAGTAATATCATGGCTAAGAAAGTCGAAGCGTACATCAAGTTGCAGGTACCTGCACAAGATGCAAATCCAAGTCCACCGGTTGGTCCTGCTTTAGGTCAGCACGGTGTAAACATCATGGAATTCTGTAAAGCGTTTAATGCGCAAACTCAGGACCTTGAAAAAGGTATGCCGGTTCCAGTTGTTATCACGGTATACAATGACCGTAGTTTCACATTCATTAAGAAAACACCGCCTGCGGCAGTTTTGTTATTAAAAGCAGCAGGCATTAAGTCAGGTTCTGGTGTTCCTAATCGCGATAAAGTGGGGTCAGTGACTCGCGCGCAATTAGAAGAAATCGTTAAAACTAAACAACCCGATTTAACTGCAGCCGATATGGATGCAGGTGTTCGTACTATCGCAGGTACTGCGCGTAGTATGGGTATTGAAACGGAGGGCGTGTAAATGGCTAAGCTAAATAAACGCCAAAAGGCGGTTGCTGAAAAATTAGAGCAGGGTAAAGTTTACGCTGCTGAAGATGCAATGAATTTATTAAAAGAACTACCTAAAGCAAAATTTACTGAATCAGTTGATGTTGCTATCAGATTGGGTGTTGACTCTCGTAAGTCAGATCAAGTTGTACGTAGTGCAACAGTATTACCACACGGTACGGGTAAAACTGTTCGTGTTGCTGTATTTACACAAGGCGAAAATGCTGAAAAAGCAAAAGCAGCCGGTGCAGACATCGTTGGCTTTGAAGATTTAGCGGAAGAAGTTAAAAAAGGCAATATGGATTTTGATGTTGTTATCGCAACACCAGATGCAATGCGTATTGTTGGTCAATTAGGTCAGATTTTAGGCCCTCGTGGTTTAATGCCGAACCCTAAAGTTGGCACAGTAACGCCTGACGTTGTGACTGCTGTTACTAATGCTAAGTCTGGCCAAGTTCGTTACCGTACAGATAAGGCTGGCATCATCCATTGCCCAATCGGTAATGTTGGTTTTGATGCAAAGATTTTAAAAGAAAATTTAGAAGCACTCATCGTTGATTTGAAAAAAGCGAAACCTGCTTCAGCGAAAGGTCAATTCCTTAAAAAGATCACTGTTTCCAGCACAATGGGGCCAGGCATCTTGATTGACCAGACGACTTTAGAAGTCGGTAAATAGGCTAGTTATAAAACCATGCATTTGCATGGTTTTAAGAGAACGTTAACAAACCATGCTGAAAATCAGGTTTGTTTAAAAGAACTTTGGGGCGGTTGAGATACTTTCGGGTAGTTCAACTTCCATCAAAGACCGTGGGTGAAGAGCGGTTGTTAGTAGAAGACTGCTTTACTAAACAAACGAAAGTTTGGCCGACGCAGATGGTGCTTTAGAATAGATAAAATCGTTACAGACAAAAATCTTTTCTGGACACTGTTATAAACCGCGGAATATGTTTTTTAGTATTCCGTATTGTCCAATAATAGAAAAAGGTTCGCCTTGTTCTATTTATTAATGAGGTAAGTTCACGTGGCACTTAGTTTTAATGAAAAAGAAGCTATCGTCGCTGAAGTTGCTGAAATTGCAAACAGTGCATTTTCTGTTGTAGTAGCAGAATACGCTGGGCTAGAGTCTGTAGACATGGACGACCTTCGTGCGAAATCGCGTGAAGGTGGTGTTCGTCTTCGTGTTGTTAAAAACACTCTTGCACGTCGTGCACTAGAAGGAACCGATTTCGCTTGCTTACAAGAATCTCTTGTAGGCCCTCTTGTATTGGCATTTTCTCAGGAAGATCCCGGTGCAGCGGCTCGCGTAATCAAAGACTTTACTAAGGAAAACAATAAGCTTGTTGTTAAAGCTTTATCAATCAGTGGTCAGTTGCTTGATGCATCTGAACTCGGACGTTTAGCGTCACTACCGACTAAAGATCAAGCTATCAGCATGCTCATGTCGGTTATGTTAGCACCTGTTACCAAACTTGTGCGTACGCTTGATGCTGTTCCTACTAAGTTGGTTCGCACTGTTGTAGCAATTCGCGATGATAAGCAAGCTGCTTAATCAAAGTTGATTAAAGCGGTTTAAGAACTGAAAGTTTAAAAATATTTTAGGAGATTTAAAATGGCTGTTTCTAAAGACGATATCTTAGAGTCGATCAGCGCTATGTCTGTAATGGACGTTGTTGAATTAATCGAAGCTATGGAAGAAAAATTTGGCGTAACTGCTGCGGCTGCTGTTGCTGCTGCACCTGCTGCTGCTGGCGGTGGTGAAGCTGCTGCTGAGAAAGATGAGTTTGATGTTATGCTCACAAGTTTCGGCGAGAAGAAAGTTGCAGTAATTAAAGCGGTTCGCGCTATCACTGGTCTTGGCTTGAAAGAAGCGAAAGACATGGTTGAAGCTGCACCTGCTGCTGTTAAAGAAGGCGCAACTAAAGCTGAAGCTGAAGAAGTTAAGAAGCAACTGGAAGAAGCTGGCGCAACTGTCGAGCTTAAATAATTGCGACTTAGTCTGTGTATCATTAGGTCTTGTTTGACTACTTTTCGTAGTCAGGCAAGCTCGTGTGTTATAAACGCGCAGGCGAATGAAGATGTTCCAACAATAGGCTGGTAACTGAAAGGTTGCCGGCCTGTTGTGTCTTCTTTATAAAGGCTTGGTGAAAATTATTTACACCAAATTCTTATAAAGAATTAATTGAATTTTTTTTAGGCTAACTGCTAAAGCAAGGTGTCTGATGGCTTACTCATTTACAGAAAAAAAACGGATTCGTAAATATTTTGGTAAACGTGCCGAAATTATGGAAATCCCCTATTTATTAGCAACGCAAATAGAATCTTATCGCGGCTTCTTACAACAAGATGTTCCCGTTGAAGAACTTAAAGAACAAGGTTTGCATGCTGCCTTTAAATCAGTTTTTCCGATTGTTAGTTATTCCGGTAATGCTGCACTTGAATATGTGGGCTACCGTTTAGGGTCACCTGTTTTTGACGTTAAAGAATGCCAAATGCGTGGTGTCACGTATTCTGCTCCTTTACGCGTTAAAGTTCGCTTAATTATCTATGATAAAGAAGTAAAAACGCCAACAGTTAAAGACATCCGTGAACAGGAAGTCTACATGGGTGAAATTCCACTCATGACTGATAATGGTACATTCGTTATTAATGGTACTGAGCGTGTTATCGTTTCTCAATTACACCGTTCCCCAGGTGTGTTTTTCGACCATGATAAAGGCAAGTCTCATTCATCGGGCAAGTTATTATTTAATGCTCGCGTTATTCCTTATCGTGGTTCATGGTTAGACTTTGAATTTGATCCAAAAGATGCGTTGTTTACACGTATCGATCGTCGTCGTAAATTACCCGTTACTATTTTGCTGCGTGCATTAGGTTACAACAACGAAGAAATGCTCGATATGTTCTTCGAAAAAACCAATTTCACGGTAGCTAAAGAAGGCTACGATATGGGGCTGGTGCCAGAACGTTTACGCGGTGAAATGGCAACATTTGAGATCAAAATTAAGAAAAAAGTGCTTGTAGAAGAAGGTAAACGTGTTACTGCACGCCATATTCGTGATCTTGAAAAAGCCGGTGTAACAGCATTGAATGTGCCTGAAGATTATCTTTACGAAAAGCACATGGCGCACGACATCATCAATAAAGAAACAGGTGAAATTGTTGCTACAGCCAATCAGGAAATTACGCCTGAGCTTGTTGAGTTATTAAAAGAAGCAGATATCAAAGAGTTTGATACTATTTTCACTAATGATTTAGATCATGGTGCATATATTTCAACAACGTTGGCAATTGATCCAAGTACTACCCAACTTGAAGCGCAAATTGAAATTTATCGCATGATGCGTCCAGGTGAGCCGCCAA
This sequence comes from uncultured Thioalkalispiraceae bacterium, assembly GCA_964605385.1. Lineage (GTDB taxonomy): Bacteria > Pseudomonadota > Gammaproteobacteria > UBA6429 > Thiohalophilaceae > JAGLTQ01. The sequence continues at coordinate 5,010 of CAZSCK010000101.1, forward strand.
CTAAAGACTCTGCTGAAAACTTATTTAAGAACCTGTTCTTTAGTGGTGATCGTTATGACCTTTCTACTGTAGGTCGTATGAAGTTCAACCGTCGTGTTGGCCGTGAAGAAGTTGAAGGTGAAGGTACGCTTTCAAAAGATGATATTCTTGCAGTAATCAAAACATTAATTGATATTCGTGATGGTCGCGGCATTGTTGATGATATTGATCATCTTGGTAATCGTCGTATTCGTTCTGTTGGTGAAATGGCAGAAAACCAATTCCGCGTAGGTGTTGTTCGTGTTGAGCGTGCTGTTAAAGAACGTTTAACATTAGCTGAAGCTGACAACCTTATGCCTCAGGAAATGATTAATGCGAAACCTGTTTCTGCGGCAGTGAAAGAATTCTTTGGTTCTTCACAGTTGTCACAGTTCATGGATCAAAATAATCCATTATCTGAAATTACCCATAAGCGTCGTATTTCTGCATTAGGACCCGGTGGTTTAACGCGTGAACGTGCAGGTTTTGAAGTTCGTGACGTACATCCAACGCATTATGGCCGTGTTTGCCCAATTGAAACGCCTGAAGGACCAAACATCGGTTTGATCAACTCGCTTTCAATTTATGCACGTACAAATGATTACGGTTTCTTAGAAACACCTTATCGTAAAGTTAAAAACGGTAAAGTAACGGATGAAGTTGAATATTTATCTGCGATTAATGAAAGTGACTATGTTATCGCTCAGGCAAATGCCGGAATGGATAACAAAGGTAAATTAACTGACGAAATGGTGCCATGTCGTCATAAAAATGAATTTACTATTTCTAATCCAGAAGATGTGAATTATATGGATGTATCATCGAGACAGATTGTTTCGGTTGCTGCGGCATTGATTCCGTTCTTAGAACACGATGATGCTAACCGTGCTTTGATGGGCTCGAACATGCAACGTCAGGCCGTACCTGTTTTATGTGCTGAAAAGCCATTAGTCGGTACCGGTATTGAACGTACTGTTGCAATTGATTCGGGTGTAACGGTGATTGCTAAACGTGGTGGTGTTGTTGATTCAGTTGATGCCAGCCGTATTGTTATTCGTGTCAACGATGATGAAACAAAAGCGGGTGAATCAGGTGTTGATATTTACAACCTGACTAAGTACACCCGTTCAAACCAAAATACCTGTATTAACCAACGTCCATTAGTGACTCCGGGTGTAAAAATCACACGCGGTGACGTTATGGCGGATGGGCCTTCAACCGATATGGGTGAATTAGCTCTTGGTCAAAACATGTTGGTGGCGTTCACACCTTGGAATGGTTATAACTTCGAAGATTCCATCTTGATCTCTGAACGAGTTGTTCAGGAAGATCGTTTTACTTCGATTCATATTCAGGAATTAACTTGTGTTGCTCGTGATACTAAATTAGGTTCTGAAGAAATTACTGGTGATATTCCAAACGTAGGCGAATCTGCATTATCTAAATTAGATGAAGCCGGTATTGTTTACATTGGTGCCGAAGTTAAGCCGGGTGATATCCTGGTGGGTAAGGTTACGCCTAAAGGTGAAACCCAATTAACACCGGAAGAAAAATTACTGCGTGCTATCTTTGGTGAAAAAGCCTCTGACGTTAAAGATACTTCTTTACGTGTTTCAGGCAGCTCCTTCGGTACGGTTATTGATGTTCAGGTCTTTACTCGTGATGGCCTGGAAAAAGATTCACGTGCGCAATCAATTGAAGATTCTGAAATGGAGAAAATCCGTAAAGACTTTAATGATCAGCGCCGCATCATGGAAAGTGATACTTATGCCCGCGCAGAAAATATGCTGATTGGCAAAATGGCTGATGGTGGTCCAAATGGATTATCCAATGGCA
>CAZSCK010000102.1:0-6837 GCA_964605385.1 uncultured Thioalkalispiraceae bacterium
TCATCATGATAGGTTTGAAAATTCAAAGTATTGCTGATGCATGCGCTGTTGGTGTTGATGATTGCCCTAATGATAGTAGTACTTATATAAGTGCTGTACCCGTGCCAGCAGCAGCATGGTTATTTGGAACAGCACTATTTGTTTTTTCGTAACATCTAAGGCGTAAAAAGAATCCATAAAATGACCTGTTCGGGTCATAGCTGGTTAGCATTAAAAATGTAAAAATATTTTTAATGAGTAAAAAGCTCAAAAAGATTTAAAACTAAATAAGAGATTTTCCAAGGGGAAATGAAATGAATAAATTAAAAGCACTTTTAATCGCAGGATTGCTGAGTTTAACTTCTGTAAGTTTTGCTTCGTCAATATCATATATTTATGATGCTGGTTATGCTGGTGCAAATGCTGGCGAATTTGGTGCTATTTCACTAATTCAAGGTGATGGTGGTGTAACAGTTGGTGGCATCTTTGATACTTCTGGTACAACTTACTATGATTTGACATTAGATAATGGTGAAGTTGCTTCAATTGGTCAAAGCTTTGATGTTTCTACAGGTATTATTTCTGATATTACTATCTCAATTTTTGATAGCTTAACTTTTGATGCTGCTAGCTTAGTTGCTACAGGCATTAACTCTTTATCTGCAATACTAAATGGAGGTTCAACATATTACCTTCAATTTGCAGGTATGACTGATACAAGCTATAACGTTGATGTTGCTGCTGTTCCAGTACCTGCTGCGGGCATTCTGTTTGCTTCAGCTTTATTAGGTGCCGGTGCTTTTGGACGTCGTAAGAAAAAGTCTGCTAAGACCTCAATGGTTGGAGCTTTTACTCGCGCAAGCTAAGTAAAACTTGTTAGACTATGAAAAGGGGCCGTAGGCCCCTTTTTTACTTTTAACTAATAGCGAAAACTCGAATGAGACTACATAAAATACTGGTTCTTTCCCTGATGCTGTGTTTAACACCGTTTAACTTTTTGTATGCTGATGATGATGCCAGTCATTATAAAATACGTCAGGGCGATGTTCTGGATGTCTCAGTATGGGGGGACGACACCCTGGCCAAAGTAATACGTGTATTGCCTGATGGTCGTATCAGTTTTCCATTAGCAGGACATGTTTCCGTAGCAGGATTTTCATCATCAGAAATTGAAGCGAGTATTACCAAAAAGCTTAAAACCTACCTTCCTGATCCCGAAGTCACAGTTATTGTTAATAGTACTGATGGAAACAAAGTCTATATATTAGGAAAGGTTAATACACCGGGTGCAATTCCCTTGCAAGGACCTATGACAGTTTTACAGGCCTTGAGCATATCGGGTGGTTTTGATCGCTTTGCTGATCTAAGTGAAATTAAAATATTGAGAGGGAATAAAGTACTTGAGGTTCACTATCTGAACTTAATTCAAGGTGAGAATCTTGAGTCAAATTATATTTTAGAGGCTAATGATACAATATTAATCCCATAAACGTTTTTAATAATTAACTGATGCTAATAACTTCTCGCCGTTATAGATATAACATTATGCTGCCATTTTCTTCACAAAAGTCATTAACAAGTAGAGGTTGGCTCAAGATATCGGCCAAGCTACTATGTCTAATTGTGTCAGCGAATACATATGCAGTGACACAACAATCATTCACACTGCCAATTACGCTTGAATATGATAGCAATCCTAGATTCTATATTACAAATGAGCAACCAGTAAGACGTTATAGTTTAGCGCCAGAATATTCTTTTAGAGTAACTCAGGGAATAGATGAATGGTTTGCTACTGCAGGCCTTCATCTTGAGAAATCATCAGATCAAACGATTAATCAGGATCGTACCGATCCTTCATTAAAAATTGGTTGGACACATAATTATGAAACCGGTCAGTTTGCTGTGACTGCATTTTTACAAAATCAATCAACACGTATATCCGAATTTACGGATAGTGGATTAGTTGAGTTTTCAGATAATGGGCTTGTCAGTGGCGATAATACTCGTAAAACACGCGCACTGTCGTTTGAGTGGTTGAATGATTTAAATGAGAGAACTTCTTTAACTGTTAATAGTAATGTTAATACTACAATATTTGAGGGGCCAGTTACAGGTCTGATTGGCTATCGAAACGAGCTTTTCAATGCGGCTCTCAACTATAAGTTGAGTGAGAAAATGGCGACTGTCACCCAATTATTTATTTCACAATATACACCTGATGATGTGAACAGTGTTAGTAGTCGAACAACAGGTTTTAATCTTGGATTTAGATGGAGTATAAATGAAAGTTTTAATATGAGTCTCAATGCAGGTACGAATGAAACTATAAACAATGATCAAAGCAAAAGTCGTTTTAAAAATTGGCAAGCAACATTTAACATGAATTACATAACCTTATTTACGAGCAGTAGTCTTTTTTTATCAAGAAATCAATCGCCCGGCGCTACAGGTAGTATTAATGAGAATAACCAGCTTGAAGCTAGCTGGACGTATAATTTGAGTGAAGAGGATAATTTTTCACTTACATATAGATGGATAGAAAATTTGACCTTAAGCAATATTGAAACGAAAAGCCTAACAACTAAATATGTACATGAAATTAATTTATCATGGGGGGTTGTTTTTTCCGCAACCCATAAAACCAGGGATGATATACTCACTCGCTCATCAAGTAATAGTGTAATGGCGAGTATTATATATAACCTTCCAGAGTTTTAGGTAACAGAAATAACATGAGTAATAGTGAAATAAATACGGAATACGAATTAACATTATTCGATTATATTGAGATAGCACGGCGACGCGCATTGTTAATGATTGCTGTTTTTATCATTGTTATAGTTACTACATCAGCATTTGCCATTTTGCTTCCACCTGTATATATGTCTTCAGGCATAATTATGATTGAGTCGCAGCAAATATCAACATCAATTATTGCAAGTAGTGTGACGGGTTTTGCCAGCGAGCGTATTGAAGTTGTTAAACAACGTGTCATGACGCGTGAAAATCTGTTACGTATTATTAAAAAATATAATTTATTTAGTGCTAAAAATGAGTCACGAGTAACATCAGTACTTATCAATGATTTACGAAAACGAATTGAGATTAAAATATTAAGCACTAGTCTGGGTGGTGGTTATAGACATGGTCAGGCAAACATCGCATTTAGTATTTCATTTGAAGATCGTCATGCAGAACTGGCCTACGCTGTAACTAATGAATTAGTTACCTTGTTTTTGGAAGAAAACATAAAGTCGCGTGTTGAGCGTGCGACGGAAACTACTCAGTTTTTAAGTCAGGAAGCGAATCGACTTAAAAAAGATCTGGAAAGAATGGAGAGTTTGGTAGCGACTTATAAACAGGAACATTCGAGCTCATTACCTGAAAATTTGGCTTTAAAATCGGCAATTCTACAACGCACTGAAGTAACCCTGGCTAATTTGGATAGAGATTATCAGGCGACAGAAAATGAATTACAGCGACTTGAGTTTGAGCTTATTGCAGCAAAGGCAGGATTAGAACCAGCTAATAATCCAATAACCAGACTTAAGCAATTAAAGGCAGAATATCGTCAGGCGAGTATTGATTATAAAAAAACACATCCGACTCTCCGTCTTCTAAAACGTAAAATTGAAATGCTTGAAAAAAGTGAGGCCACTGAAAATGATCAATCAGCTGACAGCATTGGTGTTCTTATTAATAGTGAGTTAATACTTAGATTAGAAACACATATTAAGACCGCAAAGGGACGTTTACAGTCTATAGATAGGCAACGTATCCCCATGCGAAAACAAATTGCAAAGTATGAGAAGCAGATACTAGAAACTCCGCAAGTTGAACTGGGTTTGTCTTCATTATTGCGTGACCACGGTAGTGCGAAAGAGAAATATGAAGAAATTCAGGCAAAACAACTTAACGCACAGATCGCAGAAAACCTTGAAGGTGAAAATAAGTCAGAACGGTTTAGTTTAATTGATCCTCCTTTGCTTGCCGATAAACCGATTAAACCAAATAGAAAAAAAATTATACTATTAGGGCTGCTTTTGGCTTTAGCTGCAGCAGGTGGCATAGCATTTTTACTTGAAATGTTGAATCAGCGTATCCGTGGTAAAGGCGCGTTAACCGCAGTTTTAGGGTATAACCCGCTAGTGGAGATACCCTATATTGCTACCAGTGATGAACAGATAAGGCGAAAGACTTTAATTATCAGAGGAGCGATAATTTTGGTTGTGCTATTTATTGTTTCGTTAATCATTGTACATTTTGCTTATATGGAACTGGATCTCTTGTTTTACAAAGTATTTTCCAGGTTCGGGTAATGGTGTGAAAAATGGATAAAATTAAACGTGCTGTTGAAGCAGCGAAATTAGAAGCGTCAAAACGGGTAAAGAAAAATATTCAGCCGGGTAATAATTTACCGGAGCAAATTATTCCGGATGATGTGCTAAATCAAGCTGTGCTGAATAACGAAACATCAGGTAAAGATGAGATAAAAAATTCTACTTTTACTGATTATGATGAGGTAAATGTAGAGTATGAACAGACTCGAGTAGTATCTCTTAATCAGGATTTCCTGGCAAAAAATCGTATTGTTGCTTTTAATAAAAATAATCATTTGTCACTGGGTTTTGACATTTTACGTACGCAAGTTATTAAAAAAATGTTGAAAAATGGCTGGCATACTATGGCGATTACGTCACCTGTAGCTGCCTGTGGCAAGACTATGGTGTCAATAAATTTAGCAATGAGTATTGCACACCATACCAACAGAACAGCTATGCTGGTTGATTTTGATCTGCGTCGTCCCGCTGTTTCTAAAACTCTTGGTTTACCTGCTGGAACATCGTTGAATAATGTTTTATCGGGTGAGGCGACCATCGCAGAATCACTGATTAATCCCGGTCTTGATCGATTGGTTATATTACCAACCACGATGCCGGTTAAAAATTCATCCGAAGTATTGTCGTCGCGTAAAGTTAAAAACCTGGTTACTGAGCTTCGTGATCGTTATGCCGAACGTATCGTAATTTTTGATTTGCCTCCTTTACTTGGAACTGATGACACAATGATTATGTTATCGCAAGTCGATTGTATTTTGGTTGTGGTTGGTAATGGTATGGTAAGTAAAGCAGATTTAATAGAAAGCATGCGCTATGTTGATTCAGACAAATTACTCGGGACGGTATTAAATAAGTCGAATAGTGAACAGTCTGATAGAGGTTATTATTATTAATAAGCACGAAATGTTCAGTGATATCAGCAATCGATCTCTTATCATCTTTGGGATAATGTCGTTTGGTTTTGGTTGGTTGCTGTATCAGTCTGGATTGCTTTTAATCTGGCTGGAAGATGAAGAATATGGCCATGGCATGATGGTGGTTGGTATACTTGTTTATCTTCTTTATCGTAATCGTAACATGCTACTTACTATGCCGACATCAGTAAGCTGGATGGGGATTCTTATTTCATTATCTGCTCTTTTGATGTTTTCACTCGGAGAATTATCAGGCATAGCTCCGATACAAATGTACAGTATCTGGTTATTTGCAGTGGCCGCTACTTTTTCTATTGGTGGTTGGGGTTTATTTAGAAAATTACTTGTTCCACTATTTATTATTTTTCTTCTTATTCCCTTGCCGAACGTACTTGGGCCTATGTTGACATCACAGTTACAACTGATTTCATCGAAATTGGGAGTATGGGTTATTCGCTTATTTGGTGGTGTTGTTTTCCTTGAAGGCAATGTTATCGATATGGGTAGTGTTAAGTTGCTCGTTGCAGAAGCATGTGCAGGACTTCGTTATTTATTCCCATTAATGAGCATTGGCGCAATTGCTGGCTACTTAATGCGTGCCCCGGTATGGATGCGCTGGGCAATATTTTTAGCCACTATTCCGGTTACTATTTTTATGAACAGTTTTCGCATTGGCGTAACAGGTTTGCTGACAGAAGCTTACGGCACTAGCCATACGGAAGGTTTTTTACATTTCTTTGAAGGCTGGGTAGTATTTGTTACTTCGTTAATTATCCTGGTTGCTTTTGCCTGGCTGTTAACAAAAATGCTTCCTGATTCACCAACATTTGCAAAAGTATTCTCGTTTGATCATATTTTTGATACTAAAGAAGTCGTTTTTTCTGATAAGAACCAAAGCTGGCAAACCAGTCTAGCGGTTAAAGTTATGTTGGGCAGTTTAATTATTGCAGTAATAGCATCGAGTCCATTTGCAGAGCGTGAAGATAGCACCGTTGCTAGTAAACATTTCTCAATGTTTCCTGAAATGTTGGGAAAATGGCGGGCGAATGAAAGTCGTTTACCTGCCTCGGTTGTCGAGTCTGCTGCAGCATCAGATTATTATAATGGCACCTTTACTTCTCCAGAAGGTAAAGGAATAAACCTTTATATCTCATATTATGCAGACCAAAAGTTGGGCCCGGCGCCACACTCACCAGAACTATGCATTCCTGGTGATGGCTGGAAAATAACAAGTAATAAACCCTTTTTATTAAAGAATAAGACGGGCAATTTGATAGAAGTAAATCGGTTAATTATTACTAAAGGTGACCACACGATTGTTACCTATTATTGGCTTAAACAAGGTAAGAAAATTTTTCGCCAACAATATATGGCCAGACTCGATTTAATCTGGTTTGCTGTTAAAGAAAACCGTGCAGATGCTGCTTTAATACGAATGGTTAGCGAAGTTCGCAGTAACGAAAAAATAGAAGACACAGATGCAAGAATGCAAGAGATGGCAACAGAACTATTAGATGTCATTTCTGATTATGTCCCGGATTAAAAGATTTTATAGCAGTCATTGCGAGCGATAGCGCGGCAATCTGTTTTTTATTCAAACA
>CAZSCK010000103.1:0-6688 GCA_964605385.1 uncultured Thioalkalispiraceae bacterium
ACGTACGATGACTTCAGGTCGTGGTCAGTTCTCAATGGAATTCTTAAACTACAAAGCTTGTCCTAAGAATATAGCAGAACAAGTTATTAAAGAGACTAAAGAAAGAGAAGAAGCAGCTAAGAAATAAACTCTTTAGTTGCTTAAATGAAAAGGCCGATGGGAAATCATCGGCCTTTTTTTATGTTTAGTATTTATAGTTTAATGATAAGAATCAATACTATCTGGAATAAATGTATCGGTATTGCGGTTATTTGCATGCATAGCGAGGTAACCTTCGAACCAGTCTTCAGTTTGGTGTTTGCTAGAGAAAGGTCCCATCAGGTGCTGATTTCCTATGAGTTTATGTTTTGATCCCGTTAGAAATTTTTCGTCAGATTCTCGCATGACTATGTACCAACCATCCTGATCATTAAAAATTCTGGAAGTATTAAAAGTAGATTGCATTATGTTTTCTCCATATAACTGCGTACATACGAAGGGGGCGTCATAAGTGATATTAATTAAGTAGTAATACAAATATAGTTAAAAAATAACTAAAAAACAGTGTATTTAATAAAATTTAACATTTCTGAAAAAAATTCATATTGGTGAAACTAGGTATTTTGTAGTGGGGGAAACTACGTATTTTATGTAGGTAGATCAGGATATTCAAATTTAGCTTGAGGCAATGCTTTTTCAATGAAATAGCCTTGAGCCATATCAACACCTAACTCTTTGAGAATAATATAAATTTTTTCATCTTCAACGAATTCAGCAACGGTTTTAATACCCAATCCTTCAGAAATATGAGTGATGGCTTTAACCATAATTTGGTCACTTTTATCCGTTGCAATATTGCGGATAAAGACACCGTCAATTTTTATAATGTCGACAGGAAGGTTAAGTAAATAATGTAATGATGAAAACCCAACACCAAAATCATCAAGTGAAAAACGACAACCAATAATTCGCAGGTCTTTGATGAAATCTCGAGCCTGATTAATACTATCAACAGCAACTGTTTCGGTTACTTCAAAAACAATAAGTTCCGGATTAGCATCGTATTTTTTTATCCACGACAGTATTTTATTTAAGAAATCACGGTTACCAAAATTACGCCCGGATAAGTTAATACTTAATCCTGTTGTTTGTTGTTTCCGTGAAGCAAGTAATCGAATTGCGTTTTCACTAACCCAGGAGTCAATTTCCTGTATTAGACCAAATTTCTCAGCGGTTTCAAGGAATTCTCCCGGTAAAATTATTTCGTCTGTATCCGGTGCGTACATTCTAAGAAGCACTTCGTGATGTTTAACTTTTCCCGTTTTAATCTCAACAATTGGTTGAAAATGTAATCGAAAAAGATCATTTTTTAGTGCCTCACGAATACGCTCTTCCCATTTAACTTTCTGGTGCATGTGACGAAGCTGCTGTTTTTCATCGTCATATATATTGAAATTATTTCGACCTTTTGCTTTTACTTCATACATAGCAGCATCGGCTTTTGCTAATAATTCATCTGATATTTCACTATGCCGGGGAAATATAGCAATACCAATGCTTGCGCTGGTATGCATTTTTAATCCAGATTTAATAATTATTTCTTCACTCAGGCCATTAATTATTTTTTTACAAACGTTGTTAATTTCTTCTTCAGTGGAACGGGTGAGAATAATACCAAATTCATCCCCACCAAGACGTCCAAGGATATCAGTACCACGAACCAGGTTTTGTAAACAATTAGCAATTTTAATTAAATATTGATCACCTCCCTGGTGGCCTAATGTGTCATTAATATATTTAAATTGATCTAAATCAATAAAAAGAATGGCACCTTCGTAATTATAACGTTTAGCTAAAGCGATATGAGTGTCTAATTCACCCTGAAAACAACGCCTATTTGTTAATCCTGTTAACGCATCGTGTTCTGCAAGATAAATAATACGTTGTTCAGCTTTTTTCTCTTCTTCTATATCAATTAACAGACCTCGAATTACATGTGTACCATCACTTTCATTCACAATATTGTTAATGCTTCGTACCCAGATATATTCCCCTTTGTTATTTTTCATTCTATAATCATGAGAGTAAGTTGTTACTAAATTTTGTGTGTTTTTAACTATATTATCTTTTACTTCTGTTATATCTTCAGGGTGAATATGTGTGAACCAGAAGTCTTTTTCTAACCATTTTTCTTGTTCATAGCCTAAAAGGTTATGTGCTTCATCACTAACATAAATAAACCTGCCTTTAATGGTGGCTTCGAGTACAACGGCATTAACACTGTTCATCAGTGTTTTTAGATGTAAAGTTTCAACTTGTAGTTCAAGGTTTTTTTCTTTTAATTTTATTTGTGTGAGTGCTAACTTTTCTGCCATATTATTAAATTGAGAAGAAAGATTTGACAGCTCGTCATTGCCGGAAATATCAATTCGATAATGTAGGTTTCCATTGGCAAACTGAAGGGCACCCTGTTCTAATTTTTGTATTCTATGATTTAAGTAATATGCGATAAGTAGTGTTGCAATAATCGATAGAATAAGCGCGATAATAGCAATGGCCGTGTTTTGATTGCGTGTTTTATTTATCTGTTTAGTGACTTCGCTAAGAGAATAGTTAACATGCAATTCACCAAGGTATTGAGATGCCAGGTATATTTTTTTATTGACATGGACAGTATCTGCTTTTTTATTTTTTGCACTTCTCTCCTTGTGATAGTTCTTATCATGTGAGGCGCCTGATTTTATCTCTGCGAAAAGTATGTTGTTATAATCATAAACTGCAGCATAGGTTATAGCATGGTTTTCGTTTTCTAAAGATAAAGTGTCATTAACCAGGGCGCGGTCATATGCTGCTAAGCTTGGTGCGATAGCATGAGATAATAATGATGAGTTATCTTTTACCGCATCATGGAAAATCTCAGTGTGGCTATCATTAATGAGTTTAGTGCTATTCCACACGAGAAAAAAAAGCATGACTGCTTCAACAAGAACAATACTTAAAATGAGTTTGGTGGTTAAGCGAATATTCATTTTTTAATTATCAGTTGCTGAGCTTATTTAAGATAATGACGGAGCGGATCAAATTCTGTCGAGGTTGTTACCCGGTAACCAGGGTAGGATATTTTTTTTAGCACATGTATGCCCTCATTTGTTTTTAGCATGTTAACGAGAGAGCTTTGCAGTTGTTTTTTTAAAGAAGAAGAGATCCGTGTGGATACTAAAATTGACATATTTGGAATTTCCTGACTTTGCCCTATGGATTTTAATGGTATTTTTTGACGTATTACTTTATTGAATACATTAACTGAAATTATTGCGGCATCAGATTGATGACCCAGAACGGATTCATAAGCTGCATTATGAGTTTTATATGTTTTAAATAATGGAGGCTTGGTGAGTGCTTTTTTTACCGTTATCTTGCCGATTTTAGTGATAATCGCTTTTGGTGACGGTGTTGCAATCCTTAAACCGTTAAGGCTTTTTAAATTGGAATATGGGCTATTTTTTAAAACAACAATTTGAGCTGAAAGTGGTTGAACTATTGTCGTTATAACGCTGTATTTTTTACTATCTATAGCAAGGATAACAAAATGAGGAGCTGTTTCAAGGAAGTCATATCGACCTTCTTTTGTGCGTTTAATAAATTCAGCAAAGTTTCGTGCTGTTTCTAAATGTATTTTACGATTAAGTTTTTTTGATAAATAATCACGTAAAGGTGCATAACGTTTAAATTTTGTAACTGCACTTTCTGAAGGTAATAAACCAAAAATAAGCACTGGTTTTTCGTTGCCAGAAGCGACGCCGGTATGAGTGAGTGTCAATAATGCCGTAATAAGCAGCAGGGAAAGCTTATTGCAAAGTATGTTATTTTTCATTATTTTACTAAACAGCATATTCATATCTCATTGGTAAATAAAGAATCATTATTTCGAGTAATTTCAGTAATTTAACTTGCATATATAAGTATTATAATTAAGGTATATCGGCTATTTTTAGACAATATTTAGGTATTATTTGGAAAATAAGTTTTTATATTTAGAAATAGAAATTAGTATAATGTTATGTACTAATGTACTCCGTTAAAATGAAACTATAGCGTTGATTTAACCACTCTTAGGATAGGAGAAAAAATGAAATATATTGATGTGTTTAATGGTGATGCAGATGGAATATGTGCATTACACCAGTTACGTTTGACTAAACCACTTGTAAGCACATTAGTTACCGGGGTTAAACGAGATATTAGCTTGTTAAAAAAAGTTAAAGCGGACCGCGATGACACTGTTACTGTTCTGGATATTTCACTTGATAAAAATCGCCGTGAACTTCTACAGCTTCTCGAAAAAGGTACTAATGTGTTGTATTTTGATCACCATTTTGCAGGTGATATTCCACAGAATGAAAGATTAGAATCGCACATTGATACCGATGCCAATATGTGTACGAGTTTACTGGTAAATAAATATTTAAATAACAAATACCTGGCCTGGGCTGTAACGGCTGCATATGGCGATAACCTTTTTGTTGCCGCAGAGAATACGGCTAAACCGCTGAGTTTGACAATAGAAGAATTAGAACAACTTAAACTTCTCGGTACATGTATAAATTATAATGGTTATGGTTCATCTTTAGATGACCTTCTTTTTACCCCGGAAGACCTCTATGAAAAAATTAAACCTTATAGCGATCCTTTTGATTTTATTAAAAACGAACCCGCTTACAAAATTTTAGTAAATGGTTACCGTGAAGATATTTCTAATGCAGAAGAGATAGAGCCTGTATATAAGAGTGAAAGTCATGCTGTTTTTATTCTTGAAAATAAAAAGTGGGCGAAAAGGGTGAGTGGGGTTTTTGCTAATCAACTTGCCCAGGAAAATCCTGACAGAGCGCATGCCATGTTAACAAAAAATAATGAGGGTGGTTTTGTGGTAAGTGTGCGTGCACCTTTAAATAATAAAACCGGTGCAGATGAGCTTTGTCGGCAATTTAAAACAGGTGGTGGGCGTAAGGCCGCTGCGGGGATTAACCATTTATCAAGTGCAGATTACGAGCGCTTTATGCAGGCTTTTGCCGCCAGCTTTTAGCATTAGTTTGAGGGCCTTACACATTCAAAAATTATAGTGCTCATTTGTGCTTGTGACTCATCGTCTTGTTCCTGGATTACTGTCTTAACAATACGTGGAACTTTATTGTATTTAGCACAATGACTTTCTGCGGTTTGATAGGCTTTTGAATGCATTTCTTTAATTATATTTAAAATCGAAATACCACGTGGGCTTTTATTGACATATTTCATGCCAATATCAGTTGCTGCGCAAGCGACGAGAGAGAAAAGGGCTGCCAGAAATAGTAATTTACGCATTGTTTATGCACCTTAATTTTATTGAATTTTTATCTGCTTTGTTGTCTTGATTATATTCCAGTGAAGTTATGTTTGTAACTCTGATTTTGCGAACTATACTTAAATTTAAGCATTATGCAGTTATGCTTAAGTGTAGTTTTACTTTCATTTTCTTTGACAATATTAAGGGAGGTGCATTATGGCAATAGCGCTAACAGTACAGAAGTATCTTGCAGATAATGGTGTTGCTTACGACCTTCTGCTTCACCACCATACCTCTTCAAGTATGAATACAGCACAATCAGCCCATATACCGGGCAAAAATCTGGCAAAATCAGTCATTCTTGAAGATGAAAACGGCTATTTGATGGCAGTTATCCCGGCAACGGAACATGTGAAATTTCGAAAAGTAAATCATGCAGTTAATCGCCACATGGGTATGGCAACAGAATCAGAATTAGAATCCTTGTTTTTTGATTGTGAGCTGGGCGCAATACCTGCCGTGGGGGAAGCATATTCGATGGAGTCGATTGTTGATGACAAGCTTGAAGATTGCTCTGATATCTATTTTGAATCAGGTGATCATGAAAAGCTTGTTCATATAAAAGGAAGTTCCTTCCGAAAATTAATGAAATATTCACAACACGCCTCAATCTGTTAACCGTTATAATCTTGTTTTAGCCAGGAGAAGGCTTCTCCTGGCTTTTTTGTGTATTAAAATAGCTTCGAATTAACAGTAAAATTCAGGGTCTCAAGTTGATATTGTTATTAAGGATTTAAATTCTTTGTGACTATTTTGTGACAAATTAATGCTAGGTTGGCAGAATGTCTGGAAAAAAAATATTGATAATTGAAGATCATACTGATTTAGCTAACATTTTGAGCTTGAATCTTTCGGATCTTGATTACAAAGTGACACATGCTGATGATGGTTTAAAAGGCTTAAATTACCTGGAAAATGAATCCTTTGATTTGGTGGTATTGGATTTAATGTTACCCGGTATGGATGGGCTTGAGATTTGTCGTCGCATCCGTAATCAAAATAATTACACGCCTGTTTTAATGCTCACCTCCAAGTCCTCAGAAATTGATCGTGTGTTGGGCCTTGAGATAGGTGCAGATGATTATGTAACGAAGCCCTTTAGCGTGCGCGAACTCATGGCACGGATAAAAGCCTTATTTCGTCGAGTTGAAGCTTTTTCAACATCTTCTGATAATACTGAGGATGACAGGAATCATATTATCTTTGGTAATCTTGAAGTCGATATTGATACACACAAAGTTTCGATAGACGGTCGCTCAGTTGATCTTACTGCCAGAGAGTTTGAATTATTACATCATTTTGTAAGACGTCCCGGACGCGTTTATT
>CAZSCK010000104.1:0-6660 GCA_964605385.1 uncultured Thioalkalispiraceae bacterium
AAGACTAAACTGCCAGATATGTGAATTGTCTGTATAATCCCGAAATATGAGTAAATCCAAAAAAGACAAATCATCCAACTCCAGTACAATTGTGCTCAATAAAAAAGCACGACATGATTTTACTCTGGGTGACCGTTTTGAAGCCGGCATTATGTTGCAAGGCTGGGAAGTAAAAAGTTTACGCGCAAAAAAAGTACAGATCAGAGATAGCTATGTTTTCATCAAAAATAATGAAGCATGGTTAAGCTCAACCGTCATTACTCCTCTTGAAACTGCATCAACCCATATCCATCCTCAACCGCAACGCATACGTAAGCTGTTATTACATCGTGATGAAATTACCAAGCTGATAAGTGCGACAGAAAGAAAAGGTTATACCTTAGTTGCAACTGCAATGTATTGGAAAAAAGGACGTGCCAAGCTGGAAATTGCCTTAGCCAAGGGTAAAAAAGAACATGACAAACGTGCATCTGAAAAAGATCGTGACTGGAAGCGTGAAAAAGCAAGAATGCTTAAATCATCATAACCCCTGGCTTGTTAAATACCCATGAACAGCATCGAGTTCATTAAATATTTTCTCCTCTTCTCGAACTCTATGAGTAAACTCACCTTTTCGTAAAAAATTTTCATAATCCTGACAAATTAAAAATAATTTTTTCGCTCCCATTGTACCGCTACTGCCTTTTAAACTATGTACATCAAGAATCAGTTTTTCAACATCATCTTTGTTATTAATAATCGCTTCTTTTAATTCTAAACTTCTGTTTATATAAGTATTCACAAGTTCAATATAAGTTGAACCCATCATTTCTTTCAAGTCATCAATAATCGTAACATCAAGATTTGATGTGTCAACATAAGAAGATATACTGGCTTGAGTTGTTTCTTGCTCAACTTTTGATTGAGGTACCCATTCATTTAAAATTTCACGAAGCTTATCTGCTGTAAAAGGTTTTGAAAGATGAGCATCCATGCCTGCTTTATAATAACCATCCACATCTTCTTTTATAACGTTTGCAGTCAGTGCAATGATCGGCATATGTTCGTTTTCTTCTTCTAATGCTCGAAACTGTACTGTTGCATCACAGCCATTTAACACTGGCATATTAATATCCATCAAAACAATATCAAACGAATTCTTTTTCAAAACATCTAATGCAAGCAGGCCATTTTCTGCAATAGATACTTTACACCCCATATTCTCCAGCATGCCTTGTGCAACCATTTGATTAACTTCATTGTCTTCAACCAGTAAAACATTTGCATTCATAGTCTCAGATTCTTCCTGTTCAAATAAAACGTACTTTTTCTCAACCACAGAAACAATATATGCATACACCTGCCCTGTTTGCAGTGGTTTGGTGATAGTATTGAATACACCTTTATAATTGATTTTTGTTGCTTCAGTGCAAATCACAGCAACATTAATTGATTTATGAATAAGCTCAGATAACTTTTCCTGTAAAAAAGAATCTTTTGATAAAACATCTTCATCGACAAACAAAATATTATTCCTGGCACTTTTACTATCGCTGAAATAGAAATCAGGAAGCGTAAGCACTTTTTCAACTGATGGCAATATCTCATAGCTAAGTTCAAGTCGTTTAAAAATAGATTCTGCTATTAGACGGACTTCAGCTCTGTCATCAACAAAGAAAATGTTTGTTTTATTTCGAGTTTCCTGTTCAAGCAGAAATACATTTTTATCTTCGGCACTACGTTTGAATTTAACCGTAAAATAAAATTCGCTTCCTTCCCCTACCGTGGATTTTACATGAACATTCCCACCCATCATTTGGGTTAATCTTTTACATAAAGCCAGACCCAGGCCGGTACCACCATATTGCCGGGTTGTATTTGCTTCTGCCTGTTCAAAAGAATCAAATATTTTTTCCAGTGCACTTTCCGCTATGCCAATGCCAGTGTCTTTAATTTTTACTAATATTTCCAGCTCGTCATTTTCTATATCATTCAGCTCCAGACTTAAATTTATCACGCCAGACTCCGTGAATTTTTTTGCATTACCTAACAGATTCATAACAACCTGCCAAAATCGGGTCTTACCACCATAAAGAACTGTGGGGATTTCCGGATCCAGATATACCAGCAGTTCTACCCCCCTGGCTTGTAACTCAAGTGAGAATAATGAAACCAGATCATCGATTGTCTCGACGATATTAAATTCTTCTTCTTCAATAACCAGCTTTCCTGACTCATATTTTGACAAATCAAGAATATCATTAAGGATAACCATCATATTATTGCCAGAATTTTGAGCCGTATTAACGTAGTTGAGTTGTTTTTCATCTAACTCAGTTACTTTTAATAATTCCATCATACCTAGCACCCCATTCATGGGGGTTCTTATTTCATGACTCATATTTGCCAGAAATTCAGAACGCGCCTTGCTAGATTGTTCTGCTCGTAATTTCGCAGCCTCAAGTTCTTTTGTTCTTTCTGATACTTTATCTTCGAGATTATGTGTGTAGTCGGTTAGCTGCTCTGTTAACTGAAGGTTATCAATGCTGAAAACAGTAATTGATAAAATAAGTTGCAATATATCAAGTGTTACTCCGCTCATATCTCCCTTATCTTTTGCATTAGCGATGAACATACCATGTATACGACGTTTGGTTGATAATGAAACCAACACCTGGTTATATCCTGAGCTTGGACCACTGACCACAACAGGCCGGGGATTATTTAATGCCCAGGCAAAAGTTCCATTATTAATATGTTGTTCTACATCTTGCTCAATTAACTGTTGTGCTGATTTGGGATAACAATGTGTTTGTTCAAAATCAATCAAATCTTTAATTTCATAAAAAGCAAATGAATCAAAGTAGTCAAGTATTTTTAATTTTTCAATTAATAAATCAATAATGTCATCAACAGTATTATCTTTATTTAAAGATAAAAGATCATTACTCACTGTAACAACAGATGAAATTCCGTCATGCATGAAGTTATAAATATTATTAAAATCTTTTTTATTAATATCAGTCACAATTCTTATCCAAGAATATATTTAACAGCTTCTGTATGTTGAACATTTAACTGTTCAATAACAGAACCTAATATTTCAACATCCAGATCTAGTGTATTCCATGCTTTTTCATCCAATGTAGGTACAAAACTATCTCCGCTTGAGCCGAATTGAAGTGCATGTGTGATGATGTCAGCGATATGAACAATACCTGGAGCAATAATGTCACCTGATGCAATAGAAGGCATATGATGATAATAAACAGTTGCAACCATATCTTCTGGCAACTTCCATTTTTTTAATAACATGGCACCAAGTTTCGCATGATCAAAACCCAGAACTTCCTTTTCAACCTTAAACATTAATTCATTTGTTTCTGCGCACTTTGTAATCACTTCAACTGCATATTTTGGTGCTTCAACAAAGATAATGAGTTTGCCTATATCATGTAATAAACCTGCGGTAAAAAACCGCTCGATATTTTGTTCATGCCGATATGAAGCCAAAATACGTGAAGTAGTGGCAACCGCAATACTATGTCGCCAGAACATGTCCATATCAATCACATCCTGAGGAAGGTCCTTAAACATCGCAACGATTGAGCAACTTAAAATAATTTCATTAAGTTGTTTATGTCCAATAATGGTAATAGCCTTAGAGATCGTATCTATTTTTGATGGAAAATTATATAAAGCACTATTTGCAATCATTAAAACTTTAGCCGCTAAAGCCGAGTCTTCAGAGACAATATTTTCCAGATCCTGATTTGAAGTTAAAGGGTTTTTAATTGCCTCGCTAAACTTCAATGCAACCGCAGGAAGAACGGCAACCTTAAGCACATTATTGACAATACGTTCTGCATCCAATGCCATTGACTATTCTCCTAATTGCTCAACAAAAAAACGCACCGACTCTTTCGCCAACTCATCAACAAATGGCACACTCATATCATTGTGTTGAAATCGCGCTTTTACTTGCTCTGCAATGGCACTGTAGATCTCAGGTGAAATTTCTATTTTCTTATAATCTTCAGGTACATCATCATCACTAATTTCAATGCTAATCACACCCCAGGCATTTAGCGCTTTAACGTGTTTCTCATTTAATTCACAGCCCGTTCCTAATAAAAAGCGGCCATTTGGATCGCAAACATCAGCAACTAAAGTCATGCCAACTTGAAGATTTTTTACCTTTATTTTTGCCATACACCATCCAAAATAACAAAAGTTACAGATATATATAGTATCGGCAGCAAAATAAATATCTTTATTGAATAATGTAGTATTTTACTCTTACAGCAAAAAAAACATATAAAAAACAATTAGTTACATTTAAACAAAGTTAAAAATGGTTAAATTTTGTTCAATTATTCCTATATCTATGCATAAGCTTCATCTACAATCTTATACACACTATTTTACAGGGTAATATAAACGGGGACATAAGCATCGAGTTCTCCACAAATTAAAATATCTGGATTTTTGATACAGAATTTATATGCAGAAAAGTTTTTCACATCAATCAGGATTCACTTTACTCGAAGTTATTATTGCAACAACAATAATGGCTGTGATCTCGATGATATCTGCTTCTGCGTATACCGGATATATTGAAACCACTAAAGTTTCTCAAGGCATCTCCCAAATTAGAGCCTTATCTTTTCTGATTGATGATTATGCGCTTGATAATGGTGAGTACCCGGAAAACCTTCGAGATATAGGAAATGAAAATATTAAAGATCCATGGGGTAAACCTTATATCTACTTAAATTTAAAGAATAACAACCCGGATAATGATGAGCCTGACAATGAACATACAGGTTGTTGCACCTTGTGATATAGCAAGTATTACTGTACTTGAACATGATGCACCCAGAAGGGGGAAAACATATTTATCAGAGAAAACCATCTCAATAGAAAATAATAATAGAAGAATACTACTTAGTGATGATGATATAAAAAAATTACACTCACCAACAAGTTATAACGACATATTACAGCAAGCTGAAAATCAGCATTTTCTTGCTCCCATTAAAGAGTTTGGCGTAGAAAATGTTTGCGTTTTTCCTGTAACAGTACATGAAGAAATATCTGCCATTATTAATCTTGGCTTTGTTTCAAAAGCCACATTAAACAAAGAAGATATACAACAAGTAAGAAATATTGCCGACAGAATTGCGGTTGCATTATCTGCTGTTGCACGTGATAAAAAATTATATCACCAGTCACATTACGATGATCTCACAACATTACCAAACCGACAGCTTATTGGTATTCGCCTTGAGCAAGAAATAAAACACTGCTTGCGTGAAAATAGCTCAATGGCCATTTTATTTCTTGATTTAGATCATTTCAAAAGAGTTAATGACACATTAGGCCATGCAATCGGTGACATATTATTACAAGAAGTTGCTACGAGACTTAAAAAATGTGTTCAAGAAACAGATACCGTTGCGCATCTTGGTGGTGATGAATTTACTGTTATGCTAACTGGTTCACTCGATAACCGGGATATTAGTGAGATAGCAGACAATATTATCAGAACACTGGAAAAATCTTTTACAATTAATACTCATGAAATATTTATTGGAACTTCAATCGGTATCTCCGTATTCCCGAATGATGGCATAAGCAGAACTGAATTATTTAAAAATGCCGATACCGCAATGTATCGCGTAAAAGAACAAGGTAGAGGGGAACATCTCTTCTTTGAAGAAAAAATGAATATAGAAGAAGTAGAACGTGCAAATATAGAAAGAGATATGCATTTTGCCTTAGAACGAAATGAATTCACACTCTATCAACCCATAATAAATATAAAAACAGGCCATATTATTGGCACTGAAGCACTTATACGTTGGCATCATCCTGTTCGCGGCTTAATCCTGTCTTCAAAATTTATAGCCGTTGCTGAAGAAACCGGGATAATTGAAAAAATTGGTGAATGGGTTCTTCGTACAGCATGTCAACAGTTATCACTATGGGCAGATAATAATATTGTGCTCGACCGAATGGCGGTTAATGTCTCAAGTCACCAGTTTCTTCAAAAGAATTTTGAAGAATACGTATCATCAATACTGGAAGAAGCAAATGTTTCAGCCGATAAACTGGAACTCGAAATAACTGAAACATTGTTAATGGATGAGCGCATCGATTCGATGAAAATTCTTGATAATCTAAATAGTAAAAACATTCATTTATCAATTGATGATTTTGGCACTGGTTTTTCATCACTCAGTTATTTAAAACGGTTCCCCGTCAACACACTAAAAATTGATCGCTTGTTTATGCAAGATGTTCCAACTGATGATGGTGCTAAAAGTATTGTGAAATCTATTATCACACTCGCCCACACTTTAAATTTAAGTGCCATCGCTGAAGGAATTGAATCAAAAGAACAGCTCGCAATTTTATATGAAAATAACTGTGACTATGCTCAAGGCTTCTATTTTTGCAAGCCACTTTCTGCTGACGACTTTGAAGCTTTTTACCTGAAACAAAACAATATCGTAAAGTTCAAGGCTTGAAATCTTTAAAACTCGCCTATATTATTTAAAATAAGCTAATCAGTTCTGATATACTTAATCTGGAATGATTAGCTTTAATTGTTCAGTACTACCAAGGGGGCGACACGGCTTCGACGTGGATTGCGAAACTTGAGGTGCATGCCGAGTG
>CAZSCK010000105.1:0-6526 GCA_964605385.1 uncultured Thioalkalispiraceae bacterium
CATTTAATTCGTTATCTCACACCTCTCGAAACCATGCGTTTGGATATTGTGTTACAAGCAGCAAAACAAGTTGTGGAAGTTGCCGAGGGTGAGTTTAATGAGGCCGCCGCAAGTTTCAAAGCTTTATTAGTTATACCTATTAAAAGTGCATTACAACTGACGCCGCTTAAATCCGTTACAGTGCCAGCGGAAATTAAAACGTCAAAGAATATATTACTACAGGCTCATCCAATTTTAGAAGCAGACAAACAGGCTATCGCATCTGCAAGAGCGGGTGTTGATGTTGCTAAGTCGCAGCGTTTTGATGATCCAACCTTAACGTTATTTCAAGATCAAGATTATCTTGGCGGTCGAAAACAAAACGCTGTGGGAATTATGTTGAGTGTTCAGGTGCCACTGTGGAATCAGAATAAAGGTCGTGTGAATCAAGCTAAAGCTGAAGTTTATCAAGCGCAAGCTGAATTAGATTTTAAACACCGTGAGTTGAGCACTAGCCTGCATAAAAGTTATATGCACCTTGGTCATTTGATTAAACAGGCCGTGCACTATCGAACCAAATTACTGCAACCTGCTAAACGTGTATTCAACTTGACGCGTAAAGGTTTTGCTGCGGGTGAAATCAATATTCTTAGTCTCATTGATGCCAATAATACTTATTTTGATGCACAAGAACGTTATCTGGAATTACTACAGGAAGGCTGGTTAGAACTAGCTGAGGTACGAAAATCTGCCGGGCTCTCTATAACAAACAACCATCCTATAACTAATTTCGGCGAGGTTAAATAATTATGATTGCTGCTTTAATCCGTTTTTCATTAATCCAACGATTAATGTTGTTGTTACTTGCTGCCGCTTTATCTGGCGGTGGTATCTGGGCTTTTAAAACTTTACCGATTGATGCGTTTCCGGATATTTCTGCACCCCAAGTGCAGATCATTGTTAAAGCACCGGGACTGTCACCGACTGAAGTTGAAAGCCGAATTACATTTTTAATTGAAATGGAAATGCAGGGTTTGCCTCGGCAAACTGTTTTACGTTCTATTACTAAATACGCTTTGAGTATTATTAAAATAGATTTTGAAGATGGTACTGATATTTATTGGGCACGTAATCAAGTTAACGAACGCCTTAATCAAGTATGGAACGATTTACCCAAAGGGGTTGATGGTGGTTTAGCACCTATTACTACACCCTTGGGTGAGATGTACATGTACCGTATTAAAGGTGATGGTTATAGTAACAGCGAATTACGTGTGATTCAGGACTGGGTGATCCGTCCACGTCTGCGCACAGTCGATGGTGTTGCGGAAGTAAACTCATTAGGCGGTGAAGTGCGAGCCTTTGAAGTTATTCCAAATCCTAAAGCGTTAGTGCAGTACGGCTTGAGTCTTGATGATCTGCAACAAGCCTTGCAAAAAAATAATCGTAATGCTGGTGGCGATCGTATTGAACGTGGTAAAAAAATGCTACTGGTACGTACGGTTGGTTTATTGCGTAATGAAAAAGATATTCGTCAGGTAACGGTTGCCACACGTAATGGTGTGCCCATTGCACTTGAAAAAGTAGCGACAGTAAAAATGGGATCGTTGACTCGTTATGGTGCAGTGACTGCGGATGGTGAAGGTGAAGTTGTTACTGGTTTGGCATTGTTACGCCAGGGTGCGAATAGTCGTTCCACTGTGGCTGGGGTCAAACGTGAACTTGAAGCACTCAAAGACACCTTGCCAAAAGGTATTGAAATAATTCCATTTTATGATCGTAGTGAGCTGGTGACAGCTGCGGTGTGGACTGTAGAAAAGGCATTAGGTGAAGCCGTTATCCTGGTTTTATTGGTGCTTATTATTATGTTGGGTAATTTACGTGCCGCACTTACTGTGGCATTAATATTACCATTATCGGTATTGTTTACTTTTATTTTAATGCGACTAACGGGGGTGTCTGCCAACTTAATGTCGTTAGGTGGTTTGGCCATTGCAATTGGTATTTTGGTCGATGCTGCGGTTGTTGTTGTGGAAAATATTCATAGCCAATTAAATAATGCACCTAAAGGTGTTAACCGTTTGCACCTGGTTTATCGCGCCGTGTTGGAAGTGGCGACACCGGTTATCAGTGGTGTGTTAATTATAATTGTTGTGTTTTTACCGCTGTTCAGTTTGACCGGTTTGGAAGGAAAAATGTTTACACCACTCGCGGTAACGATTTCTTATGCCCTGATTGGTTCTTTAATCTTATCGTTAACCGTCATTCCAGTACTTGCCAGTTTATTAATGCGGGGTGGGCATAGTGGTGATGGTTGGCTACTTGAGAAATTGAAAAATGTTTATCGTCCAGTGGTTAACTGGGCACTGCGTTTTCGATTGATAGCAGTATCAACAGCCGTTTTAGCTTTGGCTGGCGCAATTGCATTGTTTCCACATATCGGTAAAGAATTTATGCCGATCATGGATGAAGGCTCTACCGTGATTATTGTTGAAAAAGCCTCGGACGTGTCGCTTGAGCATTCATTAGCAATGGATGCACCGATTCATAAAGCGTTTATGGAAATTCCTGAAGTGGTTGGCGTGGTTGCACGTACCGGTGCTGATGAATTGCGTATGGATCCAATGGGGCTTTATCAAACGGATAATTTTATTATCACTCGACCTCGGTCTGAATGGAGCATTGATCAAGCTACGTTGCTGGAAAAATTACGTGAAAAACTTGATCGTTTTGAAGGGCTCGATATTGCCTTTACTCAACCTATCGACATGCGTGTTTCGGAAATGCTGACGGGTGTACGTGCTGCCATGGCGATTAAACTCTATGGTGATGATCTGCAAGTTCTGGAACGTTTGTCGATAGAAATCGAAAAACAGGTAAACAATACCAAGGGTGCCGTGGATGTATTCCGTGGCCGTTTGTCAGGACAAACCTATTTGCAAATTGATGTGCGTCCTGCAGTGATTGCCCGTTACGGTATCAGTGTTGAAGATATTAATCGCCTGGTAGAAATGGCAGTAGCAGGACAAGTGGCAACCGAAATTATTGAGGATAATCGACGTACTGCTGTTTTATTGCGTTATCCACAAGCGGCGCGAACTTCGTTAGAGGATATTAAAGCCTTATTAGTTGAAACACCGCGCGGCGCAAAAATACCGTTACATGTATTAGCTGACGTTCGTGATGTGGATGGGCCGGTAGAAATTGCTCGTGAATCTGCACGACGTCAGGTAGTGGTACAGTCCAATGTAGAAGGACGCGATGTAGTGGGGTTTGTTGAAGAAGTGCAGCGTAACATTGAAACAAATGTTGTGTTACCGCAAGGCTATTATATTACCATCGGTGGTCAGTTCGAGAACCAACAACGCGCGGCGAAACGTTTAGGCGTTGTTGTACCTATTGCCATTGGCTTGATCTTTCTGATGTTGTTTATCACCTTCCGTTCTTTAGGTCAGGCAGGTTTGATTATTTTAAACATTCCGTTTGCGATGATTGGTGGTGTGGTTAGTCTTTATCTATCTGGGTTGTATCTATCAGTACCCGCCTCAGTGGGGTTCATCACTTTGTTCGGTGTGGCTGTACTTAATGGTGTGGTAATGGTGAGCTTCTTTAATCAACTTCGAGAATCAGGACGCAATATTTTACAAGCGGTACAAGAAGGGGCTGAACGTCGCTTGCGCCCGGTGTTGATGACCGCACTGATCGCAAGCCTGGGATTAATGCCGTTATTGTTCGCCACTGGCCCGGGTTCTGAATTGCAACGACCACTCGCCGTGGTGGTTATTGGTGGTTTATTCACTTCAACTTTGTTGACCTTAATTTTACTACCCACTTTATACGCCTGGTTGGAAGGGCGTCTGGAATCTCGCCAACGTCAATCAGTAAAAACTGCGGAGGAACTCGCGTGAAACATCTAACACTTATTGTTCATACTAATATGCAACAGGATCTAGCCGATCAGTTACGTGCTTTGGAACAGGTATCGGGTTTTACCTTTAGCAATGCTGAAGGGCATGGTGTACAAGTCGAAAATGATCCTTTTCTTTCGGCTCGAGATAAGGTGGTAGGTTACACACCTCGAATAAGGGTGGATATTTTACTTGAAGAAACTGATGTTGATTCGGTGCTTGAGATAATTCGTAGTTCAACCAAAGGCATTAAAGGTCAGGGAATTTACTGGGTGACAGCAGTAGAAAAACATGGCCATCTGTAACGATTGAAAATATCTTATTCATCCGTCATTCCGGGCGAAGCGTAGACCTGGAATCCAGGGTATTAAATCTTGATTCCGGCTTTTGCCGGAATGACGTAAAGGAATTAACTAAGAGGCACTCCTGTAAAATTGAAACATGAAAACTATGTTAACAAAATATAAATTTTTTCCTCTGGTCGCAGGACTATTCGTATTTACACTGCTATCACAGCTTGCTTATGCACACGGCATGTCTGAGGCAGATAAACTGGCCATCATTGAAGGCGGTAACCTGCGCTATATGTGGCTTGGTGCGACACATATGTTGTCAGGCTATGATCACCTTGCATTTGTGTTTGGTATTATATTTTTTCTTAGCACCTTCCGCGATATTGCTAAGTACGTTACCGCGTTTACCCTCGGTCACAGTGTGACCCTGATTTATGCAACGTTTAACAGCATTCAGCTTAATTACTTCCTTATCGATGCAGTAATTGCTCTGAGTGTTTGTTATATCGCATTTTCAAATATTGATGGTTTTCGTAAATATCTCAATATCGAACCACCCAATATGCTAGTAATGATTGTTTCTCTGGGTTTAATTCATGGCTTTGGGTTATCGACTCGATTACAAGAATTGCCATTGAGCGAAGATGATTTATTACTCAATATTATTTCGTTTAATGTCGGTATAGAGCTTGGTCAAATTAGCGCCCTCGCAGTGATGTTGATTTTGATTGCAAGCTGGCGAAACAGACCTTCTTTTAAAACGTTTAGTCTAGTAACAAACTATGGACTCATCTTTATGGGCGGTTTGTTGTTCCTAATGCAGATGCACGGTTACGAGCACACCGCCAATGCAGACGAGTTTGCAAGCAAAACTGAACCTACTCAAGCAACACAAAAATCTGAAGTGACTAATCGAACTGATTGGAAGGATATTATTACCGTAACAATTCCAGCCCGAGGTGATAAAGAGTATAAATTGCTTTTTGCGAAAGGTACTACCTTTCAATATTCATGGAAAACGAATGGAGCAAATATTTTTTATGATTTTCATGGAGAACCAAAAGGTGATAAAACAGGGTATTTTAAAAGTTTTAAAAAAAGTACCGAAAGCAAATCCAGCGGTACTTTAACAACATTATTTGAAGGTACTCATGGTTGGTACTGGAGAAATAACACCTCGTCTGCTGTTGATATTGTTTTAAAAGTTAACGGTGATTATCAACGTCTGGATCTAATGAAGAAACAAAAATCCGAAGCAGAGCAAACAAACAGTTTTAAACAACACGATTCTATATTTTAATTTCAGGAGATTTATATTATGAGACTAAAAACACTATTACTTGGTTTTATCTTAAGTTTATTTTCAATGATAACGATGGCGGGAGGTAGCCATGATCAAGGGCATTCACATTCGCCTGTAAATCAAGCGACTGCAAATTTAAAGGCAACAAAAATTATTGAAAATTTTATAAAACAAAAAACTCTAGATAAAAATTGGGTGTCTATTCCTGTTAACTCATCTGAGAAAAAAAGGTTTAATGGTAAAGAAGAATGGGTTGTCAGCTTTGTTAATAAAAAAGTGACTGATGCTAAAAAACGTAAACTTTATGTCTTTTTAACATTAAGTGGTGATTATATTGCTGCCAATTATACCGGAAAATAAAGTACTATAGAAAAATCATAATAAACCTATACCTGTAATAAATGTAATTTTGTGCAGATATGGATTCTTAAGTTGTTTACCTGGAATTGTTTTATATTAGAGATTTGTTAAATAATAAAATAGAATACTGCATGCCATAAATACAAGAGGCAGTAGATGACTTACTACATATTAAAAATTCTAATCACAACAATATTAATTGTACTCATCTCTGAAATAGCCAAACGAAGTACATTCCTTGGCGCTATTCTTGCATCAATACTTTTAGTTTCCGTTTTAGCTATGATTTGGCTCTATATAGATACAAAAGATATATCTAAAGTAAGCACGTTATCCCTCAGTATTTTTTGGCTTGTCCTGCCATCATTATCTTTATTTGTGGCATTACCCCTATTGCTGAAACAAGGTATTAGTTTTTACATAAGTATGTCAATTTCCATTGCGGTTATGATTTTGGGGTATTGGCTTATGATCTCGGTATTGAATCACCTCGAGATTAAGTTGTAATACTATTTTCAGTACATCTGGTTTTATTATGTTAAGTAAACGACATAAATGACGTCAATATGTGCTTATAGCGCGATTTTGGACATTAAGGATGTTGCAGAAGTTAAGGACTCATAGTGTAGAGATCCCGGATTCGAATCCAGGTGTAGCCACCATATTTATCAAAGGGTCAGACG
>CAZSCK010000106.1:0-6521 GCA_964605385.1 uncultured Thioalkalispiraceae bacterium
GTATTCCCTGTAGCAGGTTTAGGCACACGTTTTTTACCCGCTACCAAAGCCAGCCCAAAAGAAATGTTACCGGTAGTTGATAAACCGTTGATTCAATATGCCGTTGAAGAAGCCGTTGCCGCTGGATGTGATCAGTTAATCTTTATTACTAGTAGTAGTAAACGGGCAATAGAGGACCATTTTGATAAAGCCTATGAGCTTGAAGCTGAATTAGAAGCGAAAGGAAAAGATAAACTTTTACAGCTCACAAAAGATATTGTTCCTGCACATGTTTCTTGTATCTATGTGCGACAACCAGAAGCACTAGGCTTAGGCCATGCTGTATTATGTGCAAAGCCCGTTGTTGGTGATGAACCCTTCACCGTTATTCTTGCTGATGACTTAATAGATAATGGTACTAAAGGCTGTGTCAAACAAATGGTTGAGTCTTACACTGATCATGGCTCGAGTATTTTAGCAGTGCAGCGTGTTGATAAAAATGAAACAGATAAATACGGTATCGTGAGTTTAGAAAACAACTCAGACAACGAAGGGTTTATTTCAGGTATTATTGAAAAACCAGCACCTAAAGATGCTCCATCCACATTAGCCGTTGTAGGTCGTTATGTTTTAAACCCCGCTATTTTTGATTTCTTAGAAAAAACACAAAAAGGTGCGGGGAACGAAATTCAATTAACCGATGCGATTGCCGATTTATTAACAGATGAAAAGGTCTTTGCTTATCCGTTTGAAGGTATACGTTATGATTGCGGTAGCAAACTTGGCTATTTACAAGCTAATGTTGAATTAGGAATGAAACACCCTGAGATCGGTGAAGAGTTTACAGAATATTTGAACAACTTAAAAAAATAAATATTTGATCTCATATTGAGAAAATAGTGCTGAAGAATATTATTCTCTAGTTTTAAAAAATTGGTCTATGGCACTGAGAGATCCCCACGAACTTTACCGTTATCGGTCATTTTATTTCCTCGCAATGACAGAGTTTTATTCTAGTATTAATGTATGTTTTATTAAATTGTTGTTGTTGAACGATTTTATTCTTGGTTTCGTGGGGATACCTCAGTCTATGGCACCAATAATTAATATTGGTAACTTTTCAATACTTTCATGTAATTACAATGTTCATAAGCAGCTGGATCAATAGCACAGGACTGACTGACACTAGCCTGCATCTGTTTAACAGAGTCATATTCCTTTTCATCCAGCCATTGTTCCAATTGTTGTAATAATTCTGCGCAATATTCTGGACCTTCATTTAATAACACACTACATAAATAGACCGCATCAGCACCTGCCAGTAATACCTTGATAATACTTTCAGTATTATGGAAACCACCCGTCGCTGCCAATGATAGTTCAAGCCGACTTCTGAGCAGAGCGATCCATCGAATTCGCAATAAGGATTCGATTGGGTTTGATAATTCAATGTGTGGCGTGACTCTTAACGTTTCCAGATCGATATCGGGTTGATAAAATCGATTAAAGAGAACAAGGCCATTCGCACCTGCTGTTTGTAATTTAGTCGCCATATTCGCCATAGATGAAAACTGTGATGATATTTTCATGCTGACAGGAATAGTGATCTGTTTGTTTAATCGGGTTAATAATTCAACATATCGGTTTTCAACTTCTTCACCCGTTTGTTCAGGATCTACTGCAACATAATACACATTCAGTTCTAACGCATCCGCTCCTGCCAGCATCATTTCTTTGCCATAATCTATCCAGCCACTATTCGAAATACCATTAAGACTCGCAATCACTGGAATATTTAATTCTGCTTTAAGCTTCTGCAAGTGCGCAAGATAATTATCGAGTTCACCATTATAGTCCTCAGGTACAGGTTGAAAGGACTCCGCTTCATAATGGCCTAATGCTTGTGAATGCACATATTTTTCAAGTTGTTTTTGTTCATGCTCCACACTTTCTTCAAATAAGGAGGGTAAAACAATGGCGGCTATTCCAGCATCTTCCAAACGTTTTGCATCATCAAGATTACCGGTTAGTGGTGAGGATGCAGCAACGAGTGGGTTTTTGAGTGTCAGTCCAAGATATTGAGTTGTTAAATCAATCATGATGACTGTTCCTTACTGTTTTTCATATGTTGTTTTATAGCAGTAGCTAATTTACGATGTGGTGGTTGAGTTGAATCAGACTCATCCCATGACAAACTGGCAAGCTGTTCATAAAAATGATAACGATGCAGAACATCCTGTTGTGATTGTTCTAACAATTTTTCCGCTACATCCGGATGTGTGCGCCAGAGCATATTAAAACGAATTTCTGTTTCTATAAAATCACGATAGGGAATTGACGGTGCTTTGCTATCAAGATGCAAAGGATTAATGCCTTTTTTTGCATTCTCCGGGTTATATCGGAATAAAGGCCAATGTCCACTATCAACGGCAAGTTGTTGTTGCTTATGATTATTTTTTAAATCGATACCGTGTGCAATACAAGGTGAGTAAGCAATAATGAGAGAAGGCCCTGGATAAGCTTCAGCTTCATTAAATGCATGTATAGTTTGTATATCTTTAGCACCATAGGCTACGTGTGCGACATAAACATTTTCATAATCCATAGCCAACAACGCAAGATCCTTTTTAGGTGAAGCTTTACCACCTGCAGAAAATTTTGCTACTGCACCACGAGGTGTCGCTTTGGAAGTTTGCCCTCCGGTATTTGAATAAACTTCAGTATCCAGTACCAGTATATTTACATCACGGCCAGATGCCATAACATGATCCAGACCACCATAACCAATATCATAAGCCCAGCCATCACCACCAATTATCCAGACACTTTTGCGCGATAAATTTTCTGCCAGCGTATCAAGCTCATCAGCTTCAGGTTTATTAATTGAAGACAGGTGCTTGCGTAATTGTTGTATTCGTAAACGTTGCTGATAAATACCTTCTTCAGTGGATTCATCAGCGCTTAAAATCTCATTCACCAGTGTGTCATCTAACGACGGTTTTAATTGTTTTAATAATTCAGTCGCATACTGCTTTTGTTTATTAATAGCCAAACGCATACCAAGACCAAATTCAGCGTTATCTTCGAATAATGAGTTCGACCAGGCAGGCCCCCTGCCCTGTGCGTTTTTAGCCCAGGGGGTGGTTGGTAAATTACCACCGTAGATTGAAGAGCAACCTGTTGCATTCGCCACAACCATGCGATCTCCAAACAGCTGACTTGCCAATTTAATATATGGTGTTTCACCACAGCCTTCACAGGCACCCGAGAATTCAAACAAGGGTTGCAGGATCATTGCCCCCTTAATGGTATTATTTTTAATAAGAGTCCGATCATATTCAGGTAAATCAAGAAAAAACTTCCAGTTCAAATTTTCCTGTTCACGTAAGCTTTGATTATACGCCACCATATTTAAGGCTTTATGGCTGACATTACTCTTATCATGAATGGGACATATATCAACACATAAGCCACACCCCGTACAATCTTCCGGCGATACCTGGTAACTCATACGTAAGTTTTTCGCAAAATCTTTACCCTTGATCGGCATCGATTTAAAATTATCAGGTGCGTTATTAATTAGTGTTTCGTCATAGACTTTAGAACGAATAACACCATGGGGACAGACCAATGGGCATTTACCACATTGTGTACACAAATTTTCATCCAGAACGGGGATTTCCAATGCGATATTTCTTTTTTCATAAGCCGCCGTGCCAACGGGATAACTACCATCAACCGGAAATAGACTAACCGGAATTTGATCGCCTCGTCCGGCAATAATTTCACCCGTTACATTTTTAATAAAGTCCGTTGCTGTTTTGGGGATCTTTTCCTGTAATCGTAATTTAGTATCTACTTTGTCAGGTACGTTTACTTTAAATAAATTTTCCAACGTTTCATCAATAGCTTTAAAATTAAAATCAACTAAACGTTTTCCCTTTTTACCATAGGTTTTTTCAACAGCCTCTTTAATTGACTCAATGGCCTGTTCTTTTGGCAAAACACCTGAAATAAAAAAGAAACAGGTTTGCATAATGGTATTAATGCGCTTGTTCATGCCTGTTGCTTCAGCAACTTTATAAGCATCAATAATGTAGAATTTAATCTGTTTATCAATGATTTGTTGCTGCATATTTTCGGGTAATGTTTGCCATACTTTATCTACCGTTGCAGAGGTGTTTAATAAAAATATGGCGTCCTCTGCAGCCAAATCCAGCATTGGATAACGTTCAAGAAATATCGGTTGATGGCAGGCAACAAAATTTGCATCACCATCACTAATTAAATATGCAGAACGAATTTTTTTATCTCCAAAACGTAAATGTGAAATAGTTACTGCACCGGATTTTTTAGAGTCATAAACAAAGTAACCCTGCACATGTTTATCAGTGCTTTCACCGATGATTTTAATGCTGTTTTTATTTGCGCTTACTGTTCCATCACTACCTAAGCCATAAAAGACAGCCTGAAAAGTTTGTTCGTGTGCATCGGTACGAAAGTTCACATCCCAGTTCAGATTACTGTGAGTCACATCATCAATAATGCCAACGGTAAAATTATTTTTTGGTGATGCTGAATCCAGTTCATCAAATACGCCTTTAATCATTGCCGGCGTAAACTCTTTGGAAGACAAACCGTATCGACCACCAATCACTTTTGGCATTGATGAAAACTTACTGTTTTCTCCGCAATGATGTTGAGCGAGTGTTGTAATTATATCTTTATAAAGAGGTTCGCCATCCGCACCAGGTTCTTTGGTACGATCAAGTACAGCAATTTTGTTCACCGTAGAGGGAATAGCTTCAATTAATGCGGCACTATCCAACGGCCTGAATAAACGAACTTTAATCAGTCCAACTTTTTTACCTTGAGAGATTAAATATTCAACCGTTTCATGTGCTGTCTCAGCACCTGAGCCCATCAGGATAATAATATATTCAGCATCATCCACACCGACATAGTTAAATAGTTTGTAATATCGTCCTGTGAGTGCAGCAAACTGATCCATCACTTTTTGCACAATGCCAGGCATCGCGATGTAATAGGAATTAACGGACTCTCTAGCCTGAAAAAAAACATCCGGATTTTGTGAGCTACCGCGTAACACAGGGTGTGCTGGGGACAACGCACGTAATCGATGCTCAGTAATAAATTGTTGATTAATAAGTTGCTTCATAATGTTGACATCAATTGATGTCACTTTAGCCACTTCATGTGACGTTCTAAATCCATCAAAAAAATGTACAATGGGTATCCGGGATTCTAATGTTACAGCTTGTGCAATTAAGGCAAAGTCCATTGCTTCCTGTGGTGAGTTTGAGCAGAGTAAAGAAAAACCTGTTGAGCGTACGGCCATTACATCACTATGATCACCAAAAATAGAAAGTGCCTGTGCAGCAACAGAGCGTGCTGCGACATGAAAAACAGAGGGGGTTAATTCACCCGCTATTTTAAACATATTCGGGATCATTAATAATAATCCCTGCGATGCAGTAAATGTTGTCGTTAAGGAACCAGCCTGTAATGCACCATGAATAGCCCCTGCGGCACCGGCTTCACTTTGCATTTCGATAATATCCGGTACAGTATTCCAGAGGTTTTTCTTTTGACGTGATGACCATTCATCTGCCCATTCACCCATGGGCGATGCCGGTGTAATCGGATAAATCGCAATCACTTCATTAGTTAAATGAGCAACGGTAGCCGCTGCCTGATTACCATCAATGGTTACTGTTTTGGCTTGTGACATAAACACCATGCATAGATGTGTTTAAAACAATATTTTATAATCATTTCAATCTGATTAGGAACTAACAGCAATTGAAATCGACTACACTTTATATCGTTACCTACTATACCAAACACGCCCAATAGGACAAGTATATTGTGGCAGTTAATGATAGGAGTTAGTGTAGGTTGGCCTCATAGTGCCTCACACTACTCTTTTATCTGCAGCGAATAAGTCCAATAATACGGCCTGAAAAAAGCATTGTTATTGATAATTTA
The DNA here is from genome assembly GCA_964605385.1 of uncultured Thioalkalispiraceae bacterium. Lineage (GTDB taxonomy): Bacteria > Pseudomonadota > Gammaproteobacteria > UBA6429 > Thiohalophilaceae > JAGLTQ01. The sequence goes on from CAZSCK010000106.1 coordinate 5,989, forward strand.
GTTGGCGTGGGTTTATTGTAGAATGGTGTTGGCTTGAACAGCATCTAAAATATTTCATATGAAGGGCACTATGAACCGCCCTACAAAAATCAAAAGCTAGTGTTCGCCTTTGGTACGGAGTAAGCCCGCTAAACGGTTGCCTTGTTTTTGTGGCCCCCCGCGTGGGAAAATTCTATGCAAATAACGACTATTACCGCGTTCTTCATCCCATTCCTTTTTAAAATGTTTAACCATTTTACGTACTTCAGCCTGAGCACCGTGGAGTTCATAAAAATCACGCAAAAAACGCACAACATCCCAATGCTCTTCAGTTAACTCCAGGCCTTCTACTTTTGCCTGAGCCACAACGAAGCCTTCAGTCCATTCATCACGGTTAACGATGTAACCTTCTCCGCAAGTTTGGATCTCTTTATCATCAACCATAACGGTTTTAATTTTCATGTTTGGATACATAATATTTTTCTCTTTATAATTTTCTTGTCAGAATGATACCCTCCAATAAAATTTAGTTAGAGGGCACTATGATTCTGACC
>CAZSCK010000107.1:0-6411 GCA_964605385.1 uncultured Thioalkalispiraceae bacterium
AATATTGTTGTTCCATTTTATGCATCCTTGCATTAGTTCTTATACAAACTATTGTTTCATACGTCATGAGATTGCTTCGTTCTACTCGCAATGACTATTCTTTCTCGTCATTGCGAGGATAAACTGAAAATGCAATTTTCAGTTTTGACGTGGCAATCTCATGATGCATCACGCTTTTCTGGCGATTACCGCGCTGACTGCCACATTTTACTCGCAGCTAAAGGCTCACCGCAATGGCGAAAGATTTAAAGCAATACTCTCTCAACACCACCCTTCTTCACATTTTCAATAAACTCTTTTTCCCACTTTTCACCTAGAATACGATTAGCCAGTTCAATCACAATGTATTCTGTTTCTAACCCGGTATCATTTTCATAACGTGATAATCCTTGCTGACAAGCAGGACAAGAAGTTAGTAACTTCACTTTATTTTCTTTAACTTTCAACTCGCCGGTTAACTGACTAATACCTTTTTGTAACTCTTCCTGTTTGCGGAATCGTATTTGGGTTGAAATATCCGGGCGACTCACTGATAAAGTACCCGCTTCACCGCAACAGCGATCTGCTAACAAAACATCTTGCCCCAGTAATGTTTCAGAAACCCGAATCGGGTTATGTTTTTTCATTGGGGTATGACATGGATCATGATACATATACTGCATGCCTTGTTCGGCTTGCGTTCGCACGCCTTTTTCCATTAAGTATTCATGAATATCTAACAACCGACAACCCGGGAAAATTTTATCGAACTGGTATTGCAACAACTGATCCATGCAGGTACCACAGGAAACAATTACCGTTTTAATATCCATGTAGTTCAATGTATTTGCAACACGGTGAAACAGAACCTGGTTATCGACAGAAATTTTCAGACCTTTCTCTGCATCACCACCTGCACGTTGTGGGTAACCACAACACAAGTACCCTGGAGGTAAGACTGTTTGCACACCGATTTCATACAGCATCGCCATGGTTGCCAAACCAACATCACCGAACAATCTTTCAGAACCACAGCCGGGAAAATAAAAAACAGCATCAGACTCTTCCGTTACTTTAGTGGAGTCACGAATAATCGGAATAACTTTATCGTCTTCTATATTTAATAATGCACGTGATGTTTGTTTAGGAATTTTAGCCGGCATTGGTTTACGCATAAAGTGAACAATTTGCTGACTCGCTCGCGTTAAACCTGTTGTTGCTGCAGGTTGTTGCTCTTTTGTAATACGAAAACGTCTGGCCCATGCAGAAGCAAAGCGTTGTGCACGATAACCCCATTCAATCATACCCTTGCGCATAATTTTTATGGTTCTCGGATCCGTCACATTTAAAAACTGCATGGACATCCAACTGCCTATATTAAAGCGTTTTTCACCTTTATTTTTTAATATAGTGCGCATTGTTATGGAGACTTCACCAAAATCAATGTTTACCGGGCAAGGAGACAAGCATTTATGACAAACTGTACAGTGATCGGCAATATCATTCATTTCATCGAAGTGGCGTAACGAAACACCTCGGCGCGTTTGCTCTTCATAGAGGAATGCTTCAATAATTAAACCCGATGCAAGAATTTTATTACGCGGTGAATACAACATGTTCGCGCGAGGAATGTGCGTATTACATTCCGGTTTGCATTTACCACAACGTAAACAATCCTTAACCATATTGTTGAGTTCACCCAGTTCACTTGCTTCAAGGATTAAAGCTTCTTGCTCAACCAAACGTAATGATGGTGTATAAGCATTTTCCAGGCCGGAATTTGAAATAAGTTTTCCGGGGTTAAATAAAGTATCAGGATCAACTTCTTTTTTGTAATTAGCAAACTCCGTTTTTATCTCATCCGATAAAAACTGCATTTTGGTAATACCGATCCCATGTTCACCCGATATTACACCACCCAATTTTTCAGCTAATGCCATAATACGTTTAACAACAATATCGGCTTCATGCATCATTTCATAATCATTTGAATTCACAGGAATATTAGTATGTACGTTACCATCCCCCGCATGCATGTGTGTTGCGACAAACAGCCTGCTGGAACGAATTTCATTATGAATACTATCCAGTTTTTTTCGTACACCTTCTAAATCCTGGCCAGCAAATATTTCTTTTAACGGCTTTTCAATATAACGTTGATAAGAGATACGTAATTCACGACGTTGCAACAATTGAAACAAAGTATCGTCTTTATTTATTTTTTGCTGTGTTTCTTCATTCAGCAAGTCTATATGTGAACTTGCAGGCTCATCTATTTTTTCTAAAATTATTTTCCAGCAATCATAAGTCTGTTCTAAATATGATAACGCGGCTTTTTTCTTGGCCTCGATAATCGCGATATGTTCATCACTTTCTTTATAATCAGGAACCTGTCCCGCAACAATAGTATGTAGTTCGGGCATATCAGTTTTAAGATATTCCTGAACTTTTTCGATCATTGCTAATTTATTTTTTGTTGAAAGCTCAATATTGATGCGTTCAATACCATCGTTATATTCAGACAAACGAGGAAGGGGAATCACGACATCTTCATTAACTTTAAAAGCATTGGTATGCGCGGCAATGGCAGCAGTACGTGAACGATCAGACCAGAACTGTTTACGTGCTTCAGCACTCACGGCAATAAAACCTTCCGCTTCACGCGCATTTGCCAGGCGCACAACTTCTGAAGCAGCGGTAGCAACAATCTGTTCTTCATCACCCGCAATATCAATCATTAAAATCATTTTAGGCAAATCACGGCGCGGAGCTTTAGTTGTATAACCTACCGCTTTAACATAACGCTCATCTAAATGTTCCATACCGGCGAGTTGTACACCCGCCAAATTATCGATGTAATCTTTTGTTTCAGTAATAGCAGGAACAGCTTTGTGTAAATCTGCGGCAAAAAATTCTAAACAAACCGTGCGAATAAACTTAGGCATGACATGTAAAGTAAAAACAGCAGAAGTAATAATTCCGTCACAACCTTCTTTTTGTATGCCAGGTAAACCACCTAAAAATTTATTGGTAACGTCCTTACCTAAACCTTGTTTACGTAACTCATTACCTGGTATTTTTAAAATCTCGGCTTCAGCTGGATCACTCATGGGCGTCACGCCATTACTGTCATAGCGCGTTAAACGAAACTCTGCTACATCAACTTCATGGATTTTGCCAAGATTATGATTTAAACGTTCAATCTCCAGCCATGAGTTATCCGGCATCACCATGCGCCATGAAACCAGGTTATCCAGCGTTGTTCCCCATAAAACGGCTTTTTTACCACCGGCATTCATGGCTATATTGCCACCAATGCATGAAGCATCTTGTGAGGTTGGATCTACCGCAAACACATATCCAGAAGCTTCTGCTCTTTCTGAAACACGACGTGTGACAACACCCACCTCACAGTGAATCGTTGGTACTGCTTTTTCGACACCCGGAATTTGTCTTAAAACAACCTCTCCCAAGGCATCCAGTTTTTCAGTATTAATCACGGCGCAATTGGGAGTTAAAGGCACGGCACCACCGGTATACCCTGTACCACCACCACGAGGGATGACGGCCAAACCAAGTTCACGACAAGCATCAACAATGTCATGAATTTCACGTTCTGAATCGGGATTAATGACTACAACAGGATATTCAACACGCCAATCCGAGGCATCGGTAACATGCGAAACACGCGCTAAACCATCAAAACAGATATTATCGCTGCGAGTGATTTTTTTAAGACGTTTAAGTGTTTTTTTACGCAACTCATTTTGCTGGGGAAACCAGGACTCAAAACGATTAATTGCATCACGTGTGAGTGATGCAAGTTCAAGCGCCTGTCGGTTGGTACTGTCTCGAGATTCATCACCATTGGCACGAGATTCAATCTGGTCTAAGCGATGATGTAGCGCTTTAATCAATAAATTCAAGCGTTTAGCGTTCTCCAGTAAATCATCCTGAATAAACGGGTTACGATTTACTACCCAAATATCACCCAAAACCTCGAACAACATCCGCGCAGAACGTCCCGTTACACGCTCTTGTCGCAAAGACTGCAAAATATCCCAGGCATTTTCCCCAAGAAAACGGATCACAATCTCTCGATCAGAAAATGAGGTGTAATTGTAGGGAATTTCGCGAATTCGTTTATTTTGGCTCATGAAAATGGTGCTTTCTTTGAATTAAAGTCGTATTTTAGCATCGAATAATGCTTGCAGGTAGCCAAGTATTTCCTGTCATTGCGAGGGAATGACATGACCGCGGCAATCTCATAATGGAACGCTCTTTTTAGAAGATTGCTTCGCTAGACTGCCACGTTTTACTCGCAGCTGAAGGCTCACCGCAATGACAAAACAATCTAAGCAAACATGTTATGTTGCCTTACGCCGCTATCTCCCGGTTAATATCCCAACCAGGAAAAACTAAAACGGCTGGATGACATTTTAATGCCCTGGCAAGCACTTTGGCTCTTTCTACACCTAATTTTATTTTATCGTGCTCGATTGCTGAAAGCGTAGACTGCGGTATGCCGGTTAGTGAGGACAATTCATTTTGGCTTAATTCTTGTAATTCACGAATAATACGTACAGATTCACCAATAGATACATCAACTCGTTTTTGTGCTTCTTTATAATCTTTCATATTATTTTCTCCGGTAATCATGTGCAGTTACTTTGATTACTTTTACATAAAACTGTTCATTTTCAATTTTATAAATAATGCGGTATTGAATATTAAGCCGGGATGATCGATAGCCTTTCCACTCACCACGTAGTGCCGCATCATGAAAGCCTTTAATTTTTTTTAGGCTTTTAGGTCCAGAAATACCAACAATATCTTTCCATTTTTCATAGCGTTTAAGCACATCGTTAGGTAGTGATTTTAACTGTTTTATTGCATTTTTATGCTCATAGATAACCCACATACTAAATATAGTATAGATACCATATATGGTATGTCAAGCTAGTCTGTCATTGCGATAGAACAACGTGAATGCGGCATAAAATCGTATGGAACGATTTTGAACAAGCTTTGCTTGACCCAAGGGGCGAAGGGCACGACTGCATGGACGCAGGAGGTAGAGCAACGCAGGACGCAGTTGCCGAGGAAGCCCGGAGTAATCTCCATGACAGAGGATTTAACTTGAGATTGCTTCGCTGCGCTCGCAATGACCGGTTTTTTTTGTTGTTAGAGTTAAGTATGCTCTTGCCCTGTGCACCGCAATATGGCAAAAACACACTTAACTTACTTGTCATTGCGAGAAGCGTAGCGTAGCAACGAAGCAATCTTTCTAAAAATGCACTTATCTAAAAGATTGCCACGTTTCGCTTTGCTCATCTCGCAATGACCGGTGTTTTTTTGTTGTTAGAGTTAAGTATGCTCTTGCCCTGTGCACCGCAATGACAAAAAATGTTAAATCTGGCCAACAATATAAATCACTACTATATAACGAAGTAATTTACCCACCGATATAAAAACCAAACTCCATAACCAATGAATGCGTAACCAACCTGCCGCGACACACAATGGATCACCCACAACAGGTAACCAGGATAATAATAAAATGGGACTACCATATTTTTGTATTCGCTCTACCGCTTTTTGCTGTGAGGCTTTTGATAATTTTTCTGCTGAATAGCGTATTGAGATTAATCGACCAATTCCCCAGGAAGTCATTGCACCTAAAGTATTGCCCAGTGTTGCGACTGTTACTAATAAAAAAAGCGGATGTTCTGCTTCTGAAGCAAGATAAGCTAATACCGCTTCTGAGCCACCGGGAAAAAGGGTAGAAGAAATAAAAGCACTAAAAAAGAGGAACCAGAGAGACATATCGTATAAATGTAGTTTTAACCTGTTTTATAAACATCACTGCGATGAGCGACTTTTATAACCGTGATAATTAATTCTGAATCTTGAATTTCATAAATAATACGATATAAGCCTTGGCGTTTCCGGTAAAGCTCCTGTCCTGAAAGCTTAATGCACCCATTTGCCCTGGGATTATCACAAAGCGATTCGATGCAACTTAGGATACGCTTCACATCCTTATTGGGAATATTTTTAAGATCTTTAGTAACTGACTTTTTAAAGAGCAGCCTATAATTTGCCATGCGACTTTAAATTTTCCAATAATTCTTCATAACTTAACGTTGGTTCTTCAACTCGCTGCTTAACTGCACTCAAATCTTCCTGATCTTCACGCAAAGCAACACGCACTGCTTCATTAACAAGCTCAGACACCGATTGATGTGTTGTTGCAGCTTTAATTCTTAACGCCTGATGAATATCGGTATCAAAATACACTGTTGATCTTTTTGATGATTCGCTCATATTTACCACCTCCCGCGTATTAAAGAATAGCTCTATAACGTTAAAACATCAAGACGCTTAGCAAAACCCTATATTAGAAAGTATTGCTCTCTGGCCCGGTTTTTA
>CAZSCK010000108.1:0-6237 GCA_964605385.1 uncultured Thioalkalispiraceae bacterium
TGGCAGGCGATCGGGAAGCAGAGAATCAAACTGTGGCCGTGCGCACGCGAGCTGGCGAAGAGATTGGAGTGATGTCAATTGATGATTTCACCACCAAACTTTCCGAAGAAATTGCGAGCCGCGGCCGTATTTCATTGCAGAAAGAAAGTAACGAATAAAGTTCCCTCTCCCTTTGGGAGAGGGTGAGGGTGAGGGGGTATATTTAAATCACCCCACCCTAGCCCTCCCCTTGAAGGGGAGGGGATTAAAAAAAAGTTTGAATTATTTTAGTTTTTAGAGGATAGAGATTATCAGCGCAAACAAAGGTACACGGATCAACGACGAAATTACTGGAAAGGAAGTTCGTTTAATAGATCAAGAAGGTGAGCAAGCAGGAATTGTTTTATTAGTCGATGCTAAACGCATGGCTGAAGAAGCAGACCTTGATATTGTAGAAGTTTCACCCACGGCAAAACCACCGGTTTGCCGTATTATGGATTATGGTAAGTTCGTTTTCGAAGAGAAAAAGAAACGCCACGATGCTAAGAAAAAGCAGAAGCAAGTTCAGATCAAGGAAGTGAAATTCCGTCCTGGGACGGAAGAAGGGGACTATCAGGTAAAACTACGCAACCTGACACGTTTCCTTACAGGGGGAGATAAGACCAAGGTAACGTTACGTTTCCGCGGTCGTGAAATGGCACACCAGGAGCTTGGGCTTAAACTCCTAAAGCGCGTTGAAGCCGATCTAGCAGAATTGGGAACAGTAGAATCGTTTCCAAGAATGGAAGGTCGTCAAATGGTGATGGTCATCGCTCCAAAGAAGAAGTAAGAACAAACGTTTTTACTTAATTTAAACCTTAGTGCTAAAGATAAAATTTAGCCTAAATGCGGAGTTATATAGAAATGCCAAAAATGAAAAGTAACAGCAGTGCCACAAAACGCTTTAAGCGTACGGCCTCTGGTAAAATTAAACGTGGCCAGTCACATCGTCGCCACATCCTCACCAAGAAAAGCACCAAGCGTAAACGCCATTTGCGTTCACCAGAAACGATCCATGAGTCAGATATGGGTTTAGTTCGTCGCATGATGCCTTACGGTTAATAGAGGAGATTTAAGATGCCAAGAGTAAAACGTGGTGTAACGGCAAGAGCCCGTCACAAAAAAGTCCTCGACCAGGCCAAAGGCTATTCAGGTCGTCGTAAAAATGTATTTCGCGTAGCAGTTCAAGCAGTAACTAAAGCTGGACAGTATGCATACCGAGATCGTAAACAACGTAAACGTCAATTCCGTGCTTTATGGATTGCGCGTATTAATGCTGCTGCTCGTGAATGCGGTATTACATACAGCCGATTTATAAACGGCCTAAAGAAAGGCGCTATTGAAATTGATCGTAAAGTCTTAGCTGACATTGCGGTACATGACAAAGCAGCTTTTGCAGTGATAGCAGAACAAGCTAAAGCTAACCTGGCGTAAATCGGAACCGCACTATTTGAAATATTAGAATAGATGCAATAAACGATTAAAGAGGGAAGGCCATAAAGCCTTCCCTTTTTTTATGAAAGAAAATTAAAAGAGATTTAATTCCCTCTCCCTCTGGGAGAGGGCTAGGGTGAGGGAAGTTAATATTTAGAATCCCTCATCCTAACCTTCTCCCAAAGGGAGAAGGGACGCTTTTTTTAAAAAGGTTTTAATAAAAATTAAGTTATGCAAAACGAATTAAACCAATTAGTTGAAGCAGCTGAACAAGCTATAAATAAAGCAGCTGATTTAAAATCTCTCGATGATATTCGTGTTTCGTATCTGGGTAAAAAAGGCTCAATTACTGAACGCATGAAATTGTTAGGCAAACTTCCTAAAGAAGAAAAGCCTGCGGCTGGTCAGGCGATTAATATTGCTAAACAAGCAGTACAAAAGTCACTCGAGGCACGTAAAGAAACACTAAATAATGCAGAGCTAGAAGCGAAGCTTGCTAGTGAAACCATTGATGTCACCTTACCGGGCCGTGGACAACAAGCGGGTGGTTTGCATCCGGTTACGCGCACCATGGAGCGTATTGAAGAACTGTTTTCACAAATGGGTTTTGAAGTCGCAACAGGGCCTGAAATTGAAGATGAGTTTCATAACTTTGAAGCATTAAATATTCCCGAGACACATCCTGCACGTGCGATGCACGATACCTTTTATTTTCCGGATGGTCGTTTATTACGTACCCATACTTCACCGGTACAAGTACGTACCATGAAAGAAAAAGTGCCGCCTTTACGTGTTATAGCACCGGGGCGTGTCTATCGTTGTGATTCAGATATCACCCACACACCCATGTTCCATCAAGTCGAAGGCTTAATGGTAGATGAAAATGTTTCCTTCACAGATTTAAAAGCAATCCTAATCGATTTCTTACAAAAGTTTTTTGAACAAGATGATTTATCTGTTCGTTTCCGTCCATCGTATTTTCCCTTCACCGAACCTTCAGCAGAAGCAGATATTGAATGTGTGATGTGTGGTGGAGAAGGTTGCCGTGTATGTAGTCATACCGGTTGGTTAGAAGTATTAGGTTGCGGAATGGTTCATCCTAATGTCTTTAAGTCTGTAGATATTGATAGTGAAAAATATATTGGTTTTGCTTTTGGTATGGGAGTCGAACGTTTAGCGATGCTACGTTACGGCGTAAATGACTTACGTTTATTCTTCGAAAACGATCTTAGATTTTTGAAACAATTTAATTAAGATCAAAAGACTTCAACGCGGAGACGCAAAGGCGCTAAGAACGCAAAGTTTTTTAGCTATACATATTGATTCCCTTTCCCTTAGTGAAAGGAATGTTTTTTAATAATAATGTTTTCTCTGCGCTCTTTGCGCCTTTGCGTCTTTGCGTTGAAAAGTTTTTAAAAGGTTTAAAAATGAAATTTAGCGAACAATGGTTAAGAGAGTGGATTAATCCAGACATATCCACTGATGAATTATCACACCAGTTGACGATGGCCGGTCTTGAAGTCGACGCAATTGATCCTGTTGCGGCAGAGTTTACTAAAGTCGTTGTAGCGGAAGTGTTATCAGTTGAAAAACATCCCGATGCAGACAAGTTAAATGTTTGCCAGGTTAACGTGGGTGAAGACGAGCCTTTAAACATTGTTTGCGGTGCATCAAATGTGCGTGAAGGCTTACGCATTCCTGCAGCATTGGTTGGTGCAGTATTGCCGGGCAACTTTAAAATCAAAAAATCAAAACTTCGTGGTATGCCTTCACATGGCATGTTGTGTTCAACATCGGAGCTTGGCATAACAGAAACAGCCGAAGGTTTAATGGAGCTACCGAGTGATGCACCTATAGGCACAGACATTCGTGAATACTTAAATTTAGACGATGTCATGATCGAACTTAGCCTTACTCCGAATCGTGCAGACTGTTTTAGTATTGCAGGTATTGCTCGTGAAGTCGGTGTGAGCAATAAGATGCCGGTTAATGAATTCAAGCAAGCGGCAATCAAAGCAGAAATTAAAGATACGGTAGAGGTTAAACTCGAAGCAGGTAAAGATTGTCCACGTTATTTAGGTCGAGTGATTAAAGGTGTTAATCAAAAAGCGGAAACACCGCTTTGGTTACAGGAAAAGTTACGCCGTTCAGGTGTTCGTAGTTTAGGTCCTGTGGTTGATGTCACTAATTTTGTTTTACTCGAGTTAGGTCAACCCATGCATGCGTTTGATTTAGCAAAAATCAACGGCACCATTCATGCGCGTCACGCTAAAACGGGTGAGAAGTTAAACTTATTAAATGATCAGGAAATAACCTTAACCGAAGGTTGTCTGGTGATTGCTGATGATAAACAACCTTTAGCGTTAGCCGGCATTATGGGCGGAGCAGATTCTGCCGTTTCAGATTCAACAACAGACATTTTATTAGAAGCTGCTCACTTTAATCCTTTAGTCATTGCTGGTAAGGCACGTAGCTTTGGTTTACACACAGATTCATCACACCGTTTTGAACGTGGTGTTGCGGCATCGTTGCCAATCACAGCAATTGAACGCGCAACAGAGTTGTTGCTTGATATCGTAGGCGGCAAAGCAGGCCCAGTGGTCAATGTAACCAACGAAGCAGACTTACCAGAGCGTGGTGTCGTCGCGTTACGCGCAGCGCGTGTGAAGCGAGTACTCGGTATAGATTTAAGTCGAGAAGAGATCACAGGCATGCTCACGCGTTTAGATCTCAATCCAAAAGAAACAGACGCAGGTTGGGAAATTACTGCTCCAGATTTCCGTTTTGATATTAGTATCGAAGAAGACTTAATCGAAGAAATCGGTCGAATTTTTGGTTACGACAATTTACCGGTGAGTCAGGCCTCTTCAGCACTCAATATGGTGGCAAAACCCGAAGCTAAATTGCGTATGAATCGCCTTCGTCAGGTTTTAGTGCAGCAAGGTTATCAAGAAGCCATCACCTATAGCTTCATCGATCCTGAAATGCAGAAGTTATTTGATCCAGAGACAACAGCAATTGAGCTAGCAAACCCCATTTCAGCGGATCTCTCAGCAATGAGAACCTCCTTGTGGCCAGGACTAATTTCAGCAATTAAATACAACTTAAATCGTCAGCAAAGCCGTGTGTCCTTATTCGAGTATGGTCTTAAATTTGTTCCGCAAGCTTCTGATATTCAGCAAGAAAAAATGCTCGCAGGTGTGATTACAGGATCAAAAACACCAGAACAGTGGGGAGAAGCAACGGAGTCGGTTGATTTTTATGGTTTAAAAAATCATGTTGAATCGGTATTAAAAATGACTGGACGAGCCTCAGATTTCCGATTTGAAGCAAATCAGCACGAGGTTTTACACCCTGGACAGACTGCTGCAATTCGTGATTTAGCGACAAAAGATCAGCCGATAATTGGTTGGATTGGTGCGCTTCATCCGCGTTTACAAAAGAAATTGGGCTTGTCTCAAAGCGTGTATCTCTTTGAAATTACTATGAAAAATATAGAAGAAGGTAAGATACCTGCTTTTACGCCATTATCAAAATTCCCAGCTATCAGACGTGATCTTGCGCTTGTAATGGATGAGGCTGTAACTGCCCAAGAAGTGCAAAATTGCATCCAGGAAGTGGCAGGTGAAGTGCTTAGTCAATTCGAGTTGTTTGACGTATATCGCGGCGAAGGTATTGATATTGGTAGAAAAAGTTTAGCTTTGGGCTTGACCTTGCAGGATCTTTCACGCACTCTTACTGATACGGATGTCGACAAAGAACTCAATAAAATCATAGACGTACTGAAAGAACGTCTTGGTGCAACATTGAGAGAATAATAAAATAATAGAGAATAAAAGATGGCGTTGACTAAAGCCGATATGGCAGAGCGACTTTTTGAGGAATTAGGCCTTAATAAGCGAGAAGCTAAAGAATTGGTAGAAATGTTTTTTGAAGAAGTGCGAGATGCGCTTGAAAATGGCCAGCAGGTGAAATTATCTGGTTTTGGCAATTTTGATTTGAGAGACAAGAAACAGCGCCCAGGGCGAAATCCCAAAACAGGGCAAGAAATTCCGATAACGGCTAGACGTGTTGTGACGTTTAGACCTGGGCAAAAATTAAAAGCGAGAGTCGAAGCATATGCTGGAACCCACGAATAATAACGAATTACCGCCAATCCCTGGCAAACGTTATTTCACTATTGGTGAAGTAAGCGAGCTGTGTGCGGTCAAACCTCACGTATTGCGTTATTGGGAACAAGAATTTCCACAGTTAAAGCCTGTTAAGCGTCGAGGTAATCGTCGTTATTATCAGCGTCAAGACGTAGTGATGATCCGTGAAATCCGTAGCCTATTATATGAACAAGGCTACACTATTGGTGGTGCTCGTTTGCAATTAAGCGATAACCAACATAAAGACACATCTAAATGCGATGCGAATACAATTCAACAATTACGCATGGAAATGGAAGAAGTTCTAAAAATTCTTACAGTTTAGAAAAAAGAGTAAAAGGGGTCAGATTCTGACGAATCCCCACGAATTAATGAATAAAATATTTCAAAAACAGTAAGTTAACAAAATATACCTTAATACTAGAATAAAACCTGTCATTGCGAGGGAATAAAATGACCGAAGCAATCTCATGATATAGATGAATAAACATGAGATTGCCGCGTCAACACTTAAATACACTTGTTTTTAAGTGTTTTCTCGCAATGACGGGGGATTCTAAATTTCGTGGGGATCCCTCAGAATCTGACCCCTTTTACGTTCAAAAATTCGGGACGTAGCGCAGCCTGGTAGCGC
>CAZSCK010000109.1:0-6110 GCA_964605385.1 uncultured Thioalkalispiraceae bacterium
TACAACCAATCGGCCAACCATCACGAATTTTAAAACCCGCAATTGATTTACGTGCGTTACGAACAATTGGTTTTTGACCAGCAATTTTGGTCATATCCGTAACTGCATGTTCCATAACTTTTTTATCCGCTACCGCTTCACCAACACCCATATTTAGAGTGATCTTGGTAATGCGTGGAACCTCCATAGCACTCTTGAAAGAAAACTCGTCTTGCAGTTTTTTAACAACAGTCTCTTTGTAATATTCTTGTAACCTTGCCATCTTTATTGCAACCTATTTTGATTACTGATTCTTATATTATTAAGAATCAAGCACTTCGCCATTTGATTTGAAATAACGTACTTTACGACCGTCTTCCAACTGCTTGATACCGATACGATCAGCTTTACCTGTCGCAGCGTTAAATAAAGCAATATTTGAAATAGCCATAGGCATTTCTTTATCAATGATTCCACCTGGTGCACCAGCAGCCGGATTAGGCTTCTGATGTTTTTTCACCATGTTGATACCATCAACAAGTACACGATCAACGTCCAGCATTACGCGTGAAACAGTACCGCGTTCGCCTTTGTCTTTTCCTGTGATAACAATTATGTCATCACCTTTTTTAATTTTCTGCATCGTCTTACTCCGCCTTACAAAACTTCAGGCGCTAATGAAATAATCTTCATAAAGTTCTCGCCACGTAACTCACGAGTTACTGGTCCGAAAATACGTGTGCCGATTGGTTGGTTATTTGCGTTTAAAATTACCGCAGCATTACCATCAAAACGAATCAAAGATCCATCTGAACGACGTACGCCTTTACGAGTACGAACAACAACTGCTGTGTAAACGTCACCTTTTTTAACTTTGCCACGAGGAATTGCTTCCTTGATGCTCACTTTGATGAGGTCGCCAATAGCAGCATAACGGCGTTTTGAACCGCCTAATACTTTAATACACTGAACACGACGAGCACCGCTGTTATCGGCTACGTCTAATTGTGTTTGCATCTGAATCATTGCTGATTACTCCGTAAAACTTCTAAACAACGGTTGCCCGTTCGACAATATTCTCTAACATCCATTTCTTACTTTTAGAAAGTGGACGACATGCAACTACAGTAACTAAATCACCTTCATTACACTCATTACTCGCATCGTGTGCGTGTAATTTAGTTGAACGTTTAATGTACTTGCCATAAACAGGATGTTTCACCTTACGCTCAACCATTACCGTAATTGTTTTGTCCATCTTATTGCTGATGACGCGACCAGTTACGGAACGTTTTGTTTTAGTTTCTTCACTCATTATGCATTACCTGCTTTTTCATTCAGGATGGTTTTAACACGAGCAATGCTACGACGAGCCGCTTTAATTAAATGCGGAGTCGTTAATTGGCCTGTACCCTGCTGCATACGCAGATTAAATTTTTCACGTGTTAATTCCAACAATTCTTTGTTGAGATCTTCAATACTCTTATCTCGTAAGTCATTCGCTTTCATTACAATACCGTCCGAGTTACAAACGTTGTTTGAAGTGGAAGTTTAGCTGCAGCTAAACGGAATGCTTCACGAGCAATCTCTTCAGAAACACCTTCCATTTCATATAACATACGACCAGGTTGAATTTGGCAAACCCAATATTCAACATTACCTTTACCTTTACCTTGACGTACTTCTAAAGGCTTTTGCGTAATCGGCTTATCCGGGAAAACACGAATCCAGATTTTACCACCACGTTTAATATAGCGTGTCATCGCACGACGAGCCGCTTCAATCTGGCGCGCAGTTAAGCGACCACGACCAACCGACTTTAAACCGTATTCACCAAAGCTAACCTTACTACCACGCTCAGCTAAACCGCGATTACGGCCTTTCATTTGTTTGCGGAATTTTGTCCGTTTAGGCATCAACATTTATCAAATTCCCCTTAACCTGCTGCAGTCTTAGTCTTTGCAGATTTAGTTTCAGTTGCTTCTGCACCGATCACTTCACCTTTAAAGATCCAGACTTTCACGCCGATAATACCGTATGTCGTGTTTGCTTCTGCAACACCATAATCGATATCTGCACGTAGTGTATGCAACGGCACGCGACCTTCGCGATACCATTCAGTACGTGCAATTTCAGCACCGTTTAAACGGCCTGCAACATTAATACGAATACCACCAGCACCAATACGCATTGTATTTTGAACTGCACGCTTCATTGCACGACGAAACATAATTCGACGTTCAAGCTGCTGTGCAATACTTTCTGCAACTAATTGTGCATCAAGCTCTGGCTTACGAATCTCTTCGATGTTGATATGAACATTTGGCAAACCCATCATCTTAGTGACTTCGTTACGTAAACGCTCAATATCTTCACCTTTTTTACCAATAACTAAACCCGGACGTGCCGTGTGAATAGTGATATTGGCGTTACCCGCAGTACGTTCAATTTGTATGCGACTAACTGAAGATTGTGCTAATTTCTTTTTAAGAAACGCTCTTACTTCCAGATCAGAATTAAGAAACTCTGGATACTGTTTTGAATTTGCATACCATTTGGAAGTCCAATCTTTAACGATTCCAAGGCGTATACCAGTAGGATGTACTTTCTGACCCATAAGTTTCTCTCTTACTTGTCCGCAACACGTAATGTGATGTGGCTTGTACGTTTAAAAATATGATTAACCGCGCCTTTAGCACGTGGACGCCAGCGTTTTGCTGTTGGTCCTTCATCAACAAATACTGTTGATACTTTTAATTCATCGATGTCCGCGCCTTCATTGTGCTCAGCATTCGCAATAGCAGACTCAAGGATTTTTTTCATAATCTCTGCAGCCTTCTTATTACTGAAGGTTAATGTTTCCAGTGCACGTTCGACTGGTAAACCACGAATTTGATCGGCAACCAACCGCACTTTTTGTGCAGAGATGCGCGCATGACTTAATTTAGCTGAAACTTCCATCATCAAATCCTATTATCTAGACTTTTTATCAGCCACATGGCCACGAAAAGTACGCGTTGGTGAAAATTCACCTAACTTATGGCCGATCATGTTTTCATTGACCATGACAGGAATATGTTGACGACCATTATAAACAGCAATAGTCAGACCAATCATATCTGGCAAAATCATTGAACGACGTGACCAGGTTTTAATTGGCTTCTTTACATTTGACGCTTGAGCTGCTTCTACCTTTTTAGCAAGGTGGATATCAACAAAAGGACCTTTTCTAATTGAACGTGGCACAGTGGCTACTCTCTATTTTTTGTTACGACGACGTACAATCATGCTATCTGTACGTTTGTTACTACGTGTTTTATAACCTTTAGTCGGCGTTCCCCAAGGTGAAACAGGGTGACGACCACCTGATGTACGACCTTCACCACCACCATGTGGGTGATCAACCGGGTTCATAGCAACACCACGAACAGTTGGACGGACACCACGCCAGCGACTAGCACCAGCCTTACCTAACTTACGTAAACTATGCTCTGGATTACTTACTGAACCAATAGTTGCACGACATTCGATTAGTACTTTACGCATTTCACCTGAACGTAAACGCAATGTTGCGTGAGCACCTTCGCGAGCAACAAGCTGCGCTGAAGCACCTGCACTACGTGCAAGCTGAGCACCTTTGTTCACTTTCATTTCAATACAATGAACAGTTGAACCAACAGGGATGTTACGTAAAGGTAATGTATTACCCGCTTTAATTGGTGATTCCTGACCTGACATCAATTCGTCACCAGCAGATAATCCTTGAGGCGCGATAATATAGCGACGCTCACCATCTGCATATAATACTAAAGCGATATATGCACTACGGTTAGGATCGTATTCGAGACGTTCTACTTTTGCAGGGATACCATCTTTATTGCGTTTAAAATCAATAATACGGTAATGTTGCTTGTGTCCACCACCAATATGACGTGTTGTGATGCGACCTGTGTTGTTACGACCACCAGACTTAGATTTCTTCTCTAATAAAGGCGCATACGGATCGCCCTTATGTAATTCAGAATTTACTACCTTGACGAGATGTCGTCGTGCAGGTGATGTCGGTTTTGTTTTTACTAATGCCATTACATTAATTCCTTAAAACTGCGTTCGCTATTCAGCGCCAATAAAGTTAATGTCCTGGCCCTCTTGCAAACGGATATAGGCTTTTTTCCAATTATTACGGCGGCCTACACCATTTTGAGTGCGCTTGGTTTTGCCTTTAACATTGGCAACCTGAACATTCTCGACATTAACTTCGAACAGCATCTCTATAGCGCCCTTGATTTCTTTCTTAGTTGCAGTCGTTGCAACGCGAAAAACAATCTGGTTCGCTTTTTCAGCAGCATTCGTCGCTTTTTCAGAGACATGTGGGCTTATTAAGATATTCATCAAACGTTCTTGATTCATGCCAATGTCTCCTCTATTTTTTTAACTGCATCTGCAGTCATAATTACTTTTTCGAAACGGATTAAACTAACCGGATCGATGTTATTTGCATCGCAAACGCCTACATGGTGCAAGTTACGAGTTGACAAAAATAAGTTGTCGCTCATATCTTGTGTCACAATCATGACATTGCTAGTACCTAGCTTACCTAAACGCTCAACCATATCTTTAGTCTTAGGTGCGTCAACAGTAAAACTGTCTACGACAACTAAACGTTCTGTACGAACCAACTCAGATAAGATTGACTGTATCGCTGCGCGATACATCTTACGGTTTAGCTTTTGCGACCAATCTTTTGGTCTAGCAGCAAATGTAACACCACCAGAGCGCCAAATCGGGGAGCGGATTGTACCAGACCTTGCGCGCCCTGTCCCCTTTTGTTTCCAAGGTTTTTTACCTCCACCTCGAACATCAGAACGGGTCTTTTGTGCACGAGTACCTGAGCGAGCACCAGCTAAATAGCCAGTTACAGCTTGATGTACCAATGCTTCGTTAAATTCACGCGAAAAATTGGCGTCAGAGACTTCAATACTCTTAGTAGAAGCTTTGCCAGTCGCGGTTGTTAATTTTAATTCCATCGCGATTTCCTCTTAGCGTTTCACAGCAGGTTTAACGATAAGGTTGCCACCTTTTGAACCAGGAACAGCACCTTTCACCAATAACAGGTTGCGTTCTACGTCTACACGTACAACTTCAAGGTTTACACCAGTACGAGTTCTCGCACCCATGTGACCTGACATTTTTTTACCTTTGAATACTCGACCTGGAGTCTGGTTTTGCCCGATAGAACCATTCGATCTATGAGCTAACGAGTTACCATGTGTTGCATCTTGCATGGTGAAGTTCCAACGCTTAATACCACCCTGGAAACCTTTACCCTGACTAGTACCTTGAACGTCAACCTTCTGACCTTGCTCAAAGATATCAACTTTAATTTCGCCTTTAAGCTCGAAATCATTACCTTCGTCTTCCGCTAAACGGAATTCCCAAAGACCACGACCTGCTTCTGTGCCTGCTTTAGCATAATGTCCAGCTAAAGGCTTAGTTACACGAGATGCTTTACGCGAACCTGTTGTTACTTGAACAGCTTTATAACCATCTGTATCAAGCGACTTAAGTTGCGTAATTCGGTTTGGTTCAACTTCGATAACCGTTACAGGTGTTGAAGCACCATCTTCTGTGAAGACGCGCGTCATACCTACTTTGCGACCAACTACACCAATTGTCATTTTCTTAACTCCAGCAATGCTTTCTTATTGCAACTGAATCTGCACGTCAACGCCGGCAGCCAGATCCAATTTCATTAATGCATCAACCGTTTTATCTGTTGGATTTACAATATCCATCAAACGTTTATGCGTACGCAGCTCGTATTGATCACGAGCATCTTTATTTACGTGTGGCGAAGTCAGAATCGTAAAACGTTCTTTTTTCGTAGGTAATGGGATAGGTCCCTTTACTTGAGCGCCGGTACGTTTAGCTGTATCTACAATTTCCATCGCTGATTGATCAATCAAACGGTGGTCAAATGCTTTTAAGCGAATACGTATATTCTGATTCTTAGCCATAATTTTTCTCTATTCGAATTTAATCTTTTTAAACAGTTTTTTTATGAACAAGCAAATGCTTATTCAAAAATTTTCGCAACAACACCCGCACCAACTGTACGGCCACCTTCGCGA
>CAZSCK010000110.1:0-3136 GCA_964605385.1 uncultured Thioalkalispiraceae bacterium
CAACAACTTGATCATGATATGTTCCGTGACTTATTAAAGACCTTGCGTCCTATTGCAACAGCAGTTGGTAGAACCATAATATAAATAAAAAATGCTCGTCATTCCGGCATGTTCTTAGCCGGAATCCATAGTGTTAAATGTAAAGCATTGGATTCCCGTTTTCACGGGAATGACGTAAAAGCCAAGGCTAATGTATATGATAATAAAAACCGAAATTAAATTTCTTGCGCTAGATGTGGACGGCGTCATGACCGATGGTGGTATGTATTACACTGACAGTGGTGAAGAAATCAAACGTTTTGACACAAAAGATGGTCGCGGTATTATTGAACTACAAAAAAGCGGTGTGCAGGTTGGTTTAATTAGTTCAGGTTTTAGAAGTGAAATTATTGATGGTCGCGCTAAGACACTAGGTCTTAAAAAAGTTTACGTTGGCACTGAACCTAAGTTAGGTATTCTTGAAGCGTGGTGCGAAGAACTTGGAATTAACTTAAATGAAGTTGCTTACATCGGTGATGATGTAAACGATAGAGAGATTATTAATGTCGTGGGTTTTAGTGCTTGTCCAGCAGATGGCATGAACACCATCAAAGAGATCGTTGATGTCGTCTTAACCCGTAATGGCGGCCATGGCTGCATTCGAGAGTTTATTGAAGAGCACCTTGGCTATATATTATAAAAATTCTTTATTATTTATACAGCGGGATAACCCAATTCTGCTAATTTATTTTCGATAACCGTTTTATCCAGTTCATTTCCTTGTAGACTGACAATATTACTTTCAACATCTACTTTAACTTCAGTGATCCCTGCAAAATCCTTTAAACCTTTTTCTATGTTGGCAACACAGCCACCACATTTTATTTTTGATGAGTGAATATTAAGTTGTTCCATTATGAGCTTTCCTAAAGTTAAGCAATAGCAGTAAAATATAAAACGACCATGTAGGTCACATAACCACCAAGTAATAAACTACCTTCAAAACGGTTTATACGACCATGTTTGTTTTTAAATCCATAGGCCATAATAAATAACGCAATACTTAAACCAATCATAAAGGGAAAATCACGTTCGAGTATTGATGAGTCAATGACATGTGGGCTCATTAATCCAGGTATACCAAATACAACCAACAGGTTAAACATGTTGGAGCCAATGATGTTCCCAATGGCGATATCGTGTTCTTTTTTTAATGCGCTCATTATTGAGGCGGCAAGCTCGGGTAAACTTGTGCCAATGGCAACAATTGTTAAACCAATGACCAGATCACTAATACCTGCTGCTTTTGCGATATTAATGGAGCCCCAAACCAATCCACGTGAACTGATAATAAGTAGTATTAATCCAATGGTAAGCCATAAAAATGCTTTTTGACTGGAGATCCTGGGGATTTCCTGTTCGAATTCTTTTTCCATCGGGTCACGTTTTTGTTTTTTGCCCTGTTGTATCATCCAGAACAACATAACAAACAAACCCGAAATTAAAATGAGTCCATCTATTTGACCTAAGTGACCATCCATTACCAGCATGAGTGCAAGCAGCATGACAATAAACATGATGGGATATTCACGTCGTAGTGTTTCAGATTTAACAGTCAATGGCATAACAATCGCGGTTATACCAAGTACTAAAGCGATATTAGTAATATTTGAACCAAGAGCATTACCGACTGCTAAAGCGGGATTACCCTGAGAGGCTGCAATAATTGAAATTAAAATTTCAGGTGCTGAAGTACCAATACCAACAACGGTAAGCCCAATAATAAGTGGTGCAACACCAAAGTTTCTGGCAATTGCAGCAGCGCCATTCACAAAGCGCTCTGCGCCCCAAACTAATAAACCAAAGCCAATAATAATGGCCATTACAGAAAGTAAAATGTTTTGTTCCAATGTTTCGTCTCTTAAGTTTTATGAATTATTAATTGTTAGTTAGAGGCCCAATTCTTTTTCCAGCTCTAACTCTAATGAGTTTTCAAGTTCTAGATCTTCAGCGTTTGATTCAGGTAGTAGAAGATCTTCTTCTGGCGGGTTGCCATCGTAAATTAAATTTTTGCGGTGCTGTAGATACGCGTCACGAATGAATGAATACTTATCTAATGCGGCTTGTTCAGCGATACGACTTGCTTTTAATAACCTGTACCGAATATCAATGGTGCGGAGAAAAATAGCACCGTAAAGTGTTTCGTCTTTTTTTATTTCATATATTGGGTCATAAGCAGCTTCGACAAAGAGATTACTCGTATCACGTAAGGTATATGAACCAAAAAGAGGTAATACAATATAAGGACCATCACCTACCCCCCAGGTTGCCAGTGTTTGGCCAAAGTCTTCATGGTGTTTGGTTAAACCCATTGGTGTTGCAACATCAATTAAACCGTATAAACCAATCGTGCTATTAAATATAAATCGACCAGTATCTTCAATTGCTTGTGTAAATTTAAATTGAAGTAAGTCATTAAGAATAACAAATATATCGCCAAGATTACTAAAGAAGTTTGAAATACCTGTTTTAACCGGGTTAGGCACAACAGCATCGTAACCTTCTGCTACCGGTTTAAGGAAATATTCATCGAGTCCTTCATTAAAACTAAACATGGCGCGATTATAGGATTCAAAAGGGTCTCCTTCGGTTGGACCACCCGGTACGCTGGCACAAGCGGTAAAAAGAGAGAGCATTAAAATTAAAATGAGGTTTTTTAAAATAGAATTTTGTGGCATATTTTTATTTACTTTCAGTTTTTGTTTCGCCACATCGTGAGCAACGATATGCAGTTAACATTTTGCCTTTTTTAACATCAAAAGGCGTTTCTATAACCTCCCATTTATGAAAGCCACTTTTACATAAAGTACGACCTTTGTGTTTATCTTTCAGCAGAGGTTTTTTAAATTGAATTATATCGCCCATAAACTGTCATAATTGTGATTATTAACGGCTAATATTATTTCATAATTTAATAAATAACGCGCGTTTTAGAAAAAATTAAGGTGACAAAATGTCTGTAGAAACACATCGGGTGCTGATGGGGGCCTGTGGTTGGAAGCATCAAGCCTGGTTAAATGACTTTTATTCAGAAGATTTACCCGAAGATTGGCAACTTGGTTTTTATTCCAATGAATTTCCTGTGGTTTATATGCCG
>CAZSCK010000110.1:3236-5995 GCA_964605385.1 uncultured Thioalkalispiraceae bacterium
GATATGGATATTGAGCGAGGCAAAGTAACGGCCATTATGGGGCCGAGTGGTACAGGTAAAACCACTTTATTACGTTTAATTGGTGGTCAAATTGCACCTTTAACGGGAACGATTAAGGTTGATGGTATTGAAGTCACCAAATTAGGTCGTTCTGCATTATTTCAATTACGCAAACGTATGGGCATGTTGTTCCAAAATGGTGCTTTGCTAACGGATATGAATGTTTACGACAATATCGCTTTTCCAATCCGTGAACATACCCGACTTTCAGAAAAAATGATTCGTTCTTTAGTCACTATGAAACTTCAAGTAGTGGGTTTACGCGGTGCGCGTGATTTAATGCCAAGTGAATTATCCGGTGGTATGGCGAGACGAGTTGCGATGGCAAGAGCAATTGCACTTGATCCCATGATGATGATGTACGACGAACCGTTTACCGGACAAGATCCTATCTCTATGGGGGTGTTAGTTCGGTTAATTCGTGAATTAAATGATGCGCTTGGTTTAACCAGTATTGTGGTTTCACACGATATTGAAGAAGCTTCATCCATTGCTGATACTATTTATTTATTATCAGGTGGTAAGGTTGTTGCTCAAGGAAGCGCCAAAGTTTTACGTGAGTCAGGTTCTGAGTGGGCCAAGCAATTTATGAATGGTTTGCCTGATGGTCCTGTACCTTTTCATTATCCTGCAATGGACTATGCTGAAGATTTATTATCGGTAGGAGTGAATAAATAAAATCTATGCTTAATTTTATTCAACAACTTGGGCATAGCGGCTTAACTTTTTTCCAAAGACTGGGGCGTGCCCATATATTATTGGGCCACATTTTAATGGGCATACCCGGAATGTTGATGCGACTCCCTCTCGTCATTCAGCAAATGTATTCTGTTGGTGTTTTATCATTCCTTATTATATTAGTGTCTGGATTCTTTGTTGGCATGGTGTTGGGTTTACAAGGTTATAACACCCTTGTTGATTTTGGCGCAGAAGAAATGTTAGGTGTGATGGTTTCTATTTCATTGGTGACAGAATTAGGGCCAGTGGTTGCCGCTTTATTATTTGCCGGTCGTGCTGGTTCAGCTTTAACGGCTGAAATTGGTTTAATGAAAGCAACCGAGCAACTTTCAGCAATGGAAATGATGGCGATTGATCCCATCCGTCGGGTTCTTACGCCGCGTTTCCTTGCCGGCTTTATTTCTATGCCATTACTGGCAGCCCTGTTTAGTGCGGTTGGCATAATGGGTGGTGATTTTGTTGGTGTTGGTTTGTTAGGGGTTGATGAAGGGGCGTACTGGGCACAAATGCAAGCCAAAGTTGATTTTTATGATGACGTTATGAATGGCATCATTAAGAGTATCGTGTTTGGTGGGGTGGTAACGTGGATAGCGGTATTTGAAGGTTATGATGCTATTCCCACATCAGAAGGTGTGAGTCGTGCAACAACACGTACCGTAGTACATTCTTCTTTAGCCATTTTAGGTTTAGATTTTATTCTTACAGCAATCATGTTCTGAGGTCAGGATGATGAATACAAAAAGTACAGAAATTTTAGTGGGTTTGTTTGTCGCCATAGGTCTGGCTTCATTATTTATGCTGGCTATGAAGGTGAGCAATTTAAACATCTATAATAATGATGAAGGCTATGAGATTATCGCAAATTTTGATGATATTAGTGGTTTGAAAATAAAATCACCGGTCACGATGTCGGGTGTTCGTATTGGACGAGTAAGTGACATAACGTTTGATTCAGAAATATTTGAAGCTGTTGTTAAAATTCGTATCGAAAGTCAGTATAAGACGTTACCAAAAGACACGTCTGCCAGTATTTATACCGCCGGTTTATTAGGTGAGAAATATATTGGCCTTGAAGCGGGTGGAGATGAAGAAAATTTACAACAGGGTGATAAGCTAAAACTCACTCAAAGCTCGCTGGTTTTAGAAAAATTAATTAGTCGTTTTGTTGATGCTTTTGTTGATAAAGATTCAGATACGAAAAAATAATATTTAACATGCAGCCAAAAATAAATACAAATGAAAATGGGCACTATGCCATTGAGGGTGAGCTGAATAATCAAACAGTGCCCGATATTTCTAAACAATTGCACACGCTCATTTCAGCTGTTGAAGGTAAAAATATTACCCTGGACCTGACTTTAGTCTCTCGCAGTGATAGTGCGGGCGTGGCTCTGCTCATTGAAATGATGCAACTCGCTAAATCGGTTAATTTGACGCTTCTTTTCTTGAATTTGCCACAACAAATGAAAGATATTGCAGGTATCAGTGGTTTGCTTGATATTTTGCCTATTAGTAAAAACTAAACTGACCCTCTTTATTTCTCTAATTTGCGCTATTATCTGCGAATTTGTCTATTTCTATTGATATCTAGTCATGAAATTGGGCTTTAAACCGCATATTAGCCGTATCCGCTAACCCTCTCTCGCGTTACAATAGCGCACTTTAAAAGTGGCGCTGCTATTGGCTTTTTACAATATATCCAGTCCTGCTAATTTTCATATTTAATAGATATAGTTGGTGATTTCCATGAATCCAGAAGATGTACAAAAAATGATTGAAGCAGGTTTACCTGATTGCGAAGTGAAAGTTACTGGCGATGGCAGCCATTTTGAAGCAGTTATTATAGGTGAAGTTTTTGAAGGTTTATCGTTAGTTAAAAAACAGCAAAAAGTATATGCGACTTTGGGTGACAAAATCACCAGCGGTGAAGTACACGCTTTGACTATAAAAACGTTTACTGC
>CAZSCK010000111.1:0-5884 GCA_964605385.1 uncultured Thioalkalispiraceae bacterium
AAGCCGTTGCTTAATTTTTAAGTCATTAAAGAATAAAAAAGCCCGAACTTGTTTCCTAGGCGTTCAATTAATCTGTTGACGTTTAGTTAGCCTAGATGCAATATAACTCCCCCAGCGGCATAAGTACGCTGGGGAGTTTTTTATTGTCAAATCAAGAGCTTAATAAAGCAAAACTTATAATTCCGAGCCGAATTCCACCTACTGTAAGCGATTTACAGGTTAATACTTGTCGCAATCCAATTTGCTTGCAGTTTGGCAAAGAACCCCGACAAGATGTAACAAGAGGCCGGTCTGGTAAGAGTGATGGATATCGCATCATTGGAGGATGGAATAAAAGTCGTGTGTTGTGGTGTACTGTATGTGGGCAATCTTTTTCTCTTAAAAGTAACTTGGCTATTGCAGAAGAATTTAAGCGCCTGTGGCAGCCACATGTCAAACCAGATGAGCCAAGCTGCCCTAATTCAGTTTGCATAAATCATGGGTATCCAGTCAATCTTCATCAAGAAAAATATCAAAACTTCGGAATAACTACTGCTGGCTCTAGGCGTTATCGTTGCAAGCAATGTCGAAAAACGTTTTCCTTTTCAACTAAACCAACGCATCGACAAAGGCAACCAGAAAAAAATGAGCCTGTATTTAAAGCGCTAATAAATAAAGTTCCTATGCGTCGCATCTGTGAATTAATGGATGTACGACCAGCAGTTCTTTATCAACGCTTAAATTTTTTTCAACAACAATGTGAGCGATTTGCACGGCATTGGGAGCAATATTTTATTAACGGTAAAGAGCTGGAGTCACTTCGAATTGCTGTTGATCGCCAAGATTATGTATTTAACTGGGGGAGTCAATTTGATCGGCGTAATACACAACTAAGTGCTATTGCGAGTGCCGATAATTTATCTGGCTATGTATTTGGTATGCATCTTGATTTTGATCCAACAGTTGATGTGTATGAGGCAGAATTACACTCTAGAGAAATTGATGATTTTAAAATCCTTCAACCTTATCGTCAATATGCTCGGCTCTGGCTACCAGATGACTATGAAAGCTCGAGCTCTGCTGAAATAGAAGAGATAGATAAAATTGCTGGACAACGTTTACCGCCAAATGGAGCCCGTGTTCGAAGAGATTACACAATGTTTGCACATTTTTTATTTCTAAAAAAACTTTTACCTGGCGCAAAAAATATACAATTTTATTTAGATCCGGAAGCTAACATCAATGCCGCTTGCCTTACAGCATTTAATAAAGATGTAATTGATGGACGTGTTAACGCATTTCTTGTTCGGATAAATAAATCACTTACTATAAATGAAAAGCGAATGGCACTTGCTCATAAGGAGCAAAAATTTAAGCGCTTACGAAACAATGGATCTAAACAATTAGATTGGGAATTGGCAAGAAAATTAATGCGTGAAGATTATAATTATTTACTTAAAACAGAATCTGCTGCATTAAAACGGTGGACTCGCCACCCTTTGCCACATATGGGAGAACCTGAAAAATACGTTTGCTGTTTAACAGACACGATTGAAAAAAGTACAAATGAAAATATAGACATGATGCTTCATGCTAGTCTACATGCAGTAGATCGTTATTTTATGCAATTGCGTCGCCGCATATCATTGTTTGAGCGGCCAATAGCTACAGCATCCGCAGCACGTCGTGTATGGCATGGAACAAACCCATATAATCCACAAGTTGCAACTCATTTGCTTGCAATGTTTCGAGTTGCTCATAACTTTACTTTTATTGGTAAAGACAAAAAAACTGCTGCAATGCGTATTGGTTTAGTCCAACAGCCTTTTAAATTAAATGATATTCTTTCATTTGATGAAAGTTAATTAGACTTAGGAAAAGAATACTGTTCTACAATCTTTGTATTTTTTACAATGATACGTTGAATAGGTATGCCATCATATATTTCCTTCTTTTGCTCTTCATCAAGGCGATGCTGATGTAAAAAATATGGAATCAAGCATCGCTTAAGCGTAACCTTCCACACAAAATCACCTTTACTCTTTTTCATGCCGTACTCTTTGGCTATTACGCGTTGCTGAGATGTAGATAATTCAGAGTTTGGTATTACTTCTATCGTTTCTGTTTCGATCCAGTCCAGATCTATACCTGCTAATTCTGGTATAGGTATATTTATTTGTTTTGCTGATGAAATTCTAAATAATGCTATGTTTATGTAGTGTTTTCTTAGTGAATCATAAACTCGCACATACCAAGAAATCCCCGCATAGACTAATGCATGAGGCCATATATTACGCTTTGCTGCTTTAGTTTTTGAAAATGATTGATAATGGATTTCACAACCATGTTTGTCATGAATAGCAGATAAAATTGACCGAAACACAGCTTGATCAACTAAGCCTTCTGGCTCTGGTAATACTGAACTAGGGACTATAACCCCCAACTCGGCCATCAATGATGACGAAGGTTTTTTAGTGTTATGTTAGCATTGATAATTAATCACAAGGGAAATTGGACACACTCCAATGAGTAGCCAAAATATTGATCGTTGGTTTGATATCTGGGGATACCAGTCAGGTGCTGGTCTGTACTCATGGGACGACGAATTACCCGAGTTACATGCATACCGCAATGAAGTTAACGAATTACTTAATCCCGATGGATTAATTCGTGCAACAGCAGTATTCGACATCGAAGGCGTACCTACGATTTGCTTCATCGAAGACAACGGGGAGCTTGTAGACGATCAAATTGCCCTTAACCGAATTCGTGAAAAAATTTGGAATCAAAATTTAATTTCAATTGTTCTTGTTGTTGGTAAAAAAGATGCATTAGCGCTTCCTGTTTGCCGTCAGGAACTTGAGCCGGAGCACCTTCAACTCTTAGATGCACACGCTTCAGGGCCATATTCTCAACGTGATATTCAATCAGGTGATATCTTTCGACGTCATACTCAATGGTTTGAACCTAATGATCGTGTAGACTAGGATCTACTTCGAAACCTCCAGCATATTGTCAAGGATTTAGTCGATACAGGGCTGGATAAGATAGATGCTCAATACCTCATGTCGCAGGTACTATTTATCGCTTATCTGGAGTGTCGGGATATAATAGGCGAAAACTATCGAACCAAACACCAGTTAGGGCAACTTCTTGACCTTATAGGTAATTTTGATCGTTCAGGTTTAAAGCGATTACTCGCACAACTCAAAGATGACTTCAATGGTGATTTTCTTGAATCAGAAGCATTTGGTTCGTCACTATGGTTGTCTTTATCTGATGAAGCCCTTCACCGTATAGATCAGTTTTTACGTCGAGTCGATCTTGAAACTGGCCAAACAAACTTTTGGCACTATGATTTTCGCTTTATACCTGTTGAATTGATATCTGGAATTTATGAATCTTTTCTTTCTGTTGAGAAAAAAGAGGTTGGTGCTTATTATACGCCTAGAAATCTTGCAAACCTTGTTGTTGATCGTGCTTTTTCTAACTCTACAAATATCCTAGAAGAGAAAATTTATGATGGTGCTTGTGGTTCAGGTATTTTACTAACAACTGCTTACCGCCGAATGCTCTCTTTTGCTGAAGTTAAATTAAAACGTCCTCTTAATTTTAATGAACGCCGGAAGCTGTTAGAAGAACATATATATGGTTCAGATATTAATGAATCTGCTTGTCGAGTCACCGCATTTAGCTTATATCTTTCTTTGCTTGAAGGTTTACAACCTGCTGATATTGGAGAGTTGCAGGATAATGAGAATATCAAACTACCATCTTTAAGCAAAAATAATATAATTTCTGGCTTAGTACGGGGAGATTTCTTTTCTGATTCGAACCCCCACGCATCTAATCAAAAATTCACTCTGCTTCTATCCAATCCTCCTTGGGTTGAATCAAGTAAGGAAGAAGAACGTAGTAGCGATTTATGGGTTGAAAAACACAAGATTAAAATTCCACGTCGTCAAACCGCAGGAGCATTCATGCTTCGTGCTCGAGATTGTCTTGCTCCTCATGGGCGTGTATGTCTTATCTTACCCGTTAGTATTCTCGCCGCTCCAACCAGTGAACAATTCTTAAAACTTTGGCTTGATCAATTTATACCTGAGACCATTATAAATTTTGGCGATCTACGTAAATTACTATTTAGTACCGCCAGAAATCCAGGGATGGTAATCACCGCTATACCTAGGAATAAAGATCAAATTAGCCAAATACCTGGCTCAGAAACATTTGAGTACTGGGTTCCGAAAGCGGATATTAGTGTCGCATTTGGTCGCCTAACTCTCCATAGCACAGATCGACATATACTCCAATCAAATATGCTTCGCCAATTTCCGGAGGTACTTACGACTTTATTCTGGGGCAGTGAACGTGATGTTGCAACGATTGCCAGCTCAAGATTACATGGAACTTTAGCAAAACTTATTCATAAAAAGGGAGCATTTCCGTCAAGAAAAGGATTTCACCAACATGATTCATCCATTGAAAAACCAGTTTCAACTAAACCTTTGCATTCAATGCCATTCTTGGATGCAAATTGCTTTAAAGTTGATGGGCCTGTCCTGAATAAAAATTTATTAACTTCTTTTCCAAAGCAGAAAAAAACTGCGGCAAGATTACCTGATGATCTGATAGAAGCATTTCACGGCCCCAAAATCATCTTTAAAGATGGTGCATCGAATACACGACAGATATGTGCAGCTTTTTCGAATGAAGCCTTTTCGTTTATAAGCAGTATTGGTGTCATAGCAGGTACAGTGGGAGATGAATCACTCTTGCGAT
The DNA here is from genome assembly GCA_964605385.1 of uncultured Thioalkalispiraceae bacterium. Lineage (GTDB taxonomy): Bacteria > Pseudomonadota > Gammaproteobacteria > UBA6429 > Thiohalophilaceae > JAGLTQ01. The sequence goes on from CAZSCK010000111.1 coordinate 4,762, forward strand.
TTATTGCTACATACATGCACTCAAGTCTTGCCCAATATGTATTGTTACTTACCGCCTATCAGCTGAATTTTGATAGAGAACGTATCTCACTTACCGATATAAAGGGCTTACCGTTTGTGCATCCAGACGATCATCCTAATCCAGATAAAGCATGGCGTATTGTTCATTCTGTCGCTGATTTGACACAACGCGAAGAAAATAAAAAATTGTTAAGCCCATCTTTCAATATGCAGGAAAGTAATGCGCTTGTTCTTGATTACTTTGGACTAAATAGTTTACAAAAAGCACGGATAAAAGAAGTAACAAACATCATAGCGCCTAACCTACAGCCAGGATCAGTTAAAGGACTTCTCTCACCTTTGCAAAACCGACCTCGGAAAGCAAACATTACTGGATACACTAAAGCTTTACATAAAGAATTTGATCTATTGAGAAAAACGCGTGGAGGGGTTGGAGATATTAATATTAGTGTGAGAGTAGATCATCAATCAACATGTGGCTCATTAGGGGTTATTTGTATTGAACCGAATTTTCGACATGACTCTGAAAATAATTCCCAATCAGATATAGATGAAGGCAATGATGTGGTAAGTCAACTTTTAACGAAATTAAGTAAGGATAAACTACTCCCCTTATCAATCCAGAATAATCTTAACTTAGCTACTGATGTGGTTATACGCCAAAAGGATACTCTTTATCTTATAAAACCGCTTGTTACACGGCTTTGGCTATTGTCAGAAGCTTATCGAGACGCACAACGCATTGTTCAGTTCATATTATCTAGCAATAACGAAAAGGTATCCTGATTGTGCGGAAGCGTTATAGTTGGGATGAGCTTTTACCTGTAGATGAAACCCGTTTAGCAGCAGAATTTCTTGTGAAAACATGGAACCTGATATCTGTAGCAGATCCAGATAAATACGCATTTAAACACTATGAACCAAAACTAACAGAATTACTGGCTCTAAATTTATGTAAGCTAAAGGCTGACTCTGGCCTGACAGGGTATTGGATTACCGAGGATAATGTACCTTATATTGATGAAAATGGTCAGGTACGACGCACTAGAAGGGTTGGTCGAGTTTTTTTACTGTGGCTTTTTTAACGGGCTTGGAGTCTGTTG
>CAZSCK010000112.1:0-5769 GCA_964605385.1 uncultured Thioalkalispiraceae bacterium
ACATAAATGTAAAAGATCCTTATAAGCATTTTTTTAATGAAACATGGGGTGATTTACCAGAAGAATTAGTCAATGCAAAACAAAGTGGCAAAAAAGCAATTTTAATTTTTTTTGAAGAAGATGATTGCCCTTTTTGCCATTACATGAAAAAAAATGTGCTGAATAAACCTGAAATACAGGCATTTTATCGTAAGCATTTTCTCAATTTCCCGCTTGATATTGAAGGGGATATTGAAATGGTTAACTTTAAAGGTAAAACAGTTAAACAGAAATATTTTGCGTTAAAAGATAATCGCGTTAGGGCAACTCCGGTTATCGCTTTTTTTGATTTAAGCGGCAAACGTATTTATCGACACACAGGTAAAACATCGGGTGCGGATGAATTTATGTGGCTAGGTGAATATATTGTTAGTGGCATGTATAAAAAAATACGTTTCAGTAAATACAAAAAAGCAAAACGTGCTGAAAAGAAAAATAAATAATGAGACTAAACCGGTTTTTTTTCATCACCTTTGCGGCTGTATTGCTGAACCCGTTATCGACAGCTTTTGCGTTTGAGAAAATAACAACGTCAACCTCCTTACCTGAGCCTTTAACGCTCGATCTTGCGTTAAGTTTAATTGAGCAGCAACATCCTGATTTGCGTTATAGCAATGCAAATGTACAAAATGCGCGTTCAGATCTTGCTTTAACCCAGTCAGAAAATGATTTGACCATTAGCCTTAATGCAGAAGCGCGCTTTATTAAGCCAACGGCAATTGCAATGAACCAATCAACAGAAGAGCAGCGTTTAGTCCTTCAGTTCAATAAGACGCTATATGATTTCGGCCGGAGTTCTGCTCGCATTGATGCGGCTTCGCAGCAACTTGAAAGTCAAAACTTTCAATATTTGGATGCAAGACAACAACAACATCTCATTGTTTTAAAACGTTATTTTGATGTTGTCTTGGCCGACTTACAGTTTTATCGCTATAACGAAGAAATGGCGGTGGCCTATATTCGGTTTGACAGAAAGCGAGAAAGAGAAAAGTTAGGACAAAATACAGAGTTAGATGTTGCTGAAACAGAAGTGGAGTATCAGCGTGTTCGCTATTTGCGTACACAGAGCGAAAACCAACAAAGAGTGACGCGTTCATTATTAGCGCAATCGCTTAATAGGCCAGATGATCTACCTGCAACAGTTACTAAACCAGAATTAGATATTGTTAAGCGCAAGTTACCTGAAATAGAAAATCTACAGAAAAAGGTTAAGTATAATAATCCTATCTTGTCTGCGTTAAGAGCCAAGCTTGTTGCAGCAAAAAAAGATATTCAATATGCCCATGCCAGTGATAATCCGTTATTAATCGGTGGTTTTGAAGCATTTGAATATGCCATCGTGACAAATATTGCAAATGAATGGCAAGCAAACGTAGTTTTAAATGTTCCCTTATGGAGCGGTAATAAAGTAGATGCTGCTGTTGCCAAAGCCAAGGCTGCTGTTTATAAAGTTGAAGCGCAGTTGGCACAACAGGAATTAGCCGCGCAACAACAAGTGCTTGAACTGTGGCTTTCTATAGAAGCTCTAAAAATAAAATATGATGAAGTTCTAGCAGCAATGAATTTTAGTGAACTATCATTAGACAAAAATCGTGCATTATATGAGTTAGAAGTAAAAGCTGACTTAGGTTACGCAATGGTCAAATTTTCTGAAGCTGAACGAAAAGTCGCGCAAACAAGTTTTGAGATAGCATTAGCTTGGGCACAATTAGATGCTTTGTCAGGAACACTTTTAACCTCTGAAAATAAAAAATTAACGAACACCTTAACGGGTAAATAATGGTTGCTGATAATGACTCCAAAATATAAAACAAATTATTTTTTTAGCTTTACCTTTATTATCTCAATTTTGTTTAGCTCAATACTGAGTGCAGAAGAGTTTGAGGGTGTTATTGCATGGTCAAAACGTGTTGAGCTATCAACACCAGTGAGTGGTGTCGTGCAAAAAGTATTTTCTCAATCAAGCAATATCATTGCTAAGGGTGAAGTATTAATTCAACTTGATCCACGTACATTTAAAGCCGATTTAAAATATGCAAAAGCACAGCTTGTTAGTAGTTATGGGCGTCAGCAAGAAGCGAATCGTGAATTACATAGACAGTTAGATATGTATGATCGCGGTATGCTTTCTGAGCATGATTTACAAGTAGCAAAAAACAACTCAACAACAACAGAAGCACAATATAGTCAGGCTCAATCATCATTGACTAAAGCTAAAATTAACCTTGAATACAGTGCTATTCGTGCCCCATTCAATGCCATTGTGATTAACACAATGGCGGTAAAAGGAAGAGTTGTTGCGGCATCGATGAATCCACCAATTTTAGTTGTGGTTGCAGAAGCTCATCGTATGTTAGTGCAGTTTAATATTGCAGCCGACATGCTCACTCGCATGAGTTTGAAACAACCTGTCAAAGTAAGTGTTGCAGGGAATATTTATCAAGGCAGTGTTACCGCTATTGCTTTAGAGCAGAATGCCAATCAGGCATATACAGTTGATGTTATTTTTGACAATAAAAAAGATCTGTTAAGAGCTGGGCAAAAAGCTAAAGTCAGTTTTTAAATTAGTTTTTATACCAGTATTTATTTAATACTTTAAAAACTTTATTGGGGTACTTGTAGCGCCCTAAGCTGCCATTGTATCGTGCAAGTGCGCGAGTGAGGTCACCTTTCTCTTTCTTTATATAATATTTTAAAATAGTACATCCCATGCGTAGATTGGTACGCACATCAAAAAGATTGTCATTCACCTTTCCAATTTCTTTTAGCCAAAAGGGCATTACTTGCATTAAACCTCGCGCACCTGCATGTGAAATAGCAAAAGGATCAAAATTACTCTCAATGTGAATTACTGCAAGTACCAACTCGGGATGTAACTTTGCACGGCTTGCTTCAAAGTGAATTTGTCTTAATAGTTTTAGACGTTTGTGGTTATCTGGGATAGTTTTTGATAAACGGTTTGACATGTCGAGTAGCCATACTTCTGCATCAAAGCGATCTGTAAAGCTTGAGCTGTCTTTTATGGCTTGCTGTAATAGTTCGCGCAACTCTGAATTAGGTTTTTGTTCAGAAGCAATAGAAGTATTTATTCCAATGCAGAGGCTTAATACAATATATGTCCACCTGCATTGGCATAAATTTTTTAACACGTTAGTTAAGTTTATCTTTTATAAACTGAACAATATTTCCAAGTTCAATGTCTGTATTATCTTTATCTCGCCGGCCTTTATATTCAACCATGCCTTTTTCTAAACTACGATCACCTAAAACAATTCGATGAGGTATACCGATTAATTCCATATCTGCAAACATGATGCCTGCACGTTCTTTTCTATCATCAAATAACACATCAATGTCTAAATCTTTAAGATCGTTATACAGTTTTTCAGCAATAGGTTTTAATGTGTCCGATTTATGCATATTCATTGGAGTGATAACAACCTGGAAGGGAGCAATAGACTCTGGCCATATAATGCCTTTGTCATCATGATTTTGTTCAATCACTGAAGCGACAACACGTGAAACACCGATACCATAACACCCCATCGTCATAACAGTTGCTTTGCCTTTGTCATCTAAAACAGTGGCTTTTAACGCTTCACTGTATCTTTTACCGAGCTGGAAAATATGCCCAACTTCAATACCACGTTTAATTGAAAGTGTGCCTTTACCATCTGGACTTGGATCGCCTTCGACTACATTTCTAATATCGGCAACCTCGCCTAAAGGCAGGTCTCTTTCCCAGTTAATACCAAAATAATGTTTGCCATCAATATTTGCACCTGCAGAAAAATCACTCATGACAGCAACACTACGATCAACAATACAAGGAATTTTTAAATTAACCGGGCCTAATGAGCCTGGGCCTGCACCTATTGCATCACGAATTTCTTCATCTGTAGCGAAACAAAGTGGAGAAGCAATGCCAGATAATTTTTCTGCTTTAATTTCGTTAAGTTCATGATCGCCACGCACTAATAAAGCGATAAGTGTATGTTCACTTTCTTCATCAGCATGCACGATTAATGTTTGAACCGTTTGTTCTATTTTTAGTTTGAACTGTTCAACTAATTCATTAATGGTTTTAGCGTTTGGCGTTTCAACTAACTCCATTTCCTGTTTTGCTGCTAGACATTCTGATGCTGGTGCAACAGCTTCGGCAAATTCAATATTGGCAGCGTAATCACTGTCACCACTAAAGGCGATGTCATCTTCACCTGAGTCTGCTAAAACATGAAATTCATGAGAGGCACTACCACCAATAGAACCGGTATCTGCCTGAACAGGACGGTAATCTAGACCAATACGATCAAAAATCTTACAATAGGTTGCGTGCATTTCTTCATAAGTTTCATTGAGTGAGGCTTCGTCAATGTGAAATGAGTAGGCATCTTTCATTAAGAATTCACGTGAACGCATAATGCCAAAGCGAGGACGAATTTCATCACGAAATTTTGTTTGAATCTGGTAAAAACTAGCAGGCAATTGTTTATAACTGCGCAGTTCATTGCGCACCATATCGGTAATAACTTCTTCATGAGTCGGGCCAAAGCAAAATTCTCTGCCATGGCGATCTTTCATGCGCAATAATTCAGGACCATATTGTTCCCAACGACCAGACTCTTTCCATAGTTCGGAAGGTTGTGTGGCGGGCATAAGAACTTCTTGTGAACCCGCATTATTGAGCTCTTCACGAATTATATTTTCAACTTTGCGTAAAACCCGCAAGCCCATTGGTAACCAGGTATAGAGTCCAGAAGCAAGTTTACGAACCATGCCTGCGCGTAACATAAGTTTATGGCTGATGACTTCTGCATCAGAAGGGCTTTCTTTTAGAGTCGCAAGTAAAAGTTTAGAAACACGCATGATGGTATAAATCTCGTTAACAGGAAAATAAGATGGATTTTATCTGGATGCATGGTGCGGGTACAGCGATATATGATTATTTACTTTTTCTTCTTGGTTGCTGGACTTGGCATCACGTTGATTTGATCCTGGCTAGTGATGGTTGTGAAAATAATACCTTTGTGGGGTGGTTTATCTGTAATTTGCCATTCACCTTTACTATTTTTCCATTTATATAAGGTGGACTGATTTAACTCAGGAGCAATCTGATGGACTTTGCCCATGAGTTTTGTCTGTAAAGCGTCATCTTGATAAATATAAATAGAAGCCGTGATGATAATACTGAGGAGAATGAAGTATTTTAATTTCATCGGTTGAATAGGTGAATCAAATAAATTATTAGTCGCAATAATCATTAATTGCCTGTTTAGCTTGTTCTATTTGTTGGGCGCGTTCTTTGTCATCTATTACAGTTACATTGCCATCTTTATCACGCATGCGACGATATACCTGGTATGCGTTTAGGGTTTTTTTAGCATTAGCACAATTTGTAGCTCGAACTTCTTTATTTTTAGCTGTTTCTGCTGCTGCGGTGTCACCATCTTGACTATTTTTTGTCTCTGTTTGGTAAAGCGGTTGACTATTTTCTGGAGCAGGAGCTGGTGCCTTTAAACGCTCAAACTGCTGACTTGTAGGTCGTTTTTGTGAGTAATGCACATTTCCTTCATCATCAACCCATTTGTAGAGCCCTGCGGAAGCGGGGTTGGCAAAAATTATTATTGCTGTTAAAAGTAATATTCTCATAACGTTATTCCGTATAGGTTGTTTATTATCAATATCTTATAGCCAGTATCGCAGGGAGTTGCTGACTTGTAAATTGGCTAG
>CAZSCK010000113.1:0-5639 GCA_964605385.1 uncultured Thioalkalispiraceae bacterium
CAAGAATTTAAGGCTGTTTACCTATAAATCGATTTGTTAACGGGACAGCAGTGATTTGACATATAATTAATTTGAACGTGTTTTTTTCAAAAGATTGATAATTTTGTTGATGGTGAGTGATATATGGATGTTTATTTTGAGCCCGATTCTGATGACGAGGAAAATAAGAACTGGCTAAATGAGTCTTGTTTTCTTTCTAAAAAGAAAATTAAACCTTATCGTCGCTGTAATTATTGCAATTTAAAAACCCGGCAATGTCTGGGCATTCAAAATAATGTCGTTAGTATTGTTATTGCTATTTTTCTGCTTGCTTTCCTTCTGATTTATGACAATATTTTTGTTCGACTCAATATTGTCGTTATTATCACTCTCTTAATTATTTTTGGTTACCGTATCAATAGCAGCCTGGATAAACTGGCAAAAACAATTTATTCGAATACACAGCTCACAAAAGAACTTAAATCTTATCAAGATGCTTTGGAAGATAAAGTGAGAGAAAAAACAACTGAATCAATTACAGCAAAAGAAATTGCTGAAGAAGCTAATCGGGCTAAATCAGAATTTCTTGCAAACATGTCTCATGAATTGCGTACCCCAATGCACGGTATATTAGGTTATGCACAGTTAGGTTTATCCAGCTTTGAAGGGCGTGAAGAAAAAAATAATAAGTTGTTTACTTATTTTAATAATATTGAAATAAGTGGAGAACGTTTATTAAAGTTGCTTGATAATTTGCTTGATTTGTCAAAACTTGAAGCAGGTATGATGGAATTACATTTTGAAGAGTTTGATCTGGTTGCTGTGGTTGAATCTGTTTCTGATAATGTTACAACATTACTTGGGAATAAAAACCTCCAATTTTATTTTGAAAAATTAGCTAAAGAAACAAAATTAAAAGCAGATAAAGATAAAATCACACAAGTAATGTTTAATCTGCTAACAAATGCAATAAAATTTTCTAATAAAAATGAAAAAATTACGGTAACTATTGATGATTCAGAATTAATAAATGAAAAAACAGGAGCGGCTTCTCCTGCTCTACTATTATCTGTTATGGATAATGGGATAGATATTCCTGATGATGAGTTGACTGCTGTATTTAATAAATTTATTCAAAGTAGTCATACTAAAACCAAAGCAGGTGGGACAGGGCTGGGATTAGCCATTGTTAAAGATATTATTGATGAGCATAAAGGAAAAGTTTGGGTTGAAAGCTCATTAGAAAAGGGAACAAAATTTAGTTTTTTATTACCTCGTTAATTAGCAAAGTAAATTATTTATTCTATGTTTTCCATTTTATGTTTATTAATCGCATAACCTTTTATTTTTGAAACAAAGGGTAAATAAATTAACCAGCGTAAATTTTGCCATTTAGGTTCACGAAACTCTTGTAATCCAATTTGCATATTAAGATGTCCTTCCTCAGGATCCTGAATATACGTACCAAACAATCGGTCCCAAACTGAAATAAAAAATCCAAAATTACTGTTACTTTCATTTTCCTTTATTGAATGATGAATGCGGTGCATGTCAGGGGTCACAATAAACCAGCGTATTATGGGGTCAATTGCCCGGGATATTTTGATATTTGAATGAGTAAACATGGCCGCTGCATTTAGAATAATTTCAAAAATGACAACAGCTAGTACAGGAGCACCAATTGTAACAATAATGAGAAATTTAAACAGGATTGAAATTATCATTTCAAATGGGTGAAAGCGTACACCGGTTGTAATGTCACAATCGAGATCAGAATGATGAACCCGATGGAAACGCCAAAATATAGGTAAAGCATGAAAGATGACATGTTGAAAATACATTGCTAAATCCATAAGGATAAAAGCAAAGAGAAACTGAAGTATAAAAGGCAGGTTGTAATGATTTAACAGCCCTACCTGCTCTTGTTCAACGTGTAAGGCGATGCCAACGGCAGCAGTTGGAAGAATGAATCGTACTAATATGCTGGAAATAACGATTAATCCAATATTACTGAACCAGCGGAAACGCTTTAATTTGAGGAGTTTACGTTTGGGATATGCAATTTCCCAAATAGCTAATAGAGCAAATATCCCAAAAAATGATCCGAGTCGTATAGAACTTTCATATTCAAAAAATAATTCTTCCAACTTGGTGTTATCCATTTCTATTTACGATTTTTATTACTGTAGCATGATTTATTTTTTAACTAAGTAATTACCCGTAAATTTAATAAAAATTAACAAAGGTTTTTAATTATCAAATTTAGAGAACTTTTAGCGAACAATAGTTGAACTTTTCCATAAAAATAAGTATGGTTAGAACATATTCCTAAGAGGTTAAGTCAATGAGTAATGTTAACTATTTGATTAATAACAAATTTAATAAAAATAATCGTGAGGTTTGGACGCCTGAGCTGGAAAATCTGGATATTTCACCCGAAGAACTCTGTGAATTGCCGTTATTAGGTTACGTCACCGCAGGGGAGCCGGTGTTGCTATCAGAAGAAAGTGAAACTGTAGGTGTACCAAGCAGCATGGTGCGGACAAACAGCTATGCCTTACGTGTCCGTGGTCATTCAATGATTGATGACAATATCCAGGATGGTGATATTATTGTCATTGAGAAGCGTGAAACGGCATGTAATGGTGAGTCGGTCGTCGCCATGATTAATGGTGAAACAGTCACATTGAAGAAGTTTTACGTTGAACGTGATGGCATACGCTTACAGCCCGCTAATCCAACCATGGAACCTATTTATTTACGTAATGAAGAGGTTCAGATATTGGGTATTGTGACGGGTGTGATTCGTTCATCTTAAATTAACAATTTAATGAAGCTTCTTTGTGATGAAATGCTGCAACGTTTAGGACGTTGGTTACGTACTGCCGGTTATGATACTGAAATTATTAGTGATGGCCGTGATGATTATGAAGTTCTCAAATTGACACGTAAAGAGGACAGGGTTTTATTAACTTGTGATCGCGCCTTAACAGAATATCGCGATGCCGAAAAAAATGTTGTTTTGTTAGAAACCGGTTCTTTAGATGAGTTGGCTAAACAGGTCAGTCAAAAATGTCAGGTGAATTGGCAATTTCAGCCCTTTACCCGTTGTCTGACATGTAATAGCATTTTAAAAGAAGCAGATGATAGTCAACGTAAAACTATTCCTGATGATGTTAAACAAAATTCCGGGGTTGTTTATTACTGTCCGGGTTGCAACAAAGTATATTGGGATGGGGGCCATGTGCAAAGAATGCGCACTCAGCTTGAAAAGTGGCATGCCTTATTTAATGTTTAACGCATATTGAATTTACTTGTAGGTTTGAATTTTTTCGAATGTGGTGTAAGTTTTAACCTCTGGGGCTAATTTCACCTCTGCGTACGAATAGCTGCTCAATGGCCTCCTTGCCATCGCAGCATAAGTACATCCATGTACAAAATTTCGTACTTACAATTTTTTCTATTCAATCGGCGTATTCAGTTCGTTACCCCAATCCGACCATGCTCCCGGATACCCTTTAATCTTTTCATAACCCAAAGACTTCAACACGATATACGTATGGGTTGAACGGTGATGTGCCTGGCAATACATAACAACTGTTTTATCTGTTGTTATACCCTGGCTTTCTAACATTTCACGCAATTCAGCTTCAGGTTTAAGACGTTTGTCATGTTCCATATCCATGGTAGCCATCCAGTCTATATTAATCGCGCCGGGAATATGGCCGCCACGTTGAGCAAAGAGTTTTGTACCGTTAAATTCGGCAGGGCTACGGTTATCTAAAACAACAACATTATCATCAGACAAGTGATCTAATATAAATTGACGTGTTGCGACGGGTTCAAAGTTCATTTCTACATTGTATTTACACGGTACTGGATAGCGGATAGTTGATGTAATTTTATTACCATGATTAGACCATGCTTGTAGTCCACCGTTTAATAATGAAAAGTTTTTATGTCCAGCAACATCCAGTGTCCACAATAAACGGCTGGCACGACCACCGCCTTCATCATCATAAACAACTACATGTGTATCTTTTGTTAGTCCGATACTACTAAAAACATTATTGAGTTGTTCTTCAGTCGGTAATAATCCCATTCGAGGGTGTTCGATACGAACGATCCATTCGTAATTTAAGAATATGGCTCTGGGAATATGGTATTGCACATAGGTTGCCGGGCTTGAAAGGTCAATAACTAATAAATTATCCCTGTTTAGATTTTCTTTTAATTCAGAAGGTTCAAGAATGAGAGGGAGTTTAACGGACATGAATGTGCCTTTATGTAACAGTATGGACTTTTAATTATAGCGAAAGCAGGGATGAGGTGAGCAGAAAATAATGATTTAATAACAATATTTTGAGCATGGTTGTTTCTGGATTTTTTAATAATAGCTATTCCTGACCAAAGCAGTAGGTGATAGACTTGCCGGCTTGTAATTTCATCCAATTTTTAAAGTAAGGGTTCACTATGACAATTTCATCATTCCAACCACCTAAACGTACATTAATGGGCCCGGGTCCTTCAGATGTAAGTGACCGCGTCCTGCAAGCATTAGCACGCCCAACTATCGGACACCTCGATCCTGCTTTTGTCGGCATGATGGATGAAATGAAACAGTTACTTCACTACGCTTTCATGACAAAAAATGAACTGACTTTCCCTGTTTCTGCTCCAGGTTCAGCAGGCATGGAAACATGTTTTGTTAACCTGGTTGAAGCGGGTGACAAAGTTATCGTTTGTCAGAATGGTGTATTCGGTGGCCGCATGAAAGAAAATGTGGAACGCATTGGTGCAACTGCAATTATGGTTGAAGACGAGTGGGGCACCGTTGTTAGTCCGCAAAAACTGGAAGACGCCTTAAAAGCCAATCCAGATGCAAAATTTGTTGCTTTTGTTCATGCAGAAACATCAACAGGTGCATTATCAGACGCAGAAACATTAACCAAGTTAGCGCATGATCATGATTGTTTAGTGATTGTCGATGCTGTGACCTCTTTAGCCGGTTCACCATTAAAAGTTGACGAATGGAACATCGATGCTATTTATTCAGGCACACAAAAATGTTTGTCAGCACCTCCGGGTTTATCGCCTGTTAGCTTTAATGAGCGTGCATCGGAAGTCATTAAAAATCGTAAATCAAAAGTTCAAAGCTGGTTTCTTGATTTGAGTTTGGTCATGGGTTACTGGGGCGCAGGTGCTAAACGTTCATACCACCACACTGCACCTGTAAATAATCTTTATGGTTTACATGAATCATTAGTGATCTTACAGGAAGAGGGTCTGGAAAATTCATGGGAACGTCACATGAACATGCATTTAAAATTGAAAGCTGGACTTGAAGACATGGGCATTGGCTTTGTCGTTAAAGAAGGTGATCGTTTACCTCAACTTAATGCTGTATATATTCCAGATGGCGTAGATGATGCAGCAGTACGTGGCAAATTACTTAATGACTATAATCTTGAAATCGGTGCAGGCTTAGGTGCATTAGCCGGTAAAGTATGGCGCATTGGTTTAATGGGACATGCTTGTAGTGAAAAGAATGTAGAATATTGCCTGAACTCTTTAAAAGAAGTATTGGGAAAATAATTTATATTCAAAATAGTTATAAAGAAGCCAGCTTTAAGCTGGTTTTTTTATGACTGCTGTCGGCC
>CAZSCK010000114.1:0-5525 GCA_964605385.1 uncultured Thioalkalispiraceae bacterium
ACCAACCGCTTTTCACATAGGTATTCGTGAGCTGTCTGTATATGCCACGTTTTTCTAGCCAGGGTTGCACAGCCACTGTTCCCGTGAGCCAATCACTCATTAGCGAGTTTAATTTTTTCTCTTTTTGTCTATCCATACTAGACATAATAGTAAAATATTAAACTTTTGCAATATTTTAGTTTAAAAATAGTCATATAAGTCTGTTAAAATATGACAAATTATAGAAAATTTAAACTGTTTATCTGTCTAGAACTTACTTATATCAGCACGACTAGCATAGAACCGCTTCACTTAATTAGTTTGCTTAGAGCAGATTTATTGTTCTCTAAAGGTTCTCTTTTATGGTAGGATAGATTGTAGGTCAACGGAAGCAAGGCATATGAGTAAGAAGCCTCAGTAGTATTGGTCTTTCTAATCAAGTAGGATTAAACGCACAATATAATAAGAATAACGTCATCATTTCCCCGTGATGTCCTAGTAGATTAAATTGATCAATAAGTAACCAGAGCACTGTTAGGCAGATTAGCTGTGTTTGTGATCCGTCCTGTATTTTTGTGGTAAGTATTTATGGATTATTAAACTCATAGTGCTAACCTGATACTGTGTGATATTTAATGCTATCGTTGGAATTGTAGTAACAGTAAGTGGCTATAAATCAACAATTTAAGTGAGTTTCATGAATAAAAATAACAAAAATGACGGCACATATATTGATTTGTTCTCGGGTTGTGGCGGATTTTCACTGGGGCTGGGGAATGCTGGGTGGCAGGGGCTCTTTGCTGTTGAAAAAGACTCCATGGCATTTGAAACCTTCAAACACAACTTAATTGATGGTAAATATAAGCACTTTGATTGGCCTGAATGGTTACCTCAAAAAGCAACAACAATACAAACCTTATTGAAAAAGCATAAAGAAGAATTAATAAGCTTAAGCGGCAAAGTTGACTTGATCGCTGGTGGGCCACCTTGCCAGGGATTTTCATTAGCCGGTCGACGAAACTCTAATGATCCAAGAAATAAGCTTTCAGATGAATACATCAAGATGGTGAGCTTAATTAGACCTAGATATGTCGTATTGGAAAATGTAAGAGGTTTTAATGCTACGTTTAAAGACGCAAAGGGTAAAAAAGGAAAAATACCTCAATCTATGATTGTGAAATCAAAGTTAGAAAAACTAGGTTATTCAGTCTTTACCGATTATGTAAGTAGCCATAACTTTGGTGTTCCACAAAAACGTACCCGCTTTATTATGATCGGTATTAGAACGGATCATCTTCAAAATGAAAATAATCCATTTGATGCTCTTGAAAAAATAAGACGGACTTTTCTTAAAAAGAAAGGTTTGTCAGAACAACCTGTTAGTGTGAAAGATGCGATTTCTGATTTTGAAATTGCTTCATCTAAACTTGTTTATCATTCTGGTTCAGAGGCAAGTGGTTTTAAAAAAATTAATTATGTGCCACCAAAAAAACTAAATCCTTATCAAAAAATTATGCGTAAAAAATTAAATGGTTCAAAACCAAATAGTTTGCGTTTACCTCGTCATAAAGAAACAACTATTACTAAATTTAAGTTAATCCATAAGATATGTCGTCCAGGTTTGGCGTTGAATGCTGCTGAAAAAGTTATTATTGGTACAAGAAAACAAGCCATTACTGTTTTAGCTCCAAATAAGCCATCTAAAACATTAACAACATTGCCGGATGACTTATTACACTATTCAGAACCTAGAATATTAACGGTTAGGGAAAGTGCAAGAATACAATCATTCCCAGATGATTTTGAATTTAAAGGAAAATATACAACTGGTGGAGAAAAAAGGACAAAGGAGTGTCCACGATATACTCAGGTTGGTAATGCAGTACCACCATTGTTAGGTGAAGTTATTGGTACCTTAATAAATCATATTTCAAAGAAATAATATAATGACAGAAGTTCTTCATTTTAAAATTAGCTCAGCACTAAAGTCAGTAATAGGGAGAGATTTAATTACTAATGACTTTATTGCTATATTTGAGCTTGTAAAAAACTCATTTGATGCAGGTGCTTCACGTGTAGATATTGTTTTTAAGACGGATAAAATATATGTAGTTGATAATGGTAAAGGAATGAATTATGACGATATGGTTAATAAGTGGTTGTTTGTAGCTTATTCGGCTAAGCAAGATGGAACTGAAGATAATGAAAAAAAAGTATATGCAGGAAATAAAGGGGTTGGGCGGTTTTCATGTGACAGATTAGGTGGTGTATTACGAATACAATCTAAAAAAAGTGATAGTACAGTTGTTGATATTTTGGATGTGGATTGGGGTAACTTTGAAAAGGATACGAAAGAAATTTTTAGTGATATTGCAGTTTTTCATAACACTAGCGAGAAACTTGTGTTACCTAGTGGAATTGATGATATTAATACCGGAGTTGTAATAGAAATATCAGATTTACGAGATAGTGCTTCATGGCGTCGAAATAAATTACTTGGATTAAAAAGACATCTTGCAAAGCTAATTAATCCATTTGGTGATGAAGCATCTAAAATAGACGTATATCTACATTGCTTAAATGAAATTGCAGAGGACTCTAAAGCAAAGAAGAAGGCTTCTGAGGAAAAGCCCGCCCAGGTAGTGAATGGGCCAGTAAAGAATTTTATTTTTGAAACGCTTAAACAAAGAACAACATGGCTGCATGTTTGGATTAGTAACGATGGTTGGATTTATAGTGATTTAATTGATCGTGGTGAACTTATTTATAGCATTAAGGAAAATGCTTCACTTTATCCAGAATTAATAAACAGCAAGTTTGAATGCCAAATTTTTTATTTGAATAAATCTGCCAAACAAACATTTGCGAGGCAGATGTCTTTATCATCAATTGAGTTTGGTTCCTTGTTTTTGTTTAGAAATGGCTTTAGAGTTTTTCCTGTTGGTGAGAAGGGCGATGATTATTGGAGAATTGATGTTAGGAAGCAACAAGGTTATAGCCGGTATTTAGGTACTCGAGACATTCTTGGTAAGGTTGATATTGCAGGCTCTGATGATAAGTTTAAAGAATCATCAAGTAGAGACAAAGGATTAATAGAGACAAATGCGTCAAATCAATTATTTGCTTGCGTTACTACTAAGTGTATACGCCGGCTAGAAAGTTATGTGGTTGGAGTTACTTGGAAAGATAAGCTAGATAAGACCTATGAAACTGGGCAAAGACTTAGTTTGGACGCGAATCGTACGAATATTATCGCGTTAGTTGCTAGTTTGGCAAAGTCCAAAGATCTAGAAGTGATAAAATACAATAATGATTTGGTTGGAGTATTAAGTGAAAAATCACAATATTTTGAGAAATCTATTAATGTACTGGAAGAACTTGCAAGTAAATTCAATAGCAAGGAATTATTAGAAACAGTAAAAAATGCAAAAGATAAGTATGAACTAGAAGTAAAAGCACGTCAGGCAGCAGAAGAGGCAGCACAAAAAGAGATTGATGCAAGAAGAGCTGCTGAACAAAAAGCTGAGAAAGAAAGGGAAGCCAGGGAAGAAGCAGAGAGTGAAAAAGATAAGTATTCAAATGCTTACAAAGAAGAAAAGAAGAGAAATTTATTTTTAGCAAGTACTGGTTCTAGAGATAAAGACCAACTAGAAAGCTTTATGCATCAAATTATTATTTATGCTGTAGGAACCAAAAATAGAATACAAGAAGCTATTATGGAACTTAAATCAACAGGAATGAGTGAAAAAGAAAAATTAGATTATAGTGTAAGTATTTTGAGCGATTTATTAGAAGTGAATGGCAAAATAATGACGACATCTCGTTTTGCAACATCAGCAAATTTCATGCTTGATTCAGAAAAAGTTAATGATGATATATGTTTGCACATAGAACAGTATATTAATCAGGTCTGTACTGCATATCATAGTCGTATATTTATAAGTGTTGATAGCAATGCGTCAGAATTTATTATGGAATTCACACCTATTGAATTAGGTATGGTTATTGATAATTTAGTCAGTAATGCAAAAAAATCGAGAGCATCCAAGATTGAGTTTATCTTAAATAAAGAATCTCCAAGTGTTCTTGTAATAGATATTATTGATGATGGCCGTGGTATAGACGATGGGGTTTTAGAAAAGGAAAGGATTTTTGAAAAAGGTTTTACCACTACGGATGGTTCGGGGTTAGGTTTGTATCATAGTCAAAAACAAATCGAAAATATGGGGGGGGAATTAATTCTAATAAACGAGCAACCAATACGTGGTGCTCATTTTAGAATTCGATTTAGTAAATAATGAAATTATCATATAAAATTCTTTGGTATGATGATCAATTTGAACATATCAATGCTGATATACGTAAGTTGGAAAGGTATATTCGTAGCCATGGGTTTATACCAGAAATAGATAAAAAAACTGGCATAAGTGAAAATGATATTGATGAACTAGCTGATAGGTTATTTTCATATAACCCTTATGACATAATTATATTTGATTATGATTTAGGAAGTAAAAGTGAAGATGGTTTAAGTATAGCTGCCAAATTACGCTCACGAATATTTACAGATTTGATATTTTATAGTGGAAAGGTTCCAGCTGAGCTTCGTCAAATGTTGTGCGATCGCCATATAGATGGGGTTTTTGTTATAGGAAGACCAGAGTTTTATGATGAAATAGAACCGATAGTTGAAGACCATATAAAAAGAATGTCTGATATTAATAATATTAGAGGAGTATCAATGTCTGCCGTTAGTTCTATTGAGCGAATTATGCGAGACTCAATGATTAACCACTTAGGAAATAAAGAGCATGGTGAACTTTTATTATATATAAAAGAAAAATTAATAGGGAAATTAGATGATGACAAAAAAAATATAGAAAATATAACTGATATAAAAGTTATTGTTGACGATCCAATGAAGACAAGTTTTCAAATAGTCCGGTTAGCATACAAACGATGTTTAGATGGCGATAGTAAATGTGATTTACTGAAAGATGGTACTGCAATACACAAGGTGCAAATGGAAAGAAACAAATTAGCGCATCAAAAGGATGAATATACTAAAGATGGTAAAATGGTACTTCATGGTGTTGATGGGAAGACAAAAGAATATAACTTTGAGGAATTCAAAAGATTAAGAAATGAATTATTGGATGCTATGGAATCAGTTAATAAATTGTGAAGTAAAAGGGTAACAGGGCAAGCCCCGATTTCCCGTGATTAATGACAATAATTAACATGTCTAACCAAGAGAAATTGTTATTGCCAGCAAGAAATGAAATAAGAAAATTTCGTGATCGTTTAATTAAATGGTCTAAAGAAAATACCCGGTATTTTCCATGGCGGAAAACCGGCATATCTAATTATAAAAAAATAATTGCAGAAGTATTTCTTCAAAGAACAAAAGCAGAAACCGTCTCAAAATTTATCCCCAAGTTTTATAATAATTATCCAAGTTGGAAAAAGTTATCTAGTACACCTGAACAGGAGTTGCGTGAATTTATAACGCCTGTTGGCCTAGTAAATAGTAGGGTAGAAGTCCT
>CAZSCK010000115.1:0-5167 GCA_964605385.1 uncultured Thioalkalispiraceae bacterium
CACTGATTCTTACTGGATCGCCCATATCAAGAACAAAAACATCGCCTCCAGCACCATTGGTACCCATAGCGCCTGCTTGAATAACTAACTGTGCTGCTTCTGGAATTGTCATAAAATAACGAATAATATCAACATGCGTCACAGTAACTGGACCACCATGTTTTATCTGATCGCGAAATAATGGAACAACTGAACCGGAAGAACCTAATACATTCCCAAAGCGAACCATAGAAAATTTCGTTTTTAAAGATTCTGTAGCAAGACCTTGCAACACCAGCTCAGCAAAACGTTTACTTGCTCCCATCACATTAGTTGGTCGCACTGCTTTGTCTGTAGAAATTAATATGAAGGTATCAACACCATGCTCCATCGCGAGTGTGGCAACCGTATATGTTCCTAGTGTATTTACTCGAACACCTTCAATAATATTGTGTTCAACTAAAGGCACATGCTTGTAAGCAGCCGCATGATATATTGTATTTATGTCATAGAAAGAAAGAACTTCTGATACTCGTTTTTGATCAGTTACATTACCTAAGATAGGGATAAGTTTCGTTTGCAATTCACTTTCAACAATCAGTTGAGACAATTCTTTTTCAATTTGATACAGATTCAGTTCAGACTGCTCAAATAAAATAAGTTCTTCTGGCTCACGGCTCAATATTTGACGGCAAAGCTCTGAACCAATTGAACCACCTGCCCCCGTTACCATTACTGACTTATCTTTAATACAAGCATCAAATAATTTCTTATCTGGTGAAACAGAATCTCGGCCTAAAAGATCTTCTAAATCAATTTCTTTGATGTCTTCAAGCTTGATTTTGCCATCGGCCACTTCAGTCATACTAGGCAAAGTTCTTACATGCACAGGATAGTTTTCAAGTAACTGAATAATTCTCTTACGTACCGTGTGAGATGCAGATGGCAAAGCTAAAAATATTTCATCAATATCCAACTCAAGAATAAGTTTATTTAATTCTTTGACTGAATAAACACGTAATGAATTTATCGTGTGCTTATGCAGCTCCGGACTATCATCTAAAAAAGCCACGGGAGCATATTCTTTACTATAACCCAGCACTGAGGCTAGCTGTATACCC
Source organism: uncultured Thioalkalispiraceae bacterium (assembly GCA_964605385.1). Lineage (GTDB taxonomy): Bacteria > Pseudomonadota > Gammaproteobacteria > UBA6429 > Thiohalophilaceae > JAGLTQ01. The sequence goes on from CAZSCK010000115.1 coordinate 1,101, forward strand.
GCTGTCCCCGCACCATAGATAACAATATGTTTTTTTGCTTTATTATTTGTTGGAGTTATGATTTCAATACCCGCAAACCACCAACGAACAACCATTCGACTACCGCCTATTAAAAGGATAGCAGCCAACCAGTTAATCAATGTAACTGATCGAGGAACACCTTCCGCGCCAGAAATAAAAATTAAAGCAGACCAAATAACCGCATAAGAACTAATCGCTTTAATGATTGTCCAAAGCGCTTTAAAGCCAATATAACGAACAATTGCACGATATAAACCAAACCGAATAAAAATGGGGATAGCAATAAAAGGAGCAACCAAAAAAATCCAAGTTTCTATTTTGGTTGGAAAATATATCTCACCTAAGCGCAAAGAAAATGAAGCCCATAACGCAAAAAGCAGCATCATCACATCTGCAAAAACCATGATGAGTTGCTTATGAAACCTTGATAAACCTAAAAAATGCTTAACAAATATATTCAAAATATTCTTCTTTATTATTGTAAGGTTAACTAATAGTTATACCTGCTTTAAATTTTAATGCAACAATAACCAAAGGAATAAATGTTAACAATGTTAACATAAAACCAAAATCTGGATATGTATACGAATAAAAGGCTAAAGGGAAAACCCAAAATAAATTAATAATAATTACACTTACAGTAACCTTTTTATGACTCCATTTTTTTGCTGCATTTTGATAAGCATGACTGCAATGAGCCTCATACCATTTGTCTCCATTCAATATACGTCGTATCAGTGTTAAACTGGAATCGACTAAAAAAATAGCAAACAAAATCAGCCATGTCCAAATTAGCATGCCTTCTAATATGCTAGCATAAGCGATTATTCCTAACATTAAGCCTACGAAACCACTGCCAACATCACCCATAAATATTTTGGCAGGAGGCCAATTTAAAATTAGAAAGCCTAGAGTTGATGCTGCAAGAACAAAAGAAATATAACTGATGTTAATTAAACCATCAATGTAAGAAAAGTATCCCCCAACAGATGCAATAAAAATTGTTTCTACAGCAGCAATTCCATCAATTCCATCCATAAAATTAAACAAATTAAGAAGCCATACCAAAACAAAGGCAATAATAATATAACCAATCCAATCCAGATGGAGATTATCAGTAAACATTTGTAATTCCGATATATCCTTTAAGTAAAATAACACCCATGCCGCGGCGCTGAAGTGCGCAATTAATCGCCATCTTGCCGCAATATGACTTTGATCATCCCAAAAGCCTACAGCGGCAACTAATATACCTGCTCCCATTAAAGCAATAACAATATCGACTGATAAGAAGTCACTAAATCCTATTACCAGAAAAAAGCATGCTACTATTGATAAACCACCACCTCGTGGCGTTGCAACACTGTGTGAGCTACGATCATTTGGCCTGTCGAGGAAATTAATTTTTAATAAGTAACGACGAATACATTCAGTAAGAATCAAAGAAGCTAATATTATTAAAAAAAAAATCATTTCTTTAACCCAGTCATTTGTAAACTCTAATAACATTTTATTACCCTCTAACTATAAGGTAATGTTTATCTATCCATTACATATTATTCCATACCATATGCTAAACAATAATTATTATTCCGCAATAAATGACGTGGTCTAATGGATTTGTACAACCCAGTTAAGAGATAATACACTTAACTGGAGAAAGAAAATGAGTTCAAGAAAGAAATATTCTCAAGAATTTAAATTAGATGCTGTTAGTTTAGTTCTTGAGCAAGGTTATAGTCGGGCCGAGGCGTCAAGAAATTTGGAAGTTAATCCGAATTTATTGGGACGTTGGGTTAAAGAACATCAACAGGATGAAGGCCAAGCTTTTCGAGGAAACGGTAAGCTAACCCCTGAGCAAGAAGAGCTAAGAAAACTCAAAGCCAAAGTCAAACAACTGGAAATGGAGAAAGAAATCCTAAAAAAAGCGACGGTCTTCTTCGCCAAAGAAACAAAGTAAAATATTTGTTTATTGCCCAACATAAGAAGACCTGGCCAATCGACCTGATGTGTCGTGTTTTGGGTGTTACCCGTAGTGGTTATTATAGCTTTCAAAAGTTTGGAGCTCATAAGCAAGATGATCCATTACATGCAGAAATGTTGGAATGCGTTAAAACAATAGTGGTTGGCAGTGACTACACATACGGCAGCCGGCGCGTGAAGAAAGCGATGAATGTCATGAGTTACCCGATAAGCCGGAATAAAGCGAGACAACTTATGAAAGAAGCGAAGGTCGCCGTTCGTCATAAACGGAAGTTTAAAGTCACTACGAACAGCAACCACAAGTTGCCCTTGTTTAATAACGTATTGCAACGGCAATTTAAAGTTGAACAACCTGACAAGGTTTATGCCTCAGACATCACCTACATTTGGACACAGGAAGGCTGGCTTTATCTCGCCGTGGTTATCGACCTTTACTCCCGAAAGGTGGTGGGTTGGAGCATGAGTTCACGTATGAAAGCCTCACTGGTTTGTGATGCATTAACCATGGCTATTTGGCAACGACGACCTAAAGCGGGTTTAATCCACCATTCAGATCGTGGTTCACAATATGCCAGTCATGCATTTAGGAAATTATTAAAGTTGCATGGATTTAAAGGCAGCATGAGTCGAAAAGGCGACTGCTGGGATAATAGTGTTGTTGAAAGTTTTTTCGGTACACTCAAACAAGAACGAGTACATTGGCGGCACTATCAAACTCGATTTGCAGCACAGCAAGATATACTGGACTACATTTCAATGTTTTATAACAGTTGCCGATTGCATTCGTATTTAGGATATAAAAGTCCGAATCAATTTGAAAATGAATTGATGGAATTAAAGAAAGTTGCTTAACTGGGTTGTATCGAAATGCTTGACCACGTCACCGGAGCGTTGATCGAGACTATTATAATAACGAGTTAAGCTAACACCATTTGCGGAATTAGATGAGTAATCAGATTCAATTTGAAACTTATTACCATTCCCAGCATGAATAGGATTTCCAACGAATGGGCTTGTTCCATTTGGACAGCTTTCTCCACCTAATTCTTTTACAGGTGGTTTTTTGATGGTGTCACAATTTGCCCTGCCTCTTTCTAGCAAATGAATACGGAAATAATTCATATCGTAAAACGTTCCATTATATTCCATTATTTTCCATGCGAAAACGGTATTATAACGATTGTAACCAGTTGCATGACTGTAAAATCTGCTACCAGAAAAATATTTAGTATAATAATAAACAGCATTTGAGTAGCTAGTAAGATCTCCATGCACTGGGCCATCCTGTTGCATACCAGTAAAATTGGGCTGTGCTGTTTTAACCCAAGCTAACCAATGATCTAAAACTTTATCTGGAGTCTCAAACCGGGCAGAACCTGGATACACAACATTAGAATATTGCCCATAGTATGATCTCCAGCCTTGAAACCAGATCTTACATTGTCCTGCTTGAGCAGATTTTGTTACTACAACAGTATTAATGACGACACTAGATAAAAGAGTAACTAAGATTAATAAAATACGCATTTTCGATCCTATATTATAAAACTCACCAACATAATTACCCATGCTACAGGTAAAACTCAGAAACAAAATTTGGTTATTTGTAAAATAACGTTGTAATAATTTATTGCTCGAAATGTTTCCATACGAATATTATGAAAGCACTAACAATGTTAACTATTTTGGGGGAAGTGAAAATTACCATACATATATTGATGGCATTAAGGAATTTGGTCGAAAAATAACCACTTCATAGATAAAAAAGGGGCTGTCCCAGATAATTTAAGTTATCTAGGGCAACCACATTAGCTTATATTACGAATAAATATCAACAGATTAATTGAACGCCTAGAACTTGTTTCGGGCTTTTTTTTGTCTTGTTTTAATTGTAGGTCGGTCTTCAGGCCGACGATGAGGTATAACGAAGTCCTATAACTCATCGTTAAGAGGCGTGCTATTCGAGAAAAAAAGTTAATGTTCCAGTACCGCGTCGGCCTGAAGACCAACCTACAAAAATGAAACTAGCTTGGTTTTGAATGTTTATCCCAGGAATTCACAAT
>CAZSCK010000116.1:0-5123 GCA_964605385.1 uncultured Thioalkalispiraceae bacterium
TACCTTTTTCAATCCAACTTGGTTTAACCTTACCGGCCTGTACCTTACCGTTGGTTATTGTTACAGCGGGAATGGCGGTTACGGTTGGATCATTAGGCTTTGCAGCATTGGCCGGTTTTTTATTCGCCAGCTTATTCACTTTGCCAATGGTGATAGCTTCTTATAAAGGTGTGCATGATGATGCCAAACAACTATTGAATCATGCAGCAAAAGGCAGCCCTTATTTAACGGCTGTTTTGTTGATTGGTACGGCCATCACTTTGTTGATCCCTGCTTTGGATATCAATGTCGCAACGCTAAAAGAAAACTTACAAACTCAAAGCTGGGCAGGGATTGGCATTGTTTTTCTTGCTGGTTTTGTTTTTAGTTTTAACCCTGTTTCATTTGCATCCATACCTGTTATGTTGGCTTATGTGACTAAAGCACATGAAGAAAAACGCGCCCTATTAATGGGCGGAGCGTTTGTACTGGGTATGCTGGTTACGCATACTACACTTGGAGTAGCAGCGGCATTAGGAGGTGACTGGGTGAAAGGTATCATGGGCCGGCAATGGGGTTTGTTGCTAGGCCCGGTATTAATTGTAATGGGATTAATGTGGGCAGGTGTATTAAATATTCGTTTACCGTGGTTTGGTGTGAGAGCACGTAAAGTTACCGGGCTATGGGGTGCCTTCTTATTAGGGATTCCTTTTTCGGTTGCCGTATGTCCATTTTGTACTCCGGCATTACTGGTGACATTAACGGCGAGTGCGGCGATTGGTTCGGTCAGTTTTGGTTTTGCTTTGTTACTTGCGTTTGCACTAGGCCGCAGTATTCCTATTATCTTAGGTGCATGGAGCATGGGCTGGCTGGAATCATTGCAGATGTTAAGTCGCTATCAAAAAGTCTTAGAAGTGTTTGCGGGCATGATCCTGATTTTAATCGGGTTATATTTGTTGAATGAATATTTTTTCATCATTGAGTATTAAAAAATGAGTCTTTATCGAATTGGTGATGTAACTAAAAAAACTGGTTTAACAGCAGATACCTTGCGTTATTATGAAAAAATAAAACTCCTGCCCAGAGTTTCGCGTAATGCCTCGGGTATTCGTGAATATGACGATAAGGATATTTCCCGTTTAAAGTTTATTCAGCGCGCACAGAAAATGAATTTTAGTTTGGCAGAAATTAGTGATCTTTTAAAAATGCGTGAAAACCCGCAAAAGGTTCGTAATGAAGTCAGGTTGTTAACTGCAGATAAATTACTCGAAGTTGATGAGCATCTACAATCACTTACGACTTTACGCAATGAATTACAGTTGTTACTTAACCTTTGTCAGGGGGCAGAAGAAGGTTGTCCAATTATTGAAGGGTTGGATGAACAAACTAAAAATTAAAGGTTATTCTTTTTTTGCAATTTCTTCTTGCTGCGTACTTTTACCAAGATACTTCATGTCAAACTTTATACAGTTACGGCCACTTTGCTTAGCTTTATAGAGTGCATTATCAGCCCTGTTTATTAATGACTCAGGTGTTTCATCTGAATAAAAAATAGCAAGCCCTGCTGAAAATGTTGGAACTTTTAGAACTTCATTATTGTTAGTAATAGATGTTTCAGCTACTTTATTTTGGACTTTATTAAAAGCCCGTTCAGCACCTTCCTTGTCTGTATTAGGTAATAGCACAACAAACTCTTCACCACCATATCTCGCCACCATATCATAACGGCGAAATACGGAAAGAATATCTTTGGCATATACCCGCAACATTTCATCGCCAACTGCGTGACCATAGTTATCATTTATATTTTTAAACATATCCAAATCAATAATCGCAAGTGTTAACAAGGTTTCATCACGTTTTGCTCGATACATTTCATCTTTAATACGGCGTATAAATGCTCGACGGTTAGGAAGTTGTGTCAGGTCATCAGTAAGACTAAGTACACGAACCTGATTCAGTTCATCACTAAGTTTCCTGATGTTCCCACCAATAAGCTGAAGAAATGATTGTGTATCATGCATTATTTGAGTCAGGCTACTTTGTTCACCCAGGATAGTTGTTATCTCTCGCATAAGGCTATTACGCAAGTGTTCCGTTTTTTTTCTTTGGTCAGGAGACTCAAGCTGCTCCAGAACAGACTCCAATTTTTCGGCAAAGGTTTCCTGCTGACGCATAGTTGCGCCAACCTTATTAGCAAGGCTGGTCTGAATTTCTAAAATTTCCTTATGATGCTGACTTAATTTATTTCTATAAATTGAGTCGATGTTTTGTTCTATATGTGTTGATGTCGTATTGTCTGCATTTTGCGTTATTGTAGTTTTTTCTTTTGCAGGTCTGGTTTCTTCTTTATTAAGTGGAATAATCAGATCGTTTGGAGCATGGAGAAGCTCTTTTGATAAGAGGGGAGATAAAGCTTCATTAAAAATATTATCATCAACCTTTGTTACTTTATGGATTAATTTTGTTGCGTTACGAAGATAACGATGTAATACAGCAAGTTCCGATAGTGATATCGGAGGCATCAACCTTTTTTGTATCAGTTTGAGCTCAAAATAAAGTAATGATTTCTTAGGCAGGGATTTACGATATGCACTTATTAAAACTTGTGCGACAGCTAAACTACCACGAATAATTTTATCTTGAGCATAGTCAGAGCCACGCAGAATATGCTCTACTTGCTGATAAATAATTTTACCCGAAGCAGAGTTATTTAGCGCATCCAGAAGCTCAAGCGCCTTATTGGTGCCATGGCCTTCTATTATTAGTTCTTTATCTTTTTGCTTGTTTTCCGTCACTGTTACTTAGACAACATAGAACACTACACATGTTTTAAATGGTGAATCTACTATACGAAATTAAAAACATGTTCTTTTTAATATTCGTAATAGTTGTTGTCTGTCCTCCCTTTTTATAATAGTTATTTAAATCGAACCTGGTATGGACAGAACTTGTTCATTACAGTGTTTAATTTCTAGCGGGGGAGGTTAAGCTAGTTTTCTTATAAATATACCGCGGTATCAACTGTAATAGCAATAAAATAAATATAGTTATTATTACATGGCTAATGCAGCAGGTCGGTTTATTGGGGCTATTTTGTCAGGCTGGGCCCATCAAAAATGGGGTTTGAGGCTTATTTGTGGTGGTCTGTAGGGCTTGTATTTATCACGACAATTATATCAATAGGATTACCTGTGCAAAAACATAAACTTAGTATAGGAAGTTAAAATAAAAGATAAAAGTGCTGGTTAAGACGACAGTAGTAATTAAGTATATGCTGAAAAACAGGTGTTACAGATGTTTACACATACAGGGAACTAAAAGGATTTTTTACTGCCATACTGTCATTGAGTACAACATAATGAATTCTACTTCCCTGGTTTGTTATGTTCTCCCTCCTCAATAGTTAGGTTAATTTCGGGGTACCATTGGTACCCCCTTTTTTTGTCTTATTATTTTTTGATTTCTTTTTCCATTTGCTCAATGGTGATATGGCGTACGTCTTTTCCTTTAACAAGGTAAATAACATATTCACAAATATTTTTTGCATGGTCTCCAATCCGCTCAATGGCTCGTGCAGCCCACATTATGTCTAACATTTGTGAAATTTTACGCGGGTCTTCCATCATAAACGTTAAACACTGACGCATCAGACCATCATATTCCTGATCCACTTGTTTATCTTGTTTGCTCACTCTAATGGCCATTTCGACATCACTTCGGGCAAAGGCATCAAGCGCACCATGAACCATCTTGGCGACATGTTCACCCATATTTTGCAGTTCATGATAATTGTTTTTAGGACGTTCAACCTCAGCCAAACGAGTCCCCATACGGGCAACCCGCTCTGCCTGATCACCGATACGTTCGAGATCGGTAATGGTTTTAATCACTGCAATAACGAGTCGTAAGTCTGTTGCCGCAGGCTGGCGGCGGGCAATAATATGTGTGCATTCTTCATCGATACTTACTTCTGCTTTGTTAACATTAACATCCCTGCTAATAACAGATTCGGCAAGTTCAACATTACCATCAACGAGTGATTGAGTGGCATTGCGAATTTGCTCTTCGACTAAACCACCCATAGCCAGTACATGGCTACGAATTTCTTCCAGTTCGGAATTAAATTGTTGAGATATGTGGAGTCCGCTTTTTATTTTACTCATCATCTTTTCCTTTTTTAACCGTAGCGCCCTGTAATATAATCTTCAGTTTGTTTCTTGCTGGGGTTGGTGAAAATAGTATCTGTATCACCAAACTCAATTAACTCCCCCATATACATAAAAGCAGTATAGTCTGAAACACGAGCAGCTTGCTGCATATTATGTGTCACTATAACTATAGTATAACGATCTTTAAGTTTGTTAATCAGTTCTTCAATTTTTAAGGTTGAAATAGGATCTAACGCTGAAGCCGGTTCATCGAGTAGTAGAACTTCAGGTTCTATAGCGATAGCCCTGGCAATAACGACACGTTGTTGCTGTCCACCGGATAAGCCTAATGCACTATCATGTAAGCGGTCTTTAACTTCATCCCATAATGCTGCGCCACGTAAAGATTTTTCAACAATTTCATCGGTCATTCGGCGGCTTTTAATTCCTTGCAAGCGTAAACCATAAGCAACATTTTCATAAATTGATTTTGGAAAAGGATTCGGTTTCTGAAACACCATGCCGACACGACGACGTAGTTCTGAAACATCAATGTTTTTGTCATAAATATTATTGCCATCAATATGAACACCGCCTTCTATACGACAGTCATCAACTAAATCATTCATACGATTAAAGCAACGGAGTAAAGTTGACTTACCACAACCACTTGGTCCGATAAAAGCAGAGACTTTTTTCTCTGGAAGCGCGAGGTTAATATCGTGTAAAGCACGTTTCTCACCATAATAGAGGTTAAGATTATCTGTTGTGATACAGATAGTCTCATTTTCTAATGTATTTGATCGCTTTTTTCTGCCTAATGCGCTCATGTCAATACTGTGAGTTTTTGTTTTATTATTCATAACTATTACCAACAATTAAAATATTTTATTTCTTTCTCTTAACTTTCTACCGCACGATACTGTTCACGTAAACGATTGCGAATATAAATTGCAGATAAGTTAAGTAAAACAATAACACCAATTAATAAAA
>CAZSCK010000117.1:0-5008 GCA_964605385.1 uncultured Thioalkalispiraceae bacterium
AGTTCCTTCTCAATTTTCTCCAGTGCCTGCATAGGATCCTCAGCCTGGGTGATAGGGCGGCCTATAACCAAATAATTACTTCCGGCTTGCATTGCTTGAGCAGGTGTCATTATTCTTTTTTGATCACCTGTGACACTCCATTCTGGGCGGATACCGGGTGTGATTAATTCAAAACTTGTATCCAGATCTTCTCTTAACAAAGCGATTTCTTGAGGTGAACAGACTACACCATCGAGTCCACAATCGTGCGTGAGTGTTGCAAGATGTTTTACTTGCTCAGCGGGGGAGTGATTTAAACCAATTTCCTTTAAGTCGTCTGCACCCATGCTGGTTAAAACGGTTACCGCAATTAATTTTGGATTACTGTCATTTGTGGGTAAGGCTTCACGTGCAGCTTCTAACATTTTGCGGCCGCCCATAGCGTGGACGTTGATCATCCATACACCGAGATCGGCACCCGCCTGACAGGCACGAGCCACGGTATTCGGAATATCATGAAATTTTAAATCTAAAAAAACATCAAAGTTTTGCTTTACCAGTTTGCGAACCAATTCAGGGCCTGAACGAGTGAATAATTCTTTGCCTACTTTTAAACGACAGCGCCCCGGCTCTAATTGTGCGACTAAGGCTAATGCTTCTTTTTCGTTTGGAAAATCTAATGCAACAATAATGGGTGATGAACTCAATTTATTCCCCTTCTACACCTTGAATTGGTTTAACGGTATCCCAGCTTTTGCAGCCAGGACAATGCCAATGTAATGTTTTGCCATTAAAGCCACAAACATGGCAGCTGTATACTGGCTTATCTTCTAATAACTGACTGGTTACTGATTTTAAAATGCGTAACTTTTCTTGCACCGGTTCTTTGGCATGTTTGATATTAATATCAATCAGGCGATCCATTCCGCGTAAGGAAGGGCGGTGATGTAAAAATTCTTCAATAAAGGCTTCGGCTGTTTCGTCATCCTGATAATGCTGTAACAAACCGGATAGGTTTAACATGATACTAATGGCATCGTGGCGTGATAAAATATCACGCAAGTAAGTCAGCATTTCTTCAGGTTTGCCTAAACTCTGATAACAGTGAAGTAGTGGTCCAAGAATTTCGGGTAGGAAATCAGCATCCTGTTGTTCGATGCGTTTTAATGCACGTATTGCAGCATTTTCATTGCCTGATTCATGTTCGATTTTTGCTTCAAGCAAACTTGCACGAACACAGTTTTTATTTATGATGAGTGCTTTTTTAAATAGCTTGGTGGCGCGAGCAGGTTCACCTTGTTTATAGGCAACTTCTGCTTGTTCACAATAAAAATGTGAAATTAAAGAATTAAATGTTTTTCCTGTTTTAACACCAAGGCGTTGTGCTATTTTTATTGCATTGGTCCAGTCTTTTTCCTGCTGGTAAATATCAAGCAAATATTCCAGGGCCTGTTGGCTGTGAGGTTTGCTTTCAACAAGTTCACCAAACAAGGTTTCAGCGCGATCAAATAATCCCGCTTTCATATAGTCCTGGCCAAGTTCAAACAGAGCATGGGCGCGTTGTGCAGGGGATAAGGTTGGGCGCGCAATTAAGTTTTGATGAATACGAATCGCGCGATCAACTTCACCGCGTCGTCTAAACAAGCTACCTAATGCTAAATGTGTTTCAACCGTGTCACTGTTGACTTCAAGCATTTGAATAAAAAGATCGATTGCTTTATCGGGTTGTTCATCAAGTAATAAATTTAAACCTTTTAAATAATCAAGGGGGAGATCAGAACATACAGAATCTTTTTTTAATAATGCGCGGCGTCCCATAATCCAACCGGATAAGGCGGCGACAGGTAACAAAAGAAAAAGGATTTCAAATAGCATGTGATGAATTAATGTTCGTCTTTAATAGGAATATTTCTGAGATTAACGATTTCTTTTTCTGCGACTTCAACAGAGCGTTTAAGTTTTGTTGCACTTCGACGTGAGCCGATAATTAAGCTTAAGCTGGCAAAAATACCGAGTAGAGCACCTATGATCATGGCCACAACTAAAACAAGTGATAAAGGTAATTCAATCGAGCCTAGATAATAATTTAGCTGGACGCTCTCGGCATTGAGCACGGCAAAAGTAACTCCAAAAATGATCACTACCAGTGTTATGGATAAATAAATAAGTCGTAGCATTTCGAGTATCTCTTAATAATCAAATAGATAGTTGACTAAAGTGTACACGGGAATAGGGATTATTTCAGGCAATATTTTGTATTTGCATATTCTGAAGTGTTATCTATTCGGTAGGGTGGATCAAGGAACAACCGTGATGGATCCATCATTTTTTGTTGGTTTCGTCATGTTATTCCTTTAACTAAGCTACATTGAGTATTTTCTACTGGGTATTAGATTTCACGCATAAAAAAACCAGATTCATTATGAATCTGGTTTTTAAAAATGGCTCCCCAACGTGGGCTCGAACCACGGACACAAGGATTAACAGTCCTTTGCTCTACCAACTGAGCTATTGGGGAATCGATGCGTATAGTACTGATCTGCCCCCCATGGGTCAACATTGATTTCATTAAAATATGTGATTAATTAGCAAGTTATTGCTGATCCATCTGTTTGTTTTTTGCTGAGTCGCAATCTGCCTGAATGCGCCATAATTAGCGCTTTTCCAATACCAATATTGGGGTTACAAATAAGAAAAGAACCATTAGGTGAAGCTGCACCAGTCGGTTTGTATTTCATGTAATAGTGTATACCCGCACCACTACCATGAAATGTGAGTTGGGTCCCATTGTCAGCCGCACTATAAACACGAAGTATAGGCTCTTCAGTTTCTCTTTTTTTATTTCTATTTTCGTCAATAAAAATAATCCAGCCATTATGCCAATCTTCTGAGCGGTTGCATTCACTCCCATTATTGCTTTGGCAAGTGATAATATTTGCTTGTTTGTTTACTGCTTCGGAACGAGCATAAGCAAGCGCACCGGCAAGCGTATTTGTTAAAACGATACTTCGTTCCTGGGCAATAAGAGCAGAAAAATTAGGGAGGGCAGTGGCTACGAGTATTGAAGCTACTGTGAGGGTCACGAGTAACTCTATTAAAGTAAACCCATGACTTTTATAAGTAAGGTTGTCGTGGCCAAATCCCTGGCCAAGACAATGGTTTCTAATATCCATATTAATCCCACTTCCTTGCAGGTAATACAATAAGCGCAATTGCTTAAAGTAGTTACTCCAGCCAGTTCCATGGCCGAAATATTGAGTAGAGACTTCCGTGTCACCCCCCACGTCCTTGTAGGTTGTATAATGGTCAATAATGGTGAAAGTTGGAAGCAATTATTTGTAGGGATCTTCGGTCACTTTTTGTAAGGGTTGTCCTACAAAATTTAGTTATGGCTGGCAGAGCTTTGTTCTTATTGGTTTTCGGTCGGCATTCTTGATTTTCGTAGGTAGGCTTTCAAGCCGACGCGGTGCAGACACATCAACCGCTGTTCTCGAATATCACTTCTCTTAATGATGAGTTATGTAGCTTCGTTATACCGCATCGTCGGCCTGATACCCTCTAAATATTTCTTAATGTGGGGCACTATGAGGCCGACCTAGATAGCTTTATATCTGTAGGTCGGCTTGAAAGCCGACGTGGTGAATACACATCTACCGCTATTATCGAATATCGCATCTCTTAAAGGTGAGCTATGTGGTTTCATTATAGCGCAGCGTCGGCCTAAAGAGCCGACCTACATTTTAAGAAATAACCTTTTCGATCCTATCTAATGCATCTTTAAGCACATCAAGACTCGTCGCAAAAGAAATACGGATATAACCAGGTGATCCAAAGGCTGAGCCAGGCACCAGAGCAACACCCGCTTTTTCAATCAGGTATTCAGAGAGCTCCATATCATTGTTAACACCATCAATTTTGTCGATAAAACCACGAACATCCGGGAAAGAATAAAAAGTCCCATCTGAAGGCAGGCAGGTTATCCCATCAATAGAATTCAAGCGGTTATACACATATTCGTGGCGTTCTTTAAAGGCAGTTAGCATGGGTTTTAAACATGATTGATCGCCATTCAAGGCTGCTTCCGCAGCAACCTGAGAAATAGAGGTCGGGTTAGAAGTGCTTTGTGATTGCACTTTTTTCATTGCCTTTATCAGGTTTTCCGGACCCGCGGCATAACCAATACGCCAGCCTGTCATTGAATAGGCTTTAGAAACACCGTTCAAAACAATGCTCTGCTCATAGAGTTCAGGGCAGGCCATGACAATATTTGAGAAAGGCTCGTCTGCCCAAAGAATATGTTCATACATATCATCAGTAGCCACTAAAACATCTGGGTGTTTGAGCAAAACTTGCCCAAGAGCAGTCAGTTCTTTTTGACTATAGGCGATACCGGATGGGTTTGAGGGACTATTTAAAACCACCAGACGTGTTTTATCTGTAATTGCTGCTTCAAGCTGCTCAGGTGTAATTTTAAAACTTTGTTTAATATCTGCTTCAACAATGACGGGTTTGCCATCTGCAAGTAAAACCATATCAGGGTAAGAAACCCAGTAAGGCGCAGGAATAATGACTTCGTCACCTGTGTTTAATAATGCTTGAGTGAGGTTAAAAAAGCTCTGTTTGCCGCCGCAGGAGACTAAAATCTGATTTGCTCTGTAATTAAGCTGATTATCTCGCGAAAGCTTGTCAATAATGGCTTTTTTGAGGCCAGCAGTGCCATCAACGGCGGTATATTTCGTAAAACCATCGTTTATGGCTTTAACCGCGGCCTGTTTGATATGCTCAGGAGTATCAAAATCAGGCTCGCCAGCACCTAAACCAATAATATCTTTACCCGCTGCACGTAATTCGGCAGCACGTGCCGTGATCGCCAAAGTAGGGGAAGGTTTAATGCGTTGTACGCGATCTGATAACTTGAAATCCAACTTAGTAATCTCCACATATCTGTTTCTAAACATGACTCTATAAAGACGTGTAATATACTGCAAACTTTAAATAAGATCATATTTTTTGACACAGAATTAATAAG
>CAZSCK010000118.1:0-4749 GCA_964605385.1 uncultured Thioalkalispiraceae bacterium
GATTATAATTAGCAAATACCAATTCACGTAAAGTACGACCAACGCCTGACATTTTGCCGCGACGAATATAAAGCTCGATAGGCGCATCGTTACCGCCTAGCTGCTTCCAGTTAGTAATCTCTCCAAGATAAACTTTCTTCAACTGCACGAAAGAAATATTATCAACCGGATTTTTCTTATTAACAAAAGCAACTAATGCATCCCAGGCAACCGGAATCTGAAAAGCATCACGTTCTTCTGGATGACGTTCCAATGAAACACGACATGCTCCACCGATATGTATCGCGCCTTTTGCCGCATTACGAATACCTTTGGTTGCACCGCCGCCACTTAATTTAATTTCAATACCTGTTTTCTTGGTGTAAGCCTTAGCCAGTTCTTTCATGAAGGCTTTTTTGGTAATACCACAGCCGGCCCATTGAAGGGTCTCAGCAGATACTGTCTGCACACTAACTAAAAAAATCCCAAGAACCAATACTGATAAGTATTTACTCAAATTCATAGATGACACCTCAATTCTTATACTAAATCGGAAACTGCTATATTAGATATTTCTTATGCGTTTTAATATTTAACGCTTATTATTATTTTTCTAATGCTATCTTATACACCTAAACATTATATATGTTTAAACAAGTCAAACTTCAACAGCCTGACCTTAAATTATGTCGGTCAATTTAAGGCAAACTTTAAGTTTTTACCCATATTCTTCCCTAATTTACATAAAAATAGCCAAAAAAAGAGGCTTTTCAATAAATTAAGCTAAAATAGTGATTACCTACTATATAGTATCTTCCCGTTGTTTAGCAGCAATTACCTGACCACCTAAGCCTGCTCTTTGCGATTTTAACGTAAGCCGCACTATCATTATGGCATTTTAAACATTAGTAATGTCGTTTTAGTACACTTACACGTTCAATTGACAAACAGGACAAGGAGTCATAGTTATACCAACATCACCATCAAAGGTATAAACACAGCTCATAAATATTTTATATGACATAAACTGACAAATTTTTTTCTAATGAAATATTGTCCCCCGCCGCTATAGAAACTGGAAAAAGATAAAGCCTTGTCTATAGTTGGTAATACCGCTTTATTTTATCTAAGCCTTTATTTTAAAAGGATTTTATTCTATTCTTGATATCAGGTAATAACTCTGTTGGCTTGCTACCCTAATGGGGTAGATGAAATTCCTTAGTATTTTAGTATATAATGATTTTATAATGTACTTAACAAACCTGATTAGTCACTGCACGATTAGCTACCTATAATCGCGCGCTTTATTTAAAAACACCACTACTGATCACAGTAATCAAGGCCGCAATATGACCGTATTACATGACCCCATTTCGCCTCCTGGGGGCCGAATTGAAACTAAAAATACCACTTGCTACATGTGTGCATGTCGCTGTGGTATTCGCGTAACACTCAGAGATAACGAAGTTCGTTATATTCAGGGCAATCCTGATCACCCGCTCAATAAAGGTGTGATTTGTGCAAAAGGCGCATCCGGCATCATGAAGCAGTATTCTCCTGCGCGTTTAACCAAGCCGTTAAAACGTAAAGAAGGCTCTGATCGTGGTAAGGCTGAATTTGAAGAAATTAGCTGGGATGAAGCCTTCCAGATTATAGAAGACCGCTTAAGCCACTTACGCAAAACTGATCCGAAGAAATTTGCGCTCTTTACTGGCCGTGATCAAATGCAAGCCCTCACTGGTTTGTTCGCGAAACAGTTTGGTACACCAAACTATGCGGCACATGGTGGTTTCTGCTCAGTCAATATGGCTGCAGGCATGATTTACACCATCGGTGGCTCTTTCTGGGAATTCGGTGGACCTGATTTAGACCGCTCAAAGCTCTTTATTATGATCGGTACGGCGGAAGATCATCATTCAAACCCAATGAAAATTGCATTGTCTAAGTTCAAACGCAGTGGTGGTCGCTTTATTTCGATTAACCCCATTCGTACGGGTTATTCTGCGATTGCTGATGAGTGGATTCCCATTAAACCCGGTACTGATGGCGCATTAATGCTTGCGTTAATCCACGAACTGATCAAAACAGGTCTTTATGATCGTGATTTCCTGGTTCAGTACTCTAACTCTGCAGAACTCGTTAGTGCCGATGAAGCAAATGATGATTTTGGTTTATTTGTAACAACCGACATTCCAAAAGAAAGAGAATGTTTTGATCCTCAAGATAGAGTTTGGTGGGATCGCAAAAGCGACAAACCCATGCATGCACGAGAAGAAAGCCTTGACCCCTACTTACTTGGTGAATTTACTATGCCAGATGGTCGTCATGTAAAGCCGGCTTTCCAATTATTAAAAGATCGTGTTGAAGAATATACGCCTGAATGGGCGGCTGAAGTCACAGGTATTCCTGCTGATACTATCCGCACCTTAGCTCATGAAATGGGCATCACAGCACGTGATGAACAAATCGAATTACCGATTGCATGGACAGATGCATGGGGTAAAGATCACGATACCATTACCGGTAACCCTGTTTCATTCCATGCCATGCGTGGTTTAGCGGCTCACTCTAATGGCTTCCAAAGCATTCGTGCGTTAAGTATCTTAATGAGCCTTTTAGGAACAATCGATCGTCCAGGTGGCTTCCGTCATAAAGCACCGTTCCCGCGTCCGATTCCTCCTTGTGCAAAAACACCCAAAGGCCCAGAAGGCGTTCAACCGAATACACCATTAGACGGTATGCCATTAGGTTGGCCTGCTGAACCCAATGATTTATTTGTTGATGACAAAGGTGAGCCTGTTCGTATTGATAAGGCGTTCTCCTGGGAACACCCGCTTTCTGTTCACGGCTTAATGCACAACGTAATTACTAATGCAGTGAACAAAGATCCGTATGGTATTGATACTTTATTGATCTTCATGGCAAACATGGCATGGAACTCATCCATGAACACGAAAGAAGTTCGCAACATGTTAAATGCAAAAGAGGACGATGGCACATTCAAAATTCCATTCCTGATTGTTTGCGATGCCTTCCAGTCAGAAATGTCAGCCTATGCCGATTTATTATTACCCGATACTACTTATTTAGAACGTCATGATGTTATGTCGATGTTAGACCGCCCTATCTCAGAGTTTGATGGTCCAGTAGATGCAGTCCGTATCCCTGTCGTTCCACCTAAGGGTGACTGTAAACCGTTCCAGGAAGTTATTATTGAATTAGGTTCGCGCTTAAAATTACCAGCGTTCACTAATGAAGATGGTACGCGTAAATTCCGTGACTATCCTGATTTCATTGTTAACTTTGAAACAGCAAAAAACTCTGGCATTGGTTTCTTATCAGGCTGGCGTGGTAAAGGTGGCGAGAAGTTCATGAAAGGTGAACCAAACTCTAACCAATGGGAAATGTATGAGAAAAACAATTGTGTTTATCATCATGAATTACCCAAGTCTTACCAATACATGCGTAACTGGAATCGTGGTTACTTAAGATGGTCACAAGAACACGCATTAACCCGTTATGCCGAGCCTATTAACATTCATATTTATTCTGAAGTGTTAATGAAGTTCCGTTTAGCGGCACAAGGTAAACTTGAAGGTAAACAACCACCTGAACATTTACGTATGCGTGTTGAAACTCACTTCGATCCGCTGCCGTTCTATGCAGAACCATTAGAAGTGCAGTTAACTGACAAACAAAAATATCCTTTGGCTGCGTTAACCCAACGTCCAATGGCAATGTATCACTCGTGGGATTCTCAAAACGCGTGGTTACGTCAGATTCATGCGCATAACTACATGCATATTCATCCTTCAACTGCACAAGCTCAAGGCATTGAAGATGGCGGCTGGATGTGGGCTGAATCCATGCACGGCAGAGTACGTTGTATGGCGCGTTATTCTGAAGCCGTTGAGCCAGGTACAGTATGGACCTGGAACGCGATTGGTAAAGCAAAAGGTGCATGGAACCTTGATGGTGATGCAAATGAATCAAAAAAAGGTTTCTTGTTAAACCATTTAATTTCTGAAGAATTACCAAAGAATGAATGTGGCGAACATATTTCAAACTCTGATCCTGTTACCGGTCAGGCAGGTTGGTTTGACGTACGGGTTCACGTTTACAAAGCAGCAGATGATGAACCTAAAGAAACATATCCTCAATTTGATGAAATGCCGCATGTTCCGGGAACAGGTGATCGACCTAAGAAAATAGGTTTCTTTGCCGGCATGTTTACTAAAGGAGCCAAATAATGACTCAGTTAGCTTTAGTTATTGATTTGAATGTTTGCGTTGGCTGTCATGCTTGCGTAACAAGCTGTAAAGAATGGAATACCTCGGGTCCTGCTGGTTTCATGACTGATGAAAACCCATATGGTAAAGATCCAACCGGTACCTTCTTTAACCGTGTACAAACTTATGAAATTGGTGAGTTTCCAAAAACAGAAACTGTTCACTTTCCTAAAAGTTGTTTGCATTGCGAAGATGCACCTTGTGTTCCGGTTTGTCCTACTGGCGCAAGTTACAAACGTGAAAAAGACGGTATTGTTTTAGTTGATTACGACAAATGTATTGGTTGTCGTTATTGCACATGGGCCTGCCCTTACGGTGCGCGTGAAATTGATGAAGAACAAAAGGTCATGAAAAAATGTACCTTATGTGTTGATCGTATTTACGATGAATCATTACCTGAAGCAGAGCGTAAACCAGCTTGTGTATTAGCTTGCCCAACCAGCGCACGTTTATTTGGTGATGTTCATGATTCTGAATCAGA
>CAZSCK010000119.1:0-2480 GCA_964605385.1 uncultured Thioalkalispiraceae bacterium
GAAACAAGTTCGGGCTTTTTTATTCTTTAATGACTTAAAAATTAAGCAACGGCTTCTTCAATCGCTTTTTTCAACTCACCTTTTTGATACATTTCTAACGTGATGTCACAGCCACCGACTAACTCACCACTAATGTAAACTTGTGGGAACGTAGGCCAATCCTGATAACGTGGCAAATTTTCAAAAATTTCTTGATCCATTAATACGTTTACATGCGCAAATTCCTGGCCACATGCTTGTAGTGCTTGAGCAGTACGGCTAGAAAAACCACATTGTGGCATTTGTGGCGTCCCCTTCATGAAAACAACAACAGGGTTACTTTTAACAATCTCATCAATACGTTCTAATACGTCCATCTTTGTTACCTCACAATTTCAATCTAATAATCAGTTTTAGTCTGCTGTCCCGAAATGATTTCCAACAGAGAAAATAAGTTACCGCTAATATAGCAGTTAGCCCCTCCAGATTCCATAGTAATTTACTAGGTTATCACTTGCGGATATCAAACAAATTTCCCGCAGGCTATATATATCGTCATTCCGGCAGTTTTTTAGCCGGAATGACAGTAATTCTTAAACTCTATATAGGGACAAAATCTGAGTCTTCAAGCCGTATCTAAATGTGTTTGGAGCCACAGTTCAAGCAAAGCCTGGTGCCATAATTTACTACCTCGCAAGGCGGTAAAGTGTTGATCTGGCTCAGAAAGCAGCTTATCAACATACGGTCGAGCAAAAATGCCCCGGTTTCGACAAGCCTGAGAGTTCAATATATCCTGCATGAAATCTAAAAACTCACCACGCACATATTTTAATGCAGGCATCGGAAAATACCCTTTGGGGCGATCAATCACTGCATCGGGAATCAATCCACGAGAAATACGTTTGAGAACATCTTTTCCACCTAAGCCACTTTTTAGTCCCAGCTTCATTTCAGGAGGCATTTTTGCAGCCAGCTCAACAAGATGGTGATCCAAAAATGGCACACGTGCTTCAAGCCCCCACGCCATGGTCATGTTGTCTACTCGCTTAACAGGATCATCAACAATCAATGTCGTGGTATCCATGCGTAAAACACGATCAATAAACTCACTAGCATTGGGTTGGCCTAATAACTCGGCGATCTTTTTAGTCGTAAAATCTTCACCTCGATAATCAGGCGTAACCATTTCTAAAAACTCATCATGGCTACGATCGAAATAGTAACGTGCGAAACGTGACACATCAGAACCACTAATGTCTTTGTGCATTTGTTCAAACCAAAAGTAACCGGCAAAAACTTCATCTGCACCCTGGCCACTTTGCACAACTTTAACTTGTTCAGATACTCTTTCAGACAATAAATAAAATGCGACTGCATCCTGACCAACCATCGGTTCTGACATAGCCTTCACTGCATCTGGAATATGCGGTAACACTTCACTATTTGATATATGGTATTTATGATGCTTGGTTTGATAACGTTCAACAATTTGATCGGAAAATTCAAACTCACTACCCTTCTCTTCGGGTTGATCTTCAAAACCAATTGAGAAGGTGCGTAAATCTTTTACCCCGGCTTCAGCAAGTAACGCAACTAACAAACTTGAATCTAAACCACCGGATAACAACACACCAACAGGTACATCGGCAACATCAATACGTTTGCGCACAGCTTCACGTAAGGCATCATGAATTTGATCTGTCCATTCCTGTTCAGAGAACTCTTTATCTGGACGCGTTGCATCTAAAGACCAATAGCGTTGAGTTTTTTCTTTGCCTTTGAGATCCAGGGTCATTGATGTACCGGGTTCTAACTTGCGCACACCATTAACAATTGTACGTGGCGCAGGAACAACTGCATGTAACGAAAACTGATTATGTAATGCTAATGGATCAATCGACTTATCAATTTCACCTGTTGCCAGTAATGCTTGCATGTTTGATGCAAAACGAAAATGCTCATTTGTTTTAGAAAAATAGAAAGGTTTAATCCCCATGCGATCACGCGCAGCAAATAAACTTTTTTTATTTTCATCCCAGATAGCGAAAGCAAACATACCGTGTAAATATTTCGGGCAATCTTCGCCCCATTTGTGATATGCCTTAATAATAACTTCGGTATCACCTTCACTTTGAAAATTATAGCCTTCAGCGATAAATTGTTTACGTAATTCAGGGTAGTTATAAATCGCACCATTAAAAACAAGCGTTAAACCTAATTCACGATCAATCATTGGTTGATTTGAATGTGTACTTAAATCAATGATCGCCAAACGTCGATGACCAAAGGCAACATGGTCATGATGCCATGTATCACCAAAATCAGGCCCGCGCTTTTCCAACTTAGGTAACATTGCTTTAACTGCCGCAATAGAAGCCGTTGATTTAAAATTTAATTCGCCACAAATTCCGCACATATATTCTCTTCTTTATATTTTTGTCGGCCTAAAGACCGACCTGCTAATAAGCACATTTCTGTAGGTCGGCTCTTCAGGCCGACGC
>CAZSCK010000119.1:2580-4676 GCA_964605385.1 uncultured Thioalkalispiraceae bacterium
TCTGTAGGTCGGCTCTTCAGGCCGACGCAGTGCTAAAACATCAACCGTTGTTCTCGAATAGCTTATCTCTTAACGATTAATTATGTTGCTTTGTTATATCTCATTGTCGGCCTGAAGAGCCGACCTACAATTTTACTCCCCAACCACCGCCACCAGGGGTTTTAATCATTAGGCAATCACCCTCGGTCACATCAAAGCAAACTTTAGAAGCCAATGGTTTGCTATTTAATAAATTTTGTCCACAACCACCATCGATGCCATTATTTAAACCCCAAGGTGAATGTAAACGTCGTTCTGTTAATAAGGTTACGTTGGCAGGTTTTAAAAATTCAAACTCACGAATTAAACCATCACCACCTTTATGTAAACCTACACCGCCTGAATCTTTACGAATGGCATATTGTTTTATGCGCACGGGGTAACTTGTTTCCATGACTTCGATAGGAGTATTTCTTGTATTGGTCATGTGAGTTTGTACAGCATCTATTCCATCACCCTTTGAGCTTGCGCCCATGCCGCCGCCTATCGTTTCATAATAGTCCCACGCTTTTTCATTCACACCACGTCCGATAGATCCCATCGCCAGATTATTCATGCTGCCATGACTTGCGGCGGGGATTTTATCAGGCAGGGCTTGTGCTAATGCCCCCATCACGACATCAACAATGCGCGTACTTGTTTCTACATTTCCTGCGGCAACTGCGGCTGGGCGTTTTGCATTTAACAAGCAACCTTCTGGTGCTGTAAGTGTTATGGGTCTAAAACTTCCTGCACACGCAGGCGTTTGTTTGGGCATTAAACAACGAAAGACATAATACACTGCGGCAGCGGCGACGGATAAAGGACAATTAATATTACCTTCGGTTTGATCAGTCGTGCCATTAAAATCAACATCAACATTATGATCTTTAATATGTATTGTCGCTGAAATTTTTAAATCAAAATTACCTAAGCCATCATCATCCATAACATCACTAAATTTATATTCACCATTCGGGATGTCATTAATAACGCTTCTGGCTAAGCGTTCACCGTAATCATTCAGTTCTGATAATGCAGTTAAAAATGGTGCCCCACCAAGTGACTGCATTAAAGACTGCACACGTTCAACACCCGCATGGTTGGCACTAATTTGTGCGGAGAAATCACCTTGTGCTGCACTGCCACTACGAATCACACTTAAAATTTCAGACATGAAACTGTTATTCATTTTGCCTTGCTCAATTAAATGAGTCGGCGGAATGATGAGCCCTTCTTCATCCAGACTTTTGGATAAAGGCATTGAACCCGGTGAATCTGCGCCAATATCGGCATGATGCGCACGATTCGCAATAAAGGCTAATAAAGCCCCATCAAAATAAACCGGTGCGATTAAAGTGATGTCGGGTAAATGTGTTCCTCCTAAAAAAGGATCATTCACAATCACCATATCTCCTTCATGCCAATCTAGCTGACTGACAATATTTTGCATTGCATAGGCCATGCTGCCTAAATGCACCGGGATATGTGCGGCCTGGGCGCAAAGCTCACCATCTGCATCAAATACCGCACAGGAAAAATCGAGCCGGTCACGGATATTCGGAGAAAAAGCGGCACGTTGTAATACGGCCCCCATCTCATCACAAACGGCATTAAGGCGGCTGGTAAATAGGCTGAGTTCAATACTATTCAAAATTTTACTTTCAAAGTCTTTGTTTTATAAGGATATTAATGTCCATTGTAGCATTATGAAGGATAAGTTCTATTAATAAGGGGTGCTAGGAAGATAATACTGTAGTAAACTACTCAGTAAATATTTCGTACAACAATTGCTACACAAAATAATTAGAGGAATTCATTATGAATCCATTAACGTCTGTTAAAGGCACTATCATCGCAGGCTTCGTATTAGCTGCAATTATCGTTTTCGCTGGTGGCATGACCGGTTTTAACGCACTTAATCTTGAAGTTTGGTTCCACGTATTAGCGGGCGTAATTTGGATTGGTTTACTTTACTACTTCAACTTCGTACAAGTTCCTGGTGTTGGCGCTGCTTTAGCAGAAAAAGACAGCGGTGGCCCAGGTCCTGCTGCAATCAACAAGTATATTGCTCCTAA
>CAZSCK010000120.1:0-4637 GCA_964605385.1 uncultured Thioalkalispiraceae bacterium
TTGCGAATATAAATTGCAGATAAGTTAAGTAAAACAATAACACCAATTAATAAAAATGCCGTGGCATAAACTAATGGTCGTGATGCTTCAACATTTGGGCTTTGAAAGCCAACATCATAGATATGAAAACCTAAATGCATAAATTTACGTTCCAGGTGGAAAAAGGGTGCATTCATATCAAGTGGTAATGAAGGTGCTAGTTTAACAACACCTACCAACATTAATGGAGCCACTTCACCGGCGGCACGCGCGATAGCGAGAATCATGCCTGTCATCATAGCGGGTGTTGCCATTGGTAAAACAGTTCGCCATAGTGTTTCTGCTTTTGTTGCGCCAAGTGCTAAGCTGCCTTCGCGAATGGCTCTGGGAATGCGTGATAATCCTTCTTCGGTTGCAACTATAACAACAGGAACGGTTAAAATAGCTAAAGTTAAAGAAGACCATAATATACCGGGAGTACCAAAAGTCGGTGAAGGTAAGGCTTCAGCATAAAAGAGCTGATCAATGTTTCCGCCAAGGAAATAAATAAAGAAACCTAAACCAAATACACCGTAAACAATAGAAGGGACTCCGGCAAGATTGTTGACTGCGATTCTAATTATGCGAGTCACTGCGCCTTGTTTAGCGTATTCACGAAGATATACTGCCGCAATAACACCGAAAGGCGTAACTAGAACTGACATTAATAAAACCATCATGACGGTACCGAAGATGGCAGGAAAAATACCGCCTTCCGTATTTGCTTCACGTGGGTCATCAAAAATAAATTCGCCGATCTTTTGAATATAAAGTACTATTTTTTCAAACAGGTTAAGTGCATTGGGTTGATATGCGCGAACAATTTTAGCAAAGGGTATTTCGATGAGCTTGCCACTCATGGTTTCGGCAGTAATGCTGCCTTGATTAAACTCGCTGTAAAGTTTTTCTAAACTCTTGGATAAAACAGCATATTCTTTATTTAGCTTGTTATGTTTATTTTCAAGTTTAGCTAAATTTTCTGCGCTATCTTCATTGTCTAATTCAAGTCTGCGCTTGGCTAAACGCAATCTTTCCATTTTGTAGTTAATGCTACCGATATCACCTTTTTCAATGTCACGAATTTGTCCATGAAGGTCTTCAGTATGCGTTAATTGTTTTTCAAGTTCTTGCCATGCCTCTGCACTACCGCTAATGACGTTTCCATTATGGCTAATGCTTTTAAGGTAACCATAAAAATTTCCCCACTCACGACGTTCTAAAACAATAATATCTTTTGGATATTCTTTTTTCGTTAAGTAAGCTTCTAATATCCATTTGAAATCTGCGCCACTAACATCACGGTTACCGGTTTTAATCAAAAAACGTGTTGCGGTTTCTTTATCTGTTTTTATATTGATGCCTAACGCTGCAAGTTGTTCAATACTGACTTCTTCGTCATTATGGATTTCACCAATAAGACGAATAGAGGCAGGGTTAGAGTTTGTCGCGTCCGCTTGCACGTATTGCGCTTGCATTACTGCTTTAGGCCAAAAGTGTGAGAGGCCTTGGATTGCAATTAATAGCAATAAGCCAATTACAATAATTAAGCTGGCACTAACGGCGGCGGCATTAAGCCAAATCCACGGATCACCTGTTTTAAACCATTTCTTAATCATAAGCTGCTGTATTTCTTGCGTAGACGTTGGCGAACAATTTCGGCAATCGTGTTAAACATAAAGGTAAATATAAAGAGCACCAATGCGGCGAGGAATAAAATTCGATAGTGTGTGCTGTCGACTTCAGCTTCAGGCATTTCAACCGCAACGTTTGCAGCGAGTGTGCGCATGCCCTGGAAAACACTAAAGTCCATTACCGGTGTGTTACCGGTTGCCATGAGTACGATCATGGTTTCACCCACTGCGCGACCCATACCGATCATCACAGCAGAAAAAATACCAGGGCTTGCAGTTAAAATAACAACATAGATCAATGTTTGCCAGGGAGTCGCACCTAATGCAAGAGAACCAAATGTGAGGTTTTTGGGCACGCTGAATATCGCATCTTCGGTAATAGAAAATATCGTTGGAATAACAGCAACACCCATCGCGATACCGACGACTAAAGAGTTACGTTGGTCATAGTGTAAACCTAAGCTATCTCCTAACCATGCTTTCATATCACCATTAAAGAAGAACTGCTCCATTGGTAAACTCAATGCCATTGATAACCAACCGGTAAACAATAAAACAGGAATTAATAATGCGGCTTGCCAACCATCGGGAACGCGTGTACGTATGTCTTTTGGTAAGTTCTTCCATGCAAAAGCAAAAATTAAAACACCGGCAGGTAAAATGATCAGCATACTAAAGACACCAACCAGATGACTTTCGATAATGGGAGCTAACCAAAGCCCCGCCAGGAAACCAAGAATAACCGTGGGTAAGGCTTCCATAATTTCAATAGTCGGTTTAACGTAAGTACGCATTTTGGGTGCCATGAAATAGGCGGTATAAATTGCACCCATAATTGCCAGCGGCATAGCAAACAGCATGGCATAGAAAGCAGCTTTAAGCGTACCAAAGGCAAGTGGCATTAAGCTGAATTTAGGCTCAAAGTCATTACTTGCGGATGATGATTGCCATGTATAAGAAGGTTCGGGGTAACTTTCGTACCAGATCTGATCCCATAATACCGCCCAGGATATTTCAGGATGCTCGTTATCAACATGCCAGAACTGAACCTGTTGTTTGTCATCTTCCGTTATAAAGGTATTTGCGCGTGGGGAAACAGCAAGAAAGTTTAAACGTGCTCCACTAATGGCTTCATGTAGTAACGTACGATGTGCGGTTGAGTGATAAAATGCGAGTTGCCCTTTATCATCAATTGCTGCAAAACCTTTACGGCGTTGTTCTGTCACAATATCAGTAACAGAAGAATGTTGACTATCAAAATCACGAATATGCGAAAGGGTTAAGCCGGTTTCTTTTTGTACCGGGAACCATTGGCTGAGTTTGCCATTGCTATCACCAATCAATAGTGAGATTTCACCGGTTAAAAAAGTAAACTTGGTTAGTTCTGCATCATCAGCAATAACACGTTTACGTTCAAGAACCTGAACATCATTTAAATCAGTAATATCAATTAAAGAAACTTCACCATTATTATGTGCAACGTAAAGTAAGCTTTGTGATGCATCAATAAGAAGGTTAGTAACATATTGAATATTCGGAATTTCAATTAAGGTGCTTTCAAAACTGATTTCATCAGCATCTTCTTCATCGCTTAACTCATCATCAAAAATAAGTTGGTTTAATAACAAACGATTATCATCTGTGTAAGCAATGAGGGTGGCTTTTTCTTCATCGTGCATTAAGCCTATGTGAGTTAATGCATGCCTGGTTGGATCCATTTCAATTGACGTTTCGCCCAATGGATAAATAATCGAAGGGAGAATTTTTTTACCTTCGGCCAAATAACGTGTTTTATATTTATGTTGCGCAAAAACGACCTGGCCATTGCTTAAGCCAAAAGCAACAAAGCCTTTGGCAAGACGGCTGGTGCTAAAACTCGTGATATTTGTTTTTGCCGGTAAAGCAATGTTGATGTTTTCAACAACATCACCTGTCTTTACATTAAAAAATATCGCTTTAGCTTGTTCAGTAAAACGAACAGCTATACGATTTTGTTCTTCAATTGCCAAATGAAGTGTTTTACCTTGACTGGCAGCAGGCATAGGGTAGCTTGCTGTTTTTTCCATTTCAGCAGACAAAAACAAGGGATAAACCACATAAGCAAGATAAAAGAAAATCAGTACAATTGACATAATGACGCTGATACCGCCCACTGCCATACTAAAGCTGGTTATTTTATTTTTAATAGAACGACTACGATCCATTTTAGTGGTGAGTGTGTGCGCTGGTCTGGGTGTGTCGCTTGGTGAAATGGTTTGAGATTGTGAGCTAGGTTCTGGCATGCAGGAATGATAATGCCTTAATATGACAGTAATATGACAGACTCTAAACTATTGATATTATTTGGTTTTATATTTTGTTGTAAATAATAAAACATAAGCAAAAATCACTATTTTACTATTTATGACAAAACGATAAATTTGGGTGTCCTAAATGCTAAAAATAAGTCATTTTATTTATCTTCTGATGATTTGTGGTGGGTTTATTAAACTGGACTATTACTAATAAGGTTTTTATACTTTCACAGTAGAGTTCAAATATTTATGAATCCAGATTTTTTGTTAGCAGCTTCAAGTATGATTCTAAATACAGGGCTAATTCTCGCTGCGATGTTTGCTCTGTATTTTCTACGCAGACCAAAGTTGCAGTTTAGTGCGGCAGTTGCAGATACGGGCGGTGGCGGTGGCTTGTTATGTGAGAACAGTGGAAAAAAACTGTCAACAGGTGTCGGTTACCTGGGAATTTCAGTCTGTGTAATCTTGCTGGTTTGGGTGGTAGATTTGATTGAGATCATTACTCTCGCTTCCCGTGCATTTTCTTTTTACTATTTTCTGCAGGCGTTGCTGGCTCTTAATTTTTGTTATCGAGATTGTCCGCTTGAATCTCAGATGGCTTTGTGGATGCGCAGATTGTTCATTAGCGTTGCCATCATACTTGCATATATTATCTTTTTTGCTATTCCGGCAGAATAAATTATTAATGGCTCAT
>CAZSCK010000121.1:0-4500 GCA_964605385.1 uncultured Thioalkalispiraceae bacterium
GCCTGTTTCTAATGAACCCAAACAACCTAATTCACCTTCAACTGAAACACCACCAGCATGAGCCATTTTAACAACTTCTTTAGTTGTATTAACGTTGTACTCAAAACTTGAAGGCGTTTTCATGTCTGCTTCTAAAGAACCATCCATCATTACTGATGAAAAACCAGACTGGATAGAACGTAAGCATACTGCTGGTTCTGAACCATGATCCTGATGCATTACAACAGGAATGTGTGGATACATTTCAATTGCAGCAGAAATTAAGTGACGTAAGAACGGTTCGCCCGCATAAGAACGTGCACCTGCAGAACCCTGCATGATAACCGGGCTGTTAGCTTCATCAGCTGCTTGCATGATTGCATGGACTTGCTCCATGTTGTTTACGTTAAATGCTGGCATGCCATAGCTGTTTTCAGCTGCATGATCTAATAGTTGTCTAAGTGATATAAGGGCCATGATGACCTCCTTAATATTTCAGTTTTTAAAAGTTAAGTTTTATAAATAATTAATTTAGTTCTTCTGGATCCACTGACTGTTCCATATCGCCACCAACACGAACTATCGACATCGTATTAGTACCACCAGCATCACCCATGGTTTCACCACGTGTAACAAGAATTAAATCGCCATCACGAACTGCACCACGACGAAGTAATTCATCGACGGCTTCTTTCATAATGGTTGCACGATCTTCATCTTCTGCAACTTCAAAACTCACCGGGTAGACACCTCTAAATAAAGTGACCTTACGACGAGTCTCGACATATTTTGTTAATGCGTAAATTGGAATACCGGAACTGATACGTGACATCCAACGTGGAGTTGAACCTGATTCGGTTAAAGCAGCAATTGCTTTTACACCTAAATGGTTCGCAGTGTACATTGATGCCATGGCAATCGCTTCATCGATACGACCAAAATGTGAATCAATACGATGATCTGATTTTTTAGCAATACGTTCTTTTTCAGCAACAAGACAAATTCTGTCCATTGCTGCAATTGCTTCAGCAGGGTATTTACCACTTGCTGTTTCTGCTGAAAGCATTACAGCATCGGTGCCATCTAAAACGGCATTTGCAACATCAAAAACTTCTGCACGTGTTGGAATATGACTAGTAATCATAGATTCCATCATTTGTGTTGCAGTAATAACAATGCGATTCATTTTACGTGCTTTTTGAATCAACATTTTTTGTACTGGAGGCAATGCAGCATCACCGATTTCAACACCTAAATCGCCCCGCGCAACCATAATGACGTCTGATGCTTCGATGATGTCATCTAAATTTTCTAATGCATCTGCACGCTCAACTTTAGCAACAATATCAGCATGACCACCGGCTGCTTTCATTAAAGTACGCGCATCATGCAAGTCTTGGCCTGTTACAGGAAAAGAAACCGCAAGATAATCTGCTTCCATTTTAGCCGCAGTAATAATATCGGCTTTATCTTTTTCAGTTAATGCTGGAGCAGATAAACCACCGCCTTGCTTATTCAAACCTTTACGATCTGAAAGCTCACCACCAATAGCCACTTTACAACGTACTTCGGTACCGACAACTTCATCAACCCAAAGGCTAATACGACCATCATCAAGTAACAGCGTATCACCACGTTTTACATCTTGCGGTAACTCTTTATACGCCATACCAACACGTTCTGTTGTTCCGGCAGTTGGATCCATTGCAGTATCAAGAATAAAAGGATCACCATCTTTTAAGATGATTTTTACATCTTTGAATTTTTCGATTCTAATTTTAGGACCTTGAAGGTCACACAACACGCCAATCTGACGACCGTGTGCGCGAGCGCGGTTGCGTAACTTTTCAGCGCGCTCTATGTGTTCTTCAGGATTACCATGTGAGAAATTAATACGGACAACATCAACTCCCGCTTCAATGATACGATCCAACATCTTTGCATCGCTTGTTGCAGGGCCTAATGTGGCTATTATTTTAGTACGTCTCATATGTTTTTAATTTATTCTCGCTAATTATTTTGCTTGCTCTTCTAACATAGCAACTGCTGGTAATACTTTGCCTTCCAGATACTCAAGGAACGCGCCACCGGCGGTTGAAATGTATGACACTTTATCAAAAATATCATATTTTTGGATTGCAGCAATCGTGTCACCGCCTCCTGCTAAACTAAAACCAGAGCTGTTAGCAATCGCCATTGAAACAGTCTTAGTACCCTCACCAAACTGATCAAATTCAAATACACCAAGAGGGCCATTCCAAACGATTGTTCCTGCTTTAGCAATAATGTCTGCTAATACTTTCGATGAATCTGGACCAATATCAAAAATCATATCGTCATCTGTTACTTCACTTGCATCTTTTAATGTTGCTTCAGCTGTTTCTGCAAATTCTTTTGCACATACAACATCAGTCGCGATTGGAATACTTGCACCACGCGCTTCCATTTTTTCAATTAATGCTTTTGCTGTATCAACTAAATTTTCTTCATATAAAGATTTGCCAACATTAAAGCCTTTAGCAGCTAAAAACGTATTTGCAATACCACCACCAACAACAAGCTGGTCAACTTTTTCTGATAACGCTTCTAATACTGTTAACTTAGTAGATACTTTAGAACCGCCAACAATCGCAACCATTGGACGCTTAGGATTTGCTAAAGCTTTAGCCAAGCTATCTAATTCACCTGAAAGTAAAATACCCGCACATGCCGTTGGCGCTTGAACACCCACACCATGAGTAGACGCTTGAGCACGGTGAGCCGTACCAAAAGCATCCATAACAAAAATATCACATAACGATGCGTACTTCTTAGACAATGCTTCGTCATCTTTCTTCTCGCCCGCATTAAAACGCACGTTTTCTAAAAGAACAACTTCACCACCTCTAACATCAGGAACAGTATCAAGGTAGTTTTTAATTAATTTTACATCTTTACCTAACTTTTCAGACATAACCGCAGCGATCGGCGCTAATGAATTTTCTTCATCCACTTTACCTTCTTCAGGACGACCACGGTGAGACATTACCATCACAGCAGCACCCGCTTTCATAGCATACTCGATAGAAGGCATTGAAGCTGTAATACGTGCATCTGAAGTTACTTTTCCATCTTTAACAGGAACATTTAAATCAGCACGAATTAAAACGCGCTTACCCGCAAGATCAAGATCAGTTAATTTGATAAAAGACATTTAGAACTCCTAAATTAAAATATTTAACGCAAAGGCCACAAAGATTTATAAATGCAACTGAGATCTTTGCGTTAAATATTTTTAGTGCTTATTCAAACCAAGTTCAAAATCTAAGGAACTGTTTGAAGACCACTTATATTAATTTGTTGGGCTGAAGCCCAACCTACAATATATAGGTTGGGCTACGTTCCAATATTTCTTTTCCAATTAACAATAAATATCGCTAAGTGGAAATAAGCGAGAGATTTTGTTCACTGGGTAGGCGCGGTTTGAGTTTAAAAGCGGAGCGTACAATAAGTACGTGAGCATTTTAAACTTAGACCGCAACGCCCCCAGAGGACAAAAGATCCGCTTATTTTAGTTTGCTGCTACGTGTTCTACGAAGCGCATCATGTTACATGTGTAGCCATACTCGTTATCATACCAAGATACGACTTTAACGAATGTTCCATCTAATGCGATACCCGCTCCTGAATCAAAGATTGAAGAGAAACCAACACCACGGAAATCAGTTGAAACAACTTTTTCATCTGTGTAACCAAGAGTCTTACTCATGTCACCCGTTTCTGAAGCGGCTTTCATTGCTTTACAGATATCTTCGTATGAAGCTTCTTTATCTAACTCAACAGTCAAATCAACAACAGACACATCTGATGTAGGTACGCGGAAAGCCATACCTGTTAACTTGCCATTCAATTCTGGAAGTACAACGCCTACTGCTTTAGCAGCACCCGTTGAAGATGGGATGATGTTTTCTAAGATACCACGACCACCGCGCCAGTCTTTCATTGAAGGACCATCTACAGTTTTTTGAGTTGCAGTTGCAGCATGAACTGTTGTCATAAGACCACGTTTGATGCCCCACTTGTCATTTAATACTTTAGCTATTGGCGCTAAGCAGTTAGTCGTACAAGATGCTGCTGAAACAATTTTTTCGCCTTTGTATTCGTTGTGGTTAACGCCATATACGAACATTGGACCACCATCTTTACAAGGTGCAGATTGAACAACTTTACCTGCGCCTGCATCAATGTGTGCCTGACAGCTTTCTTCAGTTAAGAAGAAACCAGTACAATCGATAACGATGTCTGCTTTTACGTCGCCCCACTTAAGGTTAGCTGGATCACGTTCTGCTGTTAAACGAATGTCTTTACCGTTAACAACTAAAGCACCATCTTTGTGTGAAACTTCACCGTCAAAACGACCGTGAACTGAATCGTACTTAAGCATGTATGCTAAGTAATCAGCATCTAATAAATCGTTGATACCAACGATTTCGATGTCTTTAAATTCTTTATATACAGCACGGAATACCATGCGACCAATAC
>CAZSCK010000122.1:0-4393 GCA_964605385.1 uncultured Thioalkalispiraceae bacterium
GGGCAGACCTTATATTTGACACCCTATAATTATTAATCCATTTTTTTTATTGCTGCGAGAGTCTGCTTTTTCTTTTGGTTAAATAGTCTAAACTTACTATATGTTGTAGTCATTGCTTTTATATTTGAGTTAACGGGACAGCAGTGAATTACGCTATTTACAAACACTAACAGAAATTGCTGGTGAACGAACCAATACAATTGTTTTTCCATTGCCTATGGATTTAATTGAACATTTGATCAATAAGACAAAAATTTAAGAAAGTGATGGATGCCTTATGGTCAGACTCGGTTGATTTAGTAAAAAGAGAAAAACAATAGAAGATAGACCCCAATTAATTTAGAGATAATAAAATGAAGCGTTTTTTACTTATAATATTTAGTTTGATGATTTTAACCGCTTGTTCGCTGCCTAAGCACGAGCTGTCACCTTTTGCGGATATTCATTTACATTTCAATTGGGATCATGAAGAGTTGCTTAGCGCTAAAGAGGCGGTAAAGATTCTTGAAGATCATAATGTTGTTCTTGCTGTGGTTTCCAGTGTTCCATCACATTATTCCCTTAAGTTAAAAGAAGCGGGTGGTGATTGGATTATTCCTTTGGTTACGCCTTACTATCATGCAGGTAACCGCCTGAACTGGTATTTTGATAAGACACTGGTTGGAAAAATACGAAAACTAATTGAAACCGGAAACTATGCAGGTATTGGTGAAGTTCATCTAACGTCCGGGATAGGACCCCGTAGGGACAATCCTGTATTTGTTGGTTTACTGGAGTTAGCTAAAGAATTTAAATTACCTTTTTTGATACATACTGATGCGGGTGACCATCGATATTTTTTGCCTATTTGCAAAAAATATCCTGATATCCGTTTTCTTTGGGCACACGCAGGGGGGCTTTTAGGTCCTGATCAACTTGAACCTTTAATGCAAGCGTGTCCAAATGTCTGGCTGGATTTAGCTGCACGTGATCCATGGCATTATAATTATTTTGCTAACGATGATTATTCATTGTTAGATGGCTGGCGTGAGTTGATTATTAAGTATCAAGATCGCGTGATGACAGGAACCGATCCTGTTTGGAATGCACACCAAATTTACCGTTGGTATGAAGCGGATGAAGGTTGGGCACACTATTCAGACTTTCATCACTTTCAACGACGTTGGATGAAACGTTTTCCCGCTGATATAGAGAAAAAGTTACGTTTAACCAATGCGCAGAATTTTTTTGGTACTAAGGGTCGAGATTAGTAGTTTTAATTAAAGAGGGTGGAGCCCTTTATGATCCACTCTAAATTATGTTAAATATGAAAAACAACAAGTGTTGTTTATATTTTAAGTCAGTAACCTGAAAAATTAATTCCAGTGAGAAGTATTAACCATGATAAAAGTAGAAGAACAAAAAGATTAAATGCAAACAGAGCATGGCATCAGCCGTCGTGATGTACTGTTAGGATTAGGTGCGGCTGCAGCAACAATGGCATATAGTGGAAATACGATAGCCGATATGCTGGGCCATGATCACAGCAAACACTTGGCTCAACAACCCAAAGTACTTGATGCTGCTAATAACTGTACTGACAAGGGAACACGTTGTATCTCTCATTGTCTTGTCGCCTGGACTGAAAGTGATCTTGAGCTTGCTACTTGTGCAAAAAAAGTTAATAAGATGAATGCAGTTTGTGATGGGTTTTCAAAACTGCTTGCTGCGAACTCTAACCACGTTAAAGCTTATGCAAAAATTTGTAAGGCTGTTTGTAAGGAATGTGCCAAGGAATGTCGTAAGCATGATAAATATATCGAGTGTAGACAGTGTGCAGAAGCATGTGACGTACTGGTTAAGATAATCAATAAGAGCTTTGCTTAACAACAAACAGGGTCGAATAAATGCGGTTGGATAAAATTATTTTATAATACTAGAAAATAATAGTATCTGGACCCCATTAATTTCTGCCAGCTCATTATCCGTTCTGGCTGAATATTATTTTCTGATATAGTTTTATAAGTTATTATTTAACACATCATTTATTTAGACTACTTGTGCTTTTATCTTAAGAGATTGATATGTGTAAAATGCGTTTGAAGTATCTTTTTCTCGTTCTTTTATTATTACCTCTTACCAGTTTTGCAGGTGAGAAACTTATTCTTGGTATACACCCTTATAAATCTCCTAGTGTCCTGGTAAATAAACATCACCCACTTGCAAAATATCTTTCAAAAAAACTGTCTATTCCCGTTGAAATAAAAATATCCAAAGATTATGAATCACATATTCGTTCTATAGGTAATAATGAATTTGATATAGCCTATATGGGGCCTGCATCATATGTGAAGTTAACGGAACAATTTGGCAAGATACCCATATTGGCAAAACAAACCATAAATGGTAAAGCAAGTTTCAAAGGGGCCATTATTGTTGGTAAAGATTGTGAAGTTAAATATTTGGCGGGTTTACAGCAAAAACGCTTTGCTTTTGGGGATGCAGCTTCAACCATGAGTCACCTGGTACCACGATATATGTTAATAAAGGCGGGTAAAGATTTAAAATATCGCTTTTACGGTTCACATGATAACGTGGCGCTTGCCGTGTTGACCGGTGATGCCGATGCTGGTGCAGTTAAAGAGGCTGTTTATTACAAGTATAAAGCTCGCGGTTTACGTTTATTAAAATTCACTCCGGATATTTCTGAGCACCTGTTTGTAGCAACATCTAAAATGAAAAAAGAATTAATAAAAGATATTCAATATGTTTTTTTAAATATGAATGTAAAAAATGAGCTTGAGAAAAATATTCTTAATAGTATTAAACCCGGTATGGATGTTTTTATAAACGCTAAAAATTCTGATTACGATAATCTTCGGGCCATTTTAAAAAAATTAAAAATTAAAAATCAATTATGAATGGTTTAAAATTCAACTTCATCAAATCAAGGTATGGGTTCCTTCCATTTGTTGGCGTTATGTTGTTTTTTATTATTATCATATTTTTTATTGTTGAAGGTGAAAAGAGAGAAATATTACATGAAAGAAACCTTCAGGACACACAACGGGAAGCGGAGATACTCTCTCTTATAATAAGAGATGCTTTAACTAAAGGTGATTATGTTGCTGTAGAGAATTTTATATCAAGCTGGGGCGCAAAACGGAAAGATATTATTAAAGTTAAAGTGGTATCAAGAAACAATTTCATCATAGGAGACTACACTGCAGAGCATACGGCAATTGATCCTCATAATGTTAAAGTTAAATTAAATTATGGGGACAATAAACAAGCTACGCTCAGTTTAATTGTTGACTCTGCTCACCTTTATAAATTATTTAATTCTGCTACTCTAAAATTGTTTATTAGTATCTTTTTTATTTTTTTAGTGCTAGGTTTTGCGCTATGGCATGTTTTGGAAATAACGGCATTTCGTCCACTTATAAATGAAATAAAATTAAGAAAGCAGTATGAAGAGCAGTTAGTTGAGGCAAAAGATCTTGCTGAAACAGCGAATAATGCAAAATCTGAATTTCTTTCACGCATGAGCCATGAGTTTAGAACTCCGTTAAATGCAATTCTCGGTTTTTCACAATTGCTTGAACTTGAATGTAGTGATGAACAAAACAAACAAAATGTTAATGAAATTTTAGTTGCTGGTAGGCATCTTCTTGGGTTAATTAATGATGTTCTGGAAATTTCAAAAATTGAAGCAGGCCATGTTGAAATATTTTTAGAAAATAATTATGTGTATGAGGTGGTTAACCAATCATTTACAATGCTTTCCGGGATTGCGGCTGAGAAAAATATTAAATTGATAAATCAACTTGAAGAGAAAAAAGATATTTGTGTGTTGGCTGATCCCTATAAATTAACTCAGGTCTTTGTTAATCTTATTTCTAATGCGATTAAATATAATAATGAAAATGGAGAGGTAAAGGTTAATGTTGAAATAATAGAAGATGGAAAAGTTAAAATAAATTTCACAGATACAGGTTATGGTTTGTCAGAACAGCAACAACTTAATCTATTTACCCCCTTTGAACGTTTGGGTGCAGAAAATTCAAGTATCGAAGGTAGCGGCATTGGTCTTGTGATTTCACATAAACTTATTGGTTTAATGGGTGGAAGAATCGGTATTGATAGTGAAATAGGAAAGGGTTCAACTTTCTGGATTATATTACCCTCATCAGAAACACACACCCTTACTGAAACAAAGAATGATGT
This sequence comes from uncultured Thioalkalispiraceae bacterium, assembly GCA_964605385.1. Classification (GTDB taxonomy): domain Bacteria; phylum Pseudomonadota; class Gammaproteobacteria; order UBA6429; family Thiohalophilaceae; genus JAGLTQ01. Next base: position 4,207 of record CAZSCK010000122.1, read on the forward strand.
TTCGGGTGCTAATTCAGAACTGCTTTCAGAACAGATGAATAGCACTATTAAATCATCAAAGAATATTTTATATATAGAAGATGATCCTGCAAATATGCGCCTGGTTGAGAGCATTATAAAAAAATATACCACATCACTGCTGTCCCGTTAACAAATCGATTTATAGGTAAACAGCCTTAAATTCTTG
>CAZSCK010000123.1:0-4344 GCA_964605385.1 uncultured Thioalkalispiraceae bacterium
TGACTTTGTCTTTTTCATCTAATAAATCAATGACGCTATTATTTGAATGTAAGTCAATTCCAGCATATAGTTTCATCTTAGGCTCCTTTTTTGTAGAGTTCGTTTGGCGTGCAAACTAAACGTTACCCTATGAGTAAGGAGCCTGCTAGATGATTATCAGAACACTGTAGAACGTGCTTCGCGTTTTGCCTCAGAACTACAAACTGCAGTTCATCAGGTACTACTTTGCTTTATTTGGATCGCACAAGTATTTCCTGGGTCTGCTATGCTGTCTCTGGTCATTTTATTTGCAAAAAGTTAAGTAGCATTTATTGAAAAGTATCAGCTACACTAGGGGCTGTTGATCTTTCATTTTATAGCCTATTCAAAGCTAAAAAGGGACACGTCATTGCGAGATGAGCAAAGCGAAACGTGGCAATCTCCATAAAAGTGGCGTTTACTATGAGATTGCTGCAGTCATTTTATTCCTTCGCAATGACGGTGCATTATTTTTATTAAAATGAGCTCAATATCTGAAAGATCAACAGCCCCTAGATTATCCAAAAAATATGATGTTATTTTGTTAAAAAGAGGTAATAGTTATGCCTGAAGATGTTTCAAAAGCAGTAATGATATTAATTTGGTTATTAAGCGGGGTAATCATTTTTGGCTGGTTGCTAATGGAATATTCTACAATGTATTCATTTTTATTTGCTCTCGTATTCTTTGGCGTACCTGTACTGGTAAGAAAAATGCTTAAAAGAGAAAAAGCATAGTCATAAATGAGTGAGATATTTTAAAATTTTACCGTAAATAAATTTATGTAATGAAATCTTAAAGGGGTTGGAGTGGCTATAAATTACTCCAGCACCTTTGTTTTGCCAATAGATTTAATTCTTTTTGCTTATTACCTTGCAAATATTCTTTTGCATTATTAAAAATAAATCTGCCTCTCTTTATCACTAAATATATTTTCCAAACAAATAATGTGAGCTAAACAACGTTGTTTAGCTGTTACTTTTTATTCGTATATTCCAATTAAATAAAATTATAACATAAGTATATAGTTAACTAGATGTTGTTTTAATTTTCTCTTGGTGCAAAATGCATACATGTATAAAGTACATTTATACTGATATTAAAAAGTAAAAATAAGTTTAATTTTCAAAAATTATAAAAAACACAAACTAAAATAACTTTTAATCACTAAGAGGGAGAGATTGTTATGGTATACACCAAAAAGAGTCCAGCGCTCTTTATCATCGGTGTCATTATGCTTGCTATCTGGTTTATGGCAGGCAATGGCATGTTAGATGGTTATATGGAGCATTTAGCTGCTGGTAAAAAATATAAATATGGTGCTGAGCTGATGAGCATACCGCTGTACTTCGGTGTAGTCGCAGCTGTTATCGGTGCCTGGCAATGGTTTGGTAGCCACACTGAAGGCGCATGGGATTATTACTCATCTTCAATCGCAGGTGGTATGTTCATTCTGTTAATTGCAATGCTAGTTCGTTGGTTTATTGCTCCTGAGATTGCTGTTATCAGTATGTCCTTTGGTAAAGTCGGCGATACCGGCAAATACATCCATAAGTTGCTCGGATTAAACTACGTAGTATTGGGTATTGTGACGGGTATTGTTATTGTTAACGTATTCAAGGTACCTGAGTGGGCAAAAAATGGGGTTCGCTTATCGCGTTTAGGACTAAAAACCGGTGTTATCTTACTGGGCACACTTTACAGTGCGGCTGAACTTAAAAACCTGGGCGGGCTTTCAATCGTTATGATTGGTTTCTTCGTTCTTGGTTCTGTTGGCCTTGTATTATGGATGGGCGCCAGACGTGGAATTCCTAATTCTATGGGTGGTGTGTTATCTGCGGGTATGGGTGTTTGCGGTGTTTCCGCGACAGTAGCTGCTGCTCCTGTTGTACAAGCCAAGTCTGTAGAAATTGCCTATACCATTGGTACTATTCTACTTTGGGGTGTGGGTTGTATGTTCATATTCCCTATAGTCGGTCAATTACTGGGTATGTCGTATGTTCAGTTTGGCGCATGGGCCGGTACAGGTATCCTGAACTCAGCACAAGTTGCAGGTGCCGCATTGGCTTATCAACCAGATGGTATTGAAACCCTGAAAGTTGCAGAAATCTTCAACATTACTCGTGTACTCGTGTTACCTATTATCGTTTTATGGTTGGCAATGTGGTACGTGAAACGTGAAGAAACCGCAACACAAGTAAATGTAGGTCAGGTTATTTTTGAAAAATTCCCGGTCTTCGTTTTGGGTTTCATCCTGTTATTTGCTCTTTCAACTACCGGTATATTTGCTCCAGCAAATCACTACAAGGGTAAATATTTTGATAATGAGAAAGTAAAAGCAAGTAAAATGATGACCGACGAACAGATTGCTGTATTGACTGCAAATTCTGGCAAGGTTCAGCGTGCTGATCGTAAAGCAGCATTAGCTCGACTGATTGACGGTCGTAAAGTTGCCAGCATTGAAGATGATGCAACAATCCGTGGTCTTGTTAACTCTAAAGTAATGGGCAAAAAAGCAGGAAAAATCCTGAAAAAAGCGCATAAAGCAGTGCGTCATACCGCGAAGAAAATTAAGGTATTCCGTGACTGGATTACCTGGTTATTCGCATTTGGCCTGGTGGGTTTAGGTATGCAAATTACACTTTCATCAATGAAACAAGCCGGTGGTCAACCTGCTGTAATTGGTGGCGTTGTAGGTTTACTTAAAGCCGTACTATCGTTAGTTGTTGTTATGCTAGTCGTTAGCGAAACTATTTAATCGAGGATAAAACAATGGAAAATAACTTTGATAAAGGTTCAGCACTATCTATTTTTGGTAGTGATCGTAAAGAAGATTTTATGGCATTAGCGTTCGCATTAATTATTGCGTTCGTTGTTTACGTGGCATATTAATCTTTAGTTAAGTAAATGGAAGTATCAGTCGGACCATAATTAAACATGGTCTGACTGATGCTTCCTTTTTAAAGGTAGTAAAATGATGTCTACAAATAATATTTTATTAGCAAGTCATGGTACTGATGGCGCCCAAGCCGCTGAACAAATGGCTATTTCACTATGTGATAAAGGCGGTACAATTCACCACCTGGTTGTTGTTCCTACCTTATGGGAAGGCATGACAGGCGATGATTGGCTCAACAATGGTTCAACAAGAAATACTTTTCGACGTTACCTTGAGTCTGAATTAGAAAAAGAAGTTGCTGAACACTGTGAGCGTGTTTCCAAACATGCAAAAGAAAATGATCTTGTATATACCAATGAAGTTATTGTTGGTGAACCTGATGAATGTTTATTAGATGTTAGTAAAAAACAGGATTATGATTTAGTTGTAATGGGTGCTCCCCGACCTAAAGGCGTTTCAGGATTACGTTCTCGTATGTCAACAGACGCAATGACTAGAAATATATCAACACCACTATTAATAACACCCTATCCTACAAATGAATGAAATTATAGAAGTACCGATGAATGAAGTAATAGATATACCTAATGCAGCTGCAGATGATGCTGCGTGGGCAGCTATAAACACTCCACTGAGTGTAGAAGAACTGGATATATTTTGTCAGGATGTTGAACGCCTGTTTCGAATTAATCCTATGCTTGAGTTTAATGCATGGGAGAAGTTGCCTGACAATCAATATCGCATGGCGGTTAAAAACATCAGTCAGGAAGAACCTTTTGAGATCGACGTAAATATTAAAGTTGAACAAAAGGCGGATGAAATTATTCTTCACTATTCAAATGGCATTAAAAAGAAAACAACTTTAAAAATTGAGCCCTCTGAATATGGTTCAAAATTGACAATTACAGACAGTTATGATGGTTTGTCAGAAGAAGAACGTCAGTCACGAATGCATGAAGTGGATAAAAGCTTAATCAACTGGACCGAGTATCTGCAACGCTTTTTGATCATGTGGAATAAGTGGTCGAAATTTGGTTTATGGCGCTGGTATATGAAACGAATCTGGCAACCCATGAAACCTGCAGGACGACGTATTACCTATATGCTTCTGTGGATTACCCTGGTCGAAGTTGCACTCATAACTCTTGGAGTAGGTGTCTACTTATCTGAATTCACCTAAAATCTCTAACGTTATTTACTGCTTTAAAGTTCTACCTTCCAATTATTATTCACAATTGTTAACCAGCACATCTCCATTTCTAGCCTATATTTAGCAAAGTAAAAATTTTTCTAGCCGCTATATATAGCAACGATACTGTAATTCATCTTACCTGCTAATGTGAAATTTCGTTGTTTCAGGGAGACCTGCATCTAATGAAAAAATTATTTCAAAACGAATTGCTACAATTATTGTTATACGGTGTATT
>CAZSCK010000124.1:0-4337 GCA_964605385.1 uncultured Thioalkalispiraceae bacterium
ATAGGTATCCGGTGAGAAATAAAAATGCCGCTCACCTTAAGTGAACGGCATTACCACAGAAGTGGATTTTAACTCCGCGTACGAATAAATTTAATCTACGCAATGACATGAATTATTTATTCGCTCGATTTTCAATCAACTGATCAACCACGGCAGGATCTGCCAATGTTGAGGTGTCACCAAGCGAATCGACTTCATTTGCAGCAATTTTGCGTAAAATACGCCGCATGATTTTGCCTGAACGGGTTTTTGGTAAGCCGGGCGCCCATTGAATGATGTCGGGTTTGGCAATAGGGCCAATTTCTTGCCGGCACAGATCGACCAGTTCTTTCTTGAGCTCGTCTGTATATTCCACACCGTTCATGGCAGTGACGTAGGCATAGATTCCCTGACCTTTAATATCATGTGGATAACCAACCACAGCGGCTTCTGAGATCTTTTCATGCAACACCAATGCAGATTCAATCTCAGCTGTTCCCATGCGGTGGCCAGATATATTTAAGACATCATCCATGCGACCTGTAATCCAGTAATCACCATCGGCATCACGGCGCGCGCCATCACCTGAGAAATAGTAACCCGGGTAATCTTTAAAATAGGTATCAACCATGCGCTGGTGATCGCCATAGATTGAGCGAATTTGTCCAGGCCATGAACCTATCATTACGAGTGCGCCAGACGCTTCGCCTGTGCCTTCAATTAATTTATTGGTTTCGGTATCAATGAGCCCTGGTTGCACCCCAAAGAAAGGCTGTGTCGCGCAGCCGGGCTTGAGTGTGGTTGCACCGGGAAGGGGGGTAAGCATGTGGCCACCCGTTTCAGTTTGCCACCATGTGTCTACAATAGGGCAACGTGCTTCACCCACGATGTTGTAGTACCACTGCCATGCTTCAGGGTTGATGGGTTCACCAACAGTTCCGAGTAATCGCAGTGACTTACGCGATGTTTTGGTCACTGGCTCATCACCTGCAGCCATCAAAGCGCGAATGGCAGTAGGTGCGGTATATAATATAGTGACGTCGTGTTTATCGACCACCTCCCAAAAACGAGAAGCAGAAGGGTAGTTGGGTACACCTTCAAAAAATACTGTTGTTGCAGCATTCGCGAGTGGTCCATAGAGTAAATAACTGTGCCCCGTGATCCAACCGACATCAGCAGTACACCAGTAAATATCATTTTCTTGTAAATCAAAAACATATTTTGTTGTTATTGCGGCATAAAGCAAATAGCCAGCAGTAGTATGTAAAATACCTTTAGGTGTTCCGGTTGAACCTGAAGTGTAGAGAATAAATAAAGGATCTTCTGCATCCATTTCTTCACAAGGGCAATCCGCTGAGGCTTTTTCAAATTCATCGTGATACCAAACATCGCGATTTTCATGCCACTTAATATCACCACCGGTATGTTTTACAGTGAGCACGGTATGTACGTTTGGACAGCCTTCAAGCGCTTTATCGGTATTGGCTTTGAGTGGGATTTTTTTACCTGCACGTACACCTTCGTCAGCGGTGATAACAATTTGGCAATCTGAATCTAGAATACGACCTTTAAGTGCTTCCGGAGAGAAACCACCGAAGACAACAGAATGAACTGCGCCTATACGTGCGCATGCCAACATGGCGTAGCCAGCTTCCGGAATCATTGGCATGTAAATACAAACACGGTCGCCTTTTTTAACTCCGCGTTGTTTTAAAATATTGGCAAATTTACTTACATCATGATGCAGCTCTTTGAAGGTGATTTTTTTATCATCATTGGGGTCGTCGCCTTCCCAAATAATAGCAACCTGATCACCTTTGGATTCCAAGTGGCGATCAATACAGTTATAGGCAACATTTAATTTCCCGCCTTCAAACCATTTTATGTAAAGGTCACTGGTATCAAAGCTATAGTCCATCACCTTATCCCAGGGTTTAGACCAGCTTAAAAATTCTTTAGCTTGTTCGCCCCAGAAGGTTTCAGGATCATCAATCGATTGTTTATAGAGGGTTTTATATTGTTCAGCGGTTATGTTTGTTTTTGCTGCAAATTCAGCAGGAACATTATAAATTTTATCTTCTGACATGAATGACTCCTGATTTTTATAGTGCTTATCTTTACAGGAGAATCAGTGTGCTTCAAGTAATATTTTAATAAAAAGAGGAGGGTGATAGTGAATTGGTATAAATAAAGTCAGGATTAGTCCACTCTTTTTTGTTGCAAGTCGACCAGGTTGATGAATTTTTGAACATTCACTTCAAAGTCACCGCTTAAGTTTAAAAAGGCACAGCCACAACGTGTTCCTTCGTCAGGATCATTTGGGTTTTTTAAAATATGGTTTCGAATTTCAAGGTTTATAAAAGAAGCACTGTGATCGCCCAGGTTTAACTTACAGTTATGAAAGGTATTACCGGGCTCAAGTTCAAGCTCATCATTTTGATCAAACAGAGCTATGCCGCCAGTACTTATGTCCAACACGGGGTATTCAGTTCGATTATTATCACCATGAATGAGTTCACAGGTAACCATTTCACTCAGTGGAATTCTTACTCGATAGAACTCTCTACGTTGTACCCAAAGTACATCTGAGGGCAAGGGACATGCAAAGCTGGGCTTACCTTGTAAGCGCGCCTTACGAATATCCTTAATTGTGAATTGTGCCTGAATACCATCGTAATCTGTTTTCACAATTGCGCGATTATGTTTAAGCAGCTTTTGGTTCATCTCCTCATCGCCACCATAATCAAGTACCAATAAATTTCTATCAGCTAAAACATCAACGACTGTACTGAGCATGGTACTGTCATTAAAGTGAAGTGAGATGAGAGAATTTTTTTTACCTAACTGACGTAATTTTTGCATGATTTCGCCACGTCCATAAAGCATGTAATGCTCCATGTTTTCTATGCTATCAATTTTTGGTGTGTCCACAGTTTTATCTTTATTTGTCATTAGTTTAAGTGATGTACTTATCAATCGTTATTTGTAATTTTGGGGGGGCTAAATCAAGCCGCCAATGTGTTTTCGCCCAGCACCAGATATCTTCCTGATTGGCTTCTATAAGGTCTATAGACGGCATTTGGCCTAGAAACTTTAATGTTTTATAGAGTAAAACGACAGAATCTTTAGGATTAATGGGCTTAGCATGACTTTGTTTGCTGAGTTTTTGACCCGTTTCATTAATTATAATGGGAAGATGACAATATTGAGGACTGGGTAAATTTAGTGCCTGTTGGACATGAAGTTGACAGGGGGTACAGTTTAGTAAATCTGCACCACGTACGACTTCGGTGATATTTTGTTCAGCATCATCAATCCCCGTTGCTAACTGATAAGCAAAATAATGGTCGCGACGTTGTAAAATAAAGTCTCCAACATGTTTCTCCAAATTGATCTTTTGCTTGCCCTGAAGGGCGTCATTAAAGCAGATAGGTTCATCGTTGCAACGTAAGCGGACACTGTAATCAGCCGAATTTCCTGACTTCACCAATACCCCGTTACGGCAAAAACCGGGATAAACAATTTCTCCTTGTCCTTTTATTTGACCTGTTTTTTTAAGAATACTTTTTCGGCTACAGCTACAAGAATAAGCTTTTTGTTGCTCGATTAACTGATCAACGGCTTCCTGGTAACGTTGTAGCCGGCTACTTTGATATAGAACATCCGCATCCCATTCAAATCCAAAGTCTTCAAGCGTTTTTAAAATGTTGTCAGCAGCTCCTTTTTGTTCGCGTGGAGGGTCGATATCATCAATTCTGATTAACCATTCACCCTGCTGATGTTTCGCTTGTAAGTAGCTTCCGGTGGCGGCTATTAAAGAGCCAAAATGCAGTGGTCCAGTGGGAGAAGGGGCAAAACGCCCGCGATAAGATGGTAGAGATGACATGGATGATTATAAACATGATATATCGATAATTTCTGGAAATTTTTCTAATTAATATTCTAAAGTAATATTTATTATTGTCGTTAAACTGATTAATAAATGGTCATCAATCAAATACAAGGTAAAAGGCGCTGTTGTGAGTAATGATGAAAGGTGGGTTATTCGAGGGGTTACCGAAGAGGGTAAGAAATTACGTCCAAGTGACTGGATTGAGCGTATTTCCTCAACTTTAGCCAGTTTTGGTACAGATCAGCGTTTACAATATTCCAATGCGGTTGCGCCTTGCATGATTGATGGTGAAAAGTGCCTGGTGGTTGCGCGCAACCTTAATGAGGTAAATCCTGATGCCTATGATTTCATTATGGGTTTTGCTAAAAGTAACCAGCTTTGTATTCGAGAAGATCGTAGAGAAGGGGAGCGGGCACTTAGTGCATAAGTTGTTTGAACATAAATACAAAAAAAGGAAGCAAAAGCT
>CAZSCK010000125.1:0-4308 GCA_964605385.1 uncultured Thioalkalispiraceae bacterium
TGGATATTGTCGATCATTTAATATGAGGGCGGGGATGAATTTAAGGCTGTTTAAAACATGAAGTTCAACGAAGATTCGCGTGTAAAAATCCCTACCATCCTGCATTTAATGCGTTTAGGCTACAAATACCTGTCTCTGAAAGACCCAAAGCCTGTATGGGATGAATCAACCAACATCTTCACTGACATCTTTCAGCAAAGCATTAAAGGTATAAACCCTGCGCTCACCGATCTCGAAGCCAAACAATGCTTTGACGATGTTTCACTCTGCCTGGAAAATGAAGACCTGGGCAAAGCTTTTTATGAAAAGCTCATTGATAAATCAGGCACTCGTTTAATCGACTTTGAAGACTTTAGCAATAACACCTTTAATGTTGTCACCGAGCTGACCTACAAAAAAGATGATGATGAATTTCGTCCAGACATCATTTTACTCATTAATGGTATGCCACTGGTGTTTATTGAAGTCAAAAAGCCGAATAATCAAGATGGCATACTGGCAGAACACAAGCGCATACAAACACGGTTTCAAAATAAGAAATTTAGAAAATTCGTCAACATCACTCAGTTGATGGTGTTTTCAAATAATATGGAATATGACGATAGCTCACCGTTGCCAATCGAAGGTGCGTTTTATGCGGCCTCGTCATATCAGAAACCTGTTTTTAATTATTTTCGTGAAGAGAAGACGTTTGATTTAAGTGCTTTATTGTCTACGGTTGATGATGCAGATGAAACAGTCGTGCTCAAAGACAATAACCTACTCAGCATAAAACAGTCACCCGAGTTTTCTAAGAACAAAAGCTCAGATACGCCCACGAACCGAATTTGCACCTCATTATTTCAACGTGAGCGTTTAGCCTTCGTGCTTGAGTTTTCCCTGGCTTATGTGAAAGAACGTGCTGGTTTGCAAAAGCACATCATGCGTTATCCGCAAATGTTTGCCACCAAAGCCATTGAGAAAAAGCTGGAAGAGGGCGTTAAAAAAGGCATTATCTGGCATACACAGGGCAGTGGCAAAACCGCACTGGCTTATTACAATGTTAAATATCTGGCTAATTACTTTCAAAAAAAGAATGTGATTGCCAAGTTTTATTTTATTGTTGATCGGATTGATTTGCTGATTCAAGCAAGCAAAGAGTTTAAGTCCCGTGGTTTGGTGGTTCACAATATCGACTCACGCGAAGCTTTTGCCAGAGACATTAAACAAACAGCCGCCATACATAATAACTCAGGCAAAGCTGAAATCACCGTCGTCAATATTCAAAAATTTAAAGACGACCCCAATGTCACTAAAAATAGTGATTACAACCTTAATATTCAGCGCGTATTCTTCTTAGATGAAGTACACCGCAGCTATAACCCCCGGGGCAGCTTCTTAGCTAACCTGGAACAGTCAGATCGCAATTCAATTAAAATCGGCTTAACCGGTACGCCGCTGCTCGGTGAAGAGTACAACTCAAAATTGCTGTTTGGCGATTACATTCACAAATATTATTACAATGCATCCATTAAAGACGGCTACACTCTGCGTTTGATTCGTGAAGAGATTGAAACTAGCTACAAGCTCACCCTACAAAAAGCCCTGGAAGAAATCGAAATATTAAAAGGCAATGCTGACAGAAAAGTGGTTTATGCACATTCAAAATTTGTTGAGCCAATGCTGGATTATATTGTAAAAGACTTTGAGCGGGCGCGTATTGCTAATGACAATAACAGCATCGGTGGCATGGTGGTTTGTGATTCGTCCGAACAGGCAAAAATGATGTATCAGATTTTTCAGGATAAGTACGTCCAAAAAGAATTATCCTCATCATTCCCCGTTAAAGAGAACATGGCAGGCTATAATACGAAGAAAAAAACAAACAGCGAAGTAAAAACCGCCGCCGTTATTTTGCACGATATCGGCACTAAAGATGAGCGCAAGCAATGTGTTGAAAATTTCAAAGAAGGGAAAATTGATTTCTTATTTGTCTTTAATATGCTGCTCACTGGCTTTGATGCGCCACGTCTTAAAAAGCTTTATATAGGTCGGGTTATTAAAGCGCATAATCTGTTGCAAACCCTTACCCGTGTAAATCGAACCTATAAAAACTTTAATTATGGTTACGTTGTCGATTTTGCCGATATTGAAAAAGAGTTTGAAAAAACCAATCGAGATTATTTTAACGAATTACAGTCAGAGCTTGGCGATGAAATCGAGCATTACAGCAATCTGTTCAAGTCGCAAGAAGAAATAGAGCAAGAAATACAGGAAATTAAAGATGTCCTGTTTCATTTTGACACAAGCAACGCAGAAGTCTTTTCGCAGCAAATCACGGAAATAAACTCACGCGGTGAAATGTTAAAAATTACCCGTGCCTTAAATAACGCTAAAAGCCTGTATAATCTGATTCGCTTATCGGGCAACTACGAGATGTTAGAACGGCTCGATTTCCATGTGCTCACCGTATTGTCAAGAGAAGCTAACAACCGCTTAGCGCTTATTAACACCAAAGAAGCTCTGGAAAATAATGTTGATTCTACTAACTTGCTGAATATAGCGCTGGAAGACGTTATCTTCGCGTTTACCAAAGTTAAAGAAGAAGAGATGGTGCTGGCGGATCACCTAAAAGACATTTTGCAAAAAACACGCGAAGGCCTTGGCGGTAATTTTGACCCGCAAGATCCGGAGTTCATCTCACTAAAAGAAGAGTTGGAGCGATTATTTAAAAAGAAAAATCTCAGCGAAGTGACCAAAGAGCAGATGGAAAGCAACATTGCCGCCTTAAACGAGATATACAATAAAGCCAAAGAGTTGGAGCGTAAAAACCAGTTATTAAAGGCCAAGTACGATAATGATGAAAAATACGCTCGTTTGCATAAACGATTAATGGAAAAAGACCCGCTCACCGACAGTGAGAGCAAACTGTTCGAAGCCCTTAAAGGCTTGAAAATAGAAGTAGACAAACAAATTGAGCAGAATGCAAAAATGCTCGAAAATGAAAACTTTGTTGAAAAAATGGTGATGCGTTTGGTGATTGATCAATTTAAAAACAAACAGCATATCCCATTAACGCCGGTAGCCACTAAGCGAATCAATAGATTGATTGTTAAAGAATACATGAATGAATATCAGGGCCGAGTCGCCTGTTAAAGAGAGAAGAATGAACCAAACACAACAATTTACACAACAAACCAAAGCGCTGATCGATGATTTGAAAAGTGTCTGTGCCAACTATGGTTTAGGTAATGACGGTAATGAATTTAAGATTATCACGCAGGTATTTTTATATAAGTTTTTAAACGATAAATTTGTGCATGAAATTAAACAGATTGATGAAAATATCGCCAACACCGAAAACTGGGAAGAATCTTTAAGAGCCTACAGTGCAGACGATTACGAAATGCTGTTGATGCAGTTAAGTGAAAGCACGGCGCGTATCCGCCCCGATCATTTTATATCATCACTCTTTGCCAAACAAAACGAAGCAAATTTTGCCGACATTTTCGATGGCACCTTAACCGACATTGCCAAAGACAATAGCGATATATTCTCAGTGCTCACCGACGGTGGTGAGAAAATTGTGTTATTTGAAAACCTCAGTAAATACGTCACTGATAAGCGCGATGATTTTTGCAAGGCCATTGTCAACAAGCTCACCGGCTTTAGCTTTGAGCGTATCTTTCATGAGAAGTTTGATTTTTACGCCACCATCTTTGAATACCTGATTAAAGACTACAATACCAACAGCGGCGGCAAATATGCCGAATATTTTACCCCGCACGCGGTGTCTAAAATTATGGCGCGCTGTTTAGTGCCAGAAGATCAGCAGGGTAAAATTGATAATGCCACCTGTTACGACCCCTCGGCAGGTTCAGGCACCTTGTTAATGAATTTAGCCCACCAAATAGGCGAAGATAAATGCACGCTTTATTCGCAAGATATTTCACAAAAATCATCGGGGCTTTTACGCTTAAACTTAATCATTAATGGCCTGGTGCATTCCATACATAATATAATTAAAGGCAATACCATTCTTGAGCCGTATCATAAGCAGGCCAATGGTGAATTAGAAAAGTTTGATTACATTGTTTCAAACCCACCCTTTAAGCTCGATTTTTCAGATTTCAGTGCAGAGTTAGACACAAAAGAAAATCACGATCGTTTTTTTGCCGGCATTCCCAAAGTACCCGCTAAAAAGAAAGAGTCGATGGCGATTTATTTAATGTTTTTGCAGCACATTATTTATTCACTAAAAGACAAGGGCAAAGCGGCGGTGGTCGTACCCACAGGGTTTATTACCGCACAAAGTGGTATTGATAAAAA
>CAZSCK010000126.1:0-3938 GCA_964605385.1 uncultured Thioalkalispiraceae bacterium
ATATAAAACAATAAATATCAATATTGACGCACTAAAATTATCGATAAAGAATTACTTCCTGTAGAAAATACCTGTTTTTATTAGATATAATATCTCAATATATTACTAATGATTTCCTGTTTGTTGCCGCTAGTATTTAGAGCAGATAAATAATTCAGGAAAAATCATGGCAATAATATTAACGGTTGATGATTCAAAAGTAATTCGTGACTTAGTTGAAGCGGTTCTTGTTGAAAATGGACATGAAGTTGTCACCGCAAGCGATGGTGTTGAAGGCCTTGATGCCACACGCAAGCAGCAATTTGATATGATACTTTCAGATATTAATATGCCTAATATGACGGGCATTAGTATGGTAAGTAAAGTACGCCGCTTGCCGGGTTATGAATATATCCCCATTATTATGCTCACTACTGAAAGTAGTAACTTTAAGAAAGACAAAGCAAAAAGAATGGGCGCAACCGGTTGGTTACAAAAACCCTTTGATCCTGACAGGTTGATGAAAGCGGTGAATAAATTAGTCGGTTAGCCTACCTGAATAAATTAGGCACTGATTTACGCAAGTGAGCCATAATATCGCGAACTTCAATTTCAATAATCTGATCCGCCACCCACTTTTGATTCTTCTCACCCATTATTAACGCCATTTTATCACCAAAAAAACGTTTCATCGGGAAGCTTGGGCCATCCTTTTCATCGTACGAAAATTCAGCATAGTCATTAATACGTTCATTCAGCAGTTCAACAAAATCACTCCGATATTCACCTGATCCCACTAGATCACGTTTGTTATCTTCTAAATGTTTTGATGACTTTGTAACTAATTCAGTAATGAAACGAACACGCTCATTTTCGTCAAAATTTTCAATGGTCATTCTATCTACCATATGAATTGTGAAAATAAGGAATTCACTGATAATCCTAAGGCGATCACTATGCGTGTCCGTTTGAAAGTCATTATTTTCCAAGCTAAGCAAACAATTACCGGCTATACGCCATATGATAAAGGCCACAGCACCGGCAATTTCTTCAACTGTGTGGGTCTTGCCTCTTTTACTCCAACGACTTTTAATTCTCACAATAAATCCTTTAAATACAAAATGTTATAAGCATATGTTAATGTATATACTTTAACTAAATACTTAGATTATACCCTAATATACGTTGGTAACTATAAACAAACTCATTAAGCCACACATGAATATTTGAGCAAACCAATCTCAAAATGTAGTATTTTACTCAACTACTTACCCTACTCAATATCTCCAAGGTGAGATAAGCTAAATGTCATGCAAGCAAAGCAAACAATAATTAGTAAGCTAACAAAAATCATTCAACAAAACTGTCATATTGCAGATGCAACTTATGCAGGTGATTATACGTTATGTATTTATTTGTTAAAAATGCGTGAATTTTATCGCTGGGAACAGGATGCGACTTTCGCAACAAACCTGCCAAATAACACAGTAGGAGTATGGTTACGACAGCGTGAAGAACTCTGGGATGAATTAGAGAAAACAAATTATCAAAATATTAAATTTGAAAACGAAAGTCTCTCCCCTTTTGAGTCAGACTCAATAAATAAAAATTTATTAGAGCATCAGCTTGTTTATAGCGGTGGTATAGGCATAAATAATCGACCTCACTTTTTTCTTGCTGATCTCGATTTATATGAACAACATGAAGAATATTCTTTATATGTAGCAGGTAAAGAATACGCACGTGATATGTCTGCACCACCCGCCATGTCTCACCAGAACAATATTTATATTCGAAAAGAAAGTTTCCGTCGTCTGTTATGGGAGAAGCTCGAAACCTGGCGATGGAATAAACCCGATAATGCATTAGGTCGTGCTTTTGCTTGTTATGATTGTGAAAATAATCTGGATACTGCTCTTACTCAAATGACAGATGCTGAAGTAGATAATGTCAGACAACATGAGATAGGCGAAATTCAATCTGGTAATTTGTTAGGTGAAAAATGGCATGATTTGTTATTTTCTTTACCCCATTCAAAAGCGACTATCATGCTGCGAGCAGTTCGAGATCATCTTGCTGATAGCCTTACTACCTTACCCGCCCTTTTAGCTTTAAATTCTGCACCATCATGGCATTTTTATTTTGGTAACTTAAATAACATGCGCAAAGACCTCTATCCCTCTATAATAAAAGGCTACGATGAGTGGTATGAAACTGGCTCATTAAGTAAAATGACAGAAATAGTTGAACAAGGCCAACAACACTGGTTAAAGTTGTGCCAGCAGATACTGAAAATAAATGAACCGAATGAAAAATCACAACAAACTGAAATACAGAAATTAATTGAAAGCAATCGCCTGTAATTATCTATAAACACCCTGTAGGAAAATTCATGTCTCAACTTGATTCACTTAAAACCTTAAAAGAAGTTAAAGAAAATACATTTATATTTAAATAACACAATGCCCTGCCCGATGCTCTATGCGACGATATGATTCCGCGTTTTGAAGAGCATAGTGAGGATCAATACCAGGGACGTATTGGACAAACAGCTTCACAAGATAACAGCGTGATAAAAACAACCGATCTTGTCGTCAGCGGCAAAGAACACTGGAAAGATGTGGACAATAACCTGTTTCGCTCCCTGGGCATCACCATTAAAGAGTTTCGCGAAGCTTATCCCTATTTTAAAGGCCCATTCAAAGATATAGGCTATGGCATACAACGTTACAATCCAGGTGAATATTAGCACTGGCACATAGATGGCGGTTCGCACGATTTTAGCCAACACCAATTAGTCGCATTGTGGTATCTCAATGATGTTCCCGGGCCTGGAGGTGAAACCGAGTTTTTATTTCAGGACATTAAAATCAAACCAGAAAAAGGCAAGCTGGTTTTATTCCCTTCTTTTTGGACGCATGAACACAGAGCCGTTACCTTAAACGAAGGTGTAAAGTACATCGCAACAACATGGATCGTATTTGCATAAAACTGAACGTATTAGCAGCAAATTTCAATCTAATTAAAACCTATACAATATTACATATATAATAGAATAATAGTTAAAGCTAGACATTCCATCTCTGATTTTTCTCACAAGTTGAACATCTATATTCTATAAGCTACTGAAAATATTATAAAAAAATATGGATTTTGAACGAAAAATGATTATTCGCAGTCCATCGCAAACGAGTGAATATAATGCTTATTATTCTCTAAGATGGCAAGTTCTTAGCGCCCTGGAAACAAGCTAAAGGATCTGAAAAAGACGAGTTAGATGATAATGCTGTCCACCGAATGGCAATACTTGATAATAATATTATTGCCTGTGGACGACTGCATTTTATTAATAAAACAACCACACAAATTCGTTACATGGCCGTTGTAAAAGACTTTATAAAAAAAGGCTTCGGTAGCAGAATTTTAGCTTCCCTGGAGGATGCCGCAAAAACGAATAATTATAAAACTATTATTCTACATGCAAGGGAAGCGAGTGTAGGTTTTTATGAAAAACAAGGTTATCAATTAATCGGAAAATCACATTTATTATTTAATGAGATCCAACACTATAAAATGCAAAAGAAGATCTACTTTAAATGAAATGTATTTCCTGAATCTCATCGCCTGAATCAACAACAACACTTTCAATGTGAGGCGCTTTACTTAAAATATAAGCCGACATCATGGTCGCCATATTTCTGTTTTCATTTTCAATAGCGGTAACTAATTTATCCGCAGCAATTTGGCAACGTTGTTCTCCATTTGGGTTTTCAACCCAAAAACGCCCCATCTGATATCCTTTATCCAGATCTGCATCCATTTTTGCAAAAAAATCACGTGCTTCAGACAACATAGAATCTGGTACATTGACATCAATATTTTGACCATCTACTGCAACATTAAGTAACATTTTAATTCCTTCAAACCATGAGGTTTTAGCTTTATTTATAGGGTATTAT
>CAZSCK010000127.1:0-3849 GCA_964605385.1 uncultured Thioalkalispiraceae bacterium
GCCTAAACCATTGTTTTTGATCACTATTTTGTGGGGATACCTCAGGCTCTGACCCCTATTATCTTCTCTGCTAAATATTAGCGCTATCTGCCTTTTGATCTCACTTAATAATAAGGCTTGCTGATATACTTAGCATCTTTGTTCTTCCTCTGCCTGAGGTTTTATATGCCATTTTCAAAACTGGCATTATCACAATAACGAATACTGGAATTTTTATGAAAGAAGAACAAGCCGAACAGATTGCTGAGCAGTGGTTAACGCATGCGGCAGAAAGTGCCGGGCAAAAAGACCTACAGGGTCATATGGGGATGATATCAAAACGTATTAGCGTTCAAGGTGTTCCCGGGTTTGATAAAATTGATTACGATATTTGGTATAAGCAGTGCAGACATCAGTTTGAAATGTCTATGATAAAAAGCATTGCTTATAAAGGCTTTAACTTGATCAGTGCAACGGAAACTCAGATTATATTTACTGTTTATGAAACTGTGGTGGGATCAGATGGCACTTTGAATGAACAAATCGTAGAGAAGTCGCTGGAGAAAGAGGACGATAATGTGTGGCGACTCGTGACGGAGCGGGTGCTGATCGAGAATGATGCGATGAGAAATCATGAATTATCATAAGTTCTCAACAAGAAAATCTATAAAGGTTCGTATTTTAGCTTGCTGTAATCGTTGACTCTGGAACACGGCATAAATACCCGCATCCGCAATATTATATTCAGGAAGAAGATGTATTAATCGTCCTTTTTTTATATCTTTCTTTACAAGAAAATCTGCAAGTACTGATACACCCGCACCATCTAATAAAAATCGATGCACAGCATTACCATTGTTTGTTTTTTTTCTTCCTTTTACATGTATGTTTTTTCTTTTGTTATTTTTTGTAAAATTATAATGATATGGTGTAGGTAGTAATGTAAAAATAATCCATTCATGTTGCATCATGTCTTCTGGTTTTTTTGGTAAACCATTTCGTTCTATGTATTCTGGTGATGCACATAATAATCTTGGTGAGTCTTTTAGTTTACGTGTTCTTAAATTTGAGTCTGGAAGCCAACCTACTCTTATTGCTACATCTATACCCTGTTCTGTCATATCAACTACATTATCATCGAGCAATAACTCGGCATTTAGGTCGGGGTATTTCTGTAAGAAACGATGAAGTAATGGAGAGATAGAATCAATTCCAAAACTTGCTGGCGTAGATATTCTTAGCATACCGCGCGGCTCATCTTGTAATGCTTCTATTGTGTTGCGTGTTTCTTCTAAAATATTATTAAGGCGTGAACAGCTTTGATAATAAGCTTCACCCACATCCGTTAAGCTTAGACTACGGGTGTCGCTGAATCTCATAGTTTGGATGGCAATATTAATGAAGCAGAAATAGGCTGTGAACGTGTGTGCAATATCGTTGATATGGGCTTAAAGATTCAGCTGAAAGAACGAATTATTAATTACCAGGAAGGTATTGGTTATCAGTATGACGTGTTTGAATGGAAAAATTTTCCTGTTCGAAAAATGCTATTTGGTTTTGCCATTAGTGAAGATGTTCAAGGCAAAACACGATTACGAATCGACATTGACTACAAAGCAAAGCCTGCATTTTTAACTCCTCTTATGGCATGGAAAATGAGACCGCTCGTTCATGATGTATTTCTGGGTTATAAACACTTTGCAGAAACAGGAGAAAAAAGAACATCTCTTAAACTGCTTCGGAGTCAGTATAAACAGCTTAGTTTACAAAATATGCAACGCGCTTAAATTATATTTATCTGGAGAAATATTATGTCTGAAGGTATCAAGTCATTATTTACTGCAAGTGCAACTATGCGCATGTTTATGTTTAATTCCAGCTTATTTGTTCTCGCTGGCATCTGGTTAACCGGTTTTGATAAAGTACACTGGTTTCTTTATTTTTTACCTGGCGCTTATATCTTTGCTGCTGCTACCGGCTTATGTTTAGGATTAGCATTGCCAAGATTGGTTTTTGGCCGGAATTAATTTTTTCCTGTAAAGTAACAAATGGGGCAAGTCCAACTTGAGCCTGATGGCTTAGTACTATCTGTCTTCTGATTTCACTTAATAATAAAGCTTACTGCTATACTTAGGTCTTTGTTTTTACCTTACCTGAGGCTTTATATGCCATTTTCAAAACTTGGATTAAGTGATCCTATTTTAAAAGCCGTCGCTGATCTGGGATATACTGCACCCACGTCGATACAGAAACAGGCAATCCCTGTCATCTTGTCGGGTAGAGATCTGATTGCTGTTGCGCAAACGGGCACAGGTAAGACGGCAAGTTTTGTGTTGCCGATACTGGAGGCGTTTAATACCGAGCGGAAGCTTCGGGGCAAGCGTATTCGTGCGCTCATTCTTGTTCCCACTCGTGAGTTGGCGATACAGGTTGAGGCTAATGTTGCTGAGTACAGCAAGTATTTAAGTCTTAGTTCAATGGCGATGTATGGCGGTGTTGATTCCGAGGCGCAAAAACAGCGGCTACTTGAAGGTGTTGATATTTTGGTCGCCACCCCAGGGCGGTTGCTGGATATGATGCATCAGCGAGCACTGCATTTTGATGAGCTTGAAGTGCTGGTGCTGGATGAAGCTGACAGAATGTTGGATATGGGGTTTATTGACGCTATCAATAAAATTATTTATCGCTTGCCCATTGACCGTCAAAGTTTATTGTTTTCAGCAACACTGACTGATGATGTGCGTTATTTAGCCGATACCGTTAACGATGATGCGGTAGAAATATCAGTATCGCCTAATTTGGCGACGACGCCGAAAATTGATCAGTGGTTGGTCACTGTCGATAAGGACAGGAAGTCTGCATTACTGAGCCATTTAATTAACGAACTACAGTGGGATCAGGCGCTCATTTTTATCGAGAAAAAACACGCTGCTGCTAAGCTGGTTAGTCAGCTTGAAAAACGCGGGATTAAAGCGGAGGCAGTTCACGGCGGCAGAAGTCAGGCTTCTCGTGAAAGAGTATTGGCCGAATTTAAATCGGGTGAACTTCAATTTTTAGTAGCGACGGGCATTGCTGCTCGCGGTATTGATATCGATAATCTTAGCCGTGTGGTTAATTATGATTTGCCATACCAGAGTGATGACTATATTCATAGAATAGGCCGTACCGGTCGCGCAGGTGCTTCCGGCGAAGCCGTCTCATTTGTATCAAAAGATAATTTTAAAAATCTTTGTGCAATCGAAAGTCGGCTGGGACATATTATTAAGCGAAAAGAATTCGAAGGCTTTGACGTTAAAAAAGTAGTGCCTGTTTCTATTTTAAATTACGTTCCGAAAAATAAGCGTTAAACAAAATAAAAAGGTTATCGTTGCACTGGTTAATGGATTTAGATATGAATAAAAAAAAGAAGCTTCATGATTTATATAACAAACGGCGCAAACGTGCGCGTGCGAAGCTCGATGGTCGCCCTAAGAAAGAGCGTTATGTATCGAAGGCTGATAGGGCGAAGGCAAAAGCTGATGCGGAAGCTAATGTTGAAGATGCCGCAATCGAATCAGATGAATTAAAGGTGTCGGAGTGATTTAATTTTAACCAGTTGAGGAATCAGAGTGAAAATTTAATAATTTATTAGTTCGATTACAAATGGAGGCATGGATCATGTGGGAGCAATCACAGAGAAAACAAAACGAGAGCACCATAATCCAGAAACCGTACAAAAAGATGTTAACTATGGTGATTGAGTCTTTAGTTTATAAATTACTGCCAGGAGTTGCGGTTGTAAAGTCAGGTGATGAAATTAATATCGATGGTATTGGCTCTACATTCAAGGGCAGCTACTACGTGGAGGAAGTAATTAAAGAGGTCAGAGCC
>CAZSCK010000128.1:0-3752 GCA_964605385.1 uncultured Thioalkalispiraceae bacterium
AGAACAACTTCAACCTGGCACCTTTGAACATGCCATTCACTTCTTGATTGAAAACGAACTCGACTTAAGTATCTTTTATCCTAATTATAAAAATGATGAGGGTGGTCGACCTGCTTATGATCCCGCGATTCTTTTAAAAATCATTTTGTTTGCTTACTCAAAAGGCATAACATCAAGCCGTGAAATTGAATGGTGTTGTGAAACCAATATTATTTTTAAAGCCTTATCTTGCGATACCGTTCCACACTTCACGACTATCGCAAGCTTTGTCAGCTCGCATGCTTTAGAAATTGAAAACCTCTTTGAACAAATATTATTAATTTGTGATGAACAAGGTTTATTAGGTCATAAATTGTTTGCCATTGATGGCTGTAAAATATCATCTGATGCGTCAAAAGAATGGTCGGGTACATTTAAAGAGCTTGAACAAAAGAGAACTAAAATAAAAAAACTGATTCACCATCATGTGATTGAATATAAAAAACTTGATAAAAATAAACCGCGTGATGATGAAAGAATTAAACGAACTGAACAAACCATTGACACGCTTGATAAAGCGTATGAAAAAATCGATCGGTTTTTAAAGACAGCCCAACCAAGGATCGGTAAGGGTAAACAAAGCAAGGAAGTTAAAAGCAACATCACCGACAATGAAAGTGCCAAGATGACCACCAGTAAAGGGACGATTCAAGGCTATAACGGTATTGCATCCGTGGATAAAAAACATCAAATTATTATTGATGCCCAAGTATTTGGCTCAGGCCAAGAACAACATACCTTACAACCTGTGCTTGAAGCGATTGAAGATCGATATCAACGTTTAGGTTTTAGTGAAAAAATCTATCATGATAATATCATTGTGACTGCCGATACGGGCTTTGCCAATGAAGATAACATGAAGTACTTAATCAAGAATAATATCAACGGTTATATACCGGATAATCAATTTCGCAGTCGTGACCCCAAATTTAAAGACCATAAAACAAAATATAAAAAGATAGTTTCAAAAAAAACCAAACCGAATGCAAAGTTCACGATCTCCGATTTCAAATTTAACCTTAAAGACTTAACCTGTACGTGTCCTGCTGGCGAACAGATCAGTTTTCGTTGTCAGAAAACGGATAAAAACAATAACATTAAAGTCTTTTTTGAGGGCCGACTTTTACAATGCCGCCACTGCACACTTAAAACACAATGCATGACCAATCCCGATGCTGCCAATGATCGAAAAGGCAACGGTCGACAAGTTTATTTTATACTTAAAAAACAACACAAAGAAAATGTGACTGATTGGATGCGTAAACGGATTGACAGTGAAAGAGGAAAACAAATATATTCACATCGTATGTCGGTGGTGGAACCTGTTTTTGGTAACATCGGAACGAACAAAAAACTCAACCAATTTAGTTTACGAGGTAAAAGCAAGGTACAAAGTCAGTGGCGAATGTATTGTTTGGTGCATAACATAGAGAAGTTAAAGAACTATGGTCAGTTAGCGGCCTAAATGACCGAATATAGAGATAAAACAGGGCATGAATGTTGAAATCAAAGTTCAACTACGGCAGGATATTTTAAATCAAAAATTTAATTAATAAGCTGTATCAAGACCATTATTTAATGGTTTTTCTACAGCCTCATTATATTTAAAATCAAACCTTGACGCGACGTACGTTTTAGCGTACGCTTATTTTAGAGGTATTTCAAATGACTACACTAAACGCCACAGATGCACGTTCAAAGCTTTATAACCTAATCGATGAAACTGCATCAACACACGAACCTATATTAATTACAGGTAAACGATCTAATGCTGTCTTACTTGCTGAAAGTGACTGGAAAGCAATAAATGAAACCCTTCACCTGCTATCAATCCCTGGAATGAGAGAATCAATTAAAGAAGGAATGGCAGAAAATATTTCTGATTCTTCAAAGGAGCTTGATTGGTGAGCTGGGAAGTTGTTTACACTAAACAAGCACAAAAAGACGCAAAGAAATTATCTTCTGCGGGTCTAAAAGATAAAGCTAAATATTTAATAAGTATTATTAAAGAAAACCCATACCAAAATCCTCCTCCGTATGAAAAATTAATAGGTGATCTTTTAGGTTCCTATTCTCGAAGAATAAATATTCAACATCGTCTTGTTTATCAGGTATACGAAAAAGAAAATACAATAAAAGTAATTAGGTTGTGGACACACTACGACTAAAAAATATAACAAATCATTTAAAACGGACGCCAAAAAGCGGCGCCGTTTAATTCAAACGTTGAAGCTGTAGAAAAACCCTAAGTTGACATGCAACTAAAATGTGAAACGATATAAGCGGTTAAAAGTATTTATCCTGAACACGAATATAAATTTTGTTGTTGGGATCGAATTTACAATGTCACTGCATTTAAGCACTACTTTTATATATGAGTCCATATTTTTACAGTTTCAATTTAGGTTCCATAAAGTAGCTATTTATGGGTTTTTCTACACTCTCGTTAGGTTTAATAGAGAAACTTATGCCTGAAGCATGGCCAAATATTCTTACCACCCCAGAAGATGCCGCTATTCGTCAAGCATCTTGTGGCTTTCGGTTGCTACTGTTAGGCGAAGATCCTCTAGCGATACATAATCTAGCATATGCCTCGTATACATTGCTCAGAGATTTAGCAAAGAAACAGTCGAATTCAGTGGTGCTGAGTCTGCTGAATAAAGATTCAAAGAAATTTAAGGATAATGATTTTTGGCGGCTTTTCTCAGATTTAGGCAACTCATTAAAGCATGCAAATCGTCAGGCTGGAAAAACGCCTGAAGAGTTTAATGAGATTTTACTATTCATCAATTGCATGCTCGCCAGAGAGCTAGGTCTCTTATCTACAGTCGAATTACGTACTCTATGGATGTGGATGCATTGTTGTTATTTCATAACTATTGATGATGCCCCAAGGGCTATGTGGGACTGGGCAGAGAAAAACATTAGCGCACTGCATGACACTGAGAGAAAGCCAAAAATTAAGGCTGCAAATAAGTTATACACCACGTTATGCGAGGTCAATCTTGACAGTTATACAATGCAACCGGAGAAAGACCTTATTCCATGGCGTTTAATATTACAACCAAACAAAGGCTTTTATGTTTAAGTATTATGATTAATTACAAAATATATATTAGGCAGGAACAACAATGATTAAACAAATATTAGAAAAAAATCTATTACCCATATCGAATAAGGATAGATTGTGAGAGCAAAGCGAACCACAATCTTATCCGGTTGTTGAACAAGCCCAGTTGGTCATGCCTTACTATAAGAAAATATCTTTTTGACTGCGTCCTGAAATGTGTGCTTTTCATTAAGCCCACTTTTTTACAGGCGAACGGATCTCACAGCATGATTGCTGCAAAAAAAATCAATCTTTAGTCTTGCCTTTATTCCTCCTGTTTCGTTTTGTGTGCCGCGGTTTTTTAAACCCCATGATCTTTAGCTTGAGTTTGACCACGGTTTTATCATCACGATCATCATCGTTGATTGACAGAGCGGACAGATAAATTCTGCGCGCTTTCTTTTTTCAATGGGGTTTAAATTTATATGTAATATTAATTGCACCAGCAAAAGTATCTTCTTTGCATTGGCGTGTAAAAAACCATAATCCCGGACGCGCCTGAACCCTGTCGGCAGGACATGCTTTAAGAGTAAATATAAAAAGTCTTCACCGTTTAATGTTCGGCATTCTGATTTTTTCGTAGTGCTGTTGACGTATCTAAAGG
>CAZSCK010000129.1:0-3735 GCA_964605385.1 uncultured Thioalkalispiraceae bacterium
AACTCACATTGTTCCCAATCGGGCTGGCCTTTTATTGCTGTCCAGGTCTGTTGGGCTAGCAGTGGGAGCAAATTCCTAAGCTTAACCTTTATCAAGTAACCCTGTCTTCTGGTATCAAGTAATTCCAGTAAGTCGCCGACAAAATAACCACTGTCTCCTCGAAAAATAATGCGCATTCGATTGGGTAGGTGAGCCAATAGCTGTTTGGTAAATTCAACAACGCCATTACTTGTATAGGCATTACCTGTTCTGAACCAGGCTTGTAGGATTTCTTTTGTTTCCACTAGAAAGGCGATTTGTGGATGGTATGAACGAGCCCCTTTCTTTTTTGGATTGAAGCCTTTGGCACTTCCTTCTTGCCGTCCACAAACCGTATCGACCGTTGAATCGACATCTATCCATTGAACGGGCTGACTACCTACTTTTGACTTGCCGGAACGAAGCAAACGACGCCAGTGCTGACCACGCAAGGTATGCGTGAGAGCTTCAAACTGGCTTATCTGTGCATCATTCACTTCTTTAAAAATCCTTAAAATCGTGGTTTCAACCGGGACTTTTATCCAGCCTGCTACTTTACGTAAGACACTATCCGCCCAAACAGTCGTCACTTTTGCCATGGATGTTGCTCCACCTATCATACCTACCAGAGTAAGGAGAACCACATCAGATAAGTGATAGTCTGCGTTATCACCCCGTGGGTGTGCAATGCCTTGATTTACTGTTTTTTCAAAACCTATGCTGTCTAAATATTTCACGACAGGTATCAGTCCAGCCTGGCTCGTCAATCCCTGTGCAGTGGATGATATTTTGACTGAGCGCGCACGATTTCGGACACGAGATGAGGATTTTGATGCTTTTGAGGACTTCATTAAAATAATGAGATTATACAATAAGGTAATGTGATATTATACCTTTGTTTAATAAAGAGTTTTATGGTTTTTTTGCATGTAATGCTTGCAGGATTTAGGTATTACCCTCATTATTTTCAACTTCTGCTTCTTTTTCTTTGTGTTTATTTTTGTTAACAACATAATAAAATGACCCTGCATATGTTGCTATCACTAAACCATTGCACATATTGTGATCCGAACATAAATGTATGTACTCTTTTGCCTTTTTATAAATACAATTGAATGGAATCTTTGGTGTTTTAACTAAAGTTTCGGAGTTCATTTTAGCTAAATGAATACAATAACTAACTGATAGTTGTTGTAAAAAATTTTTATAGCAATCCAATATTGGATGTTTGACTTTTTATTTATCAAATAAATTCAGCATATTAGAGTATTTGGGATATCATGTCAGTAATTATATAATCAATGACTTGCGGGTTAATTTCAGTCAATTTAAGAAAGTCAATCTATTCAAATTTTGGCTGATATAAACCAAATAGTTTCTTTAATTCAATGGTTTGTTTTAAAAAATGAACTCCGAAACTTCAGTTTTAAGAATAAAAAAACTATTTTTTCCTTTATTTATTAGTTTTTTAATAAGGCGATTATCGTTTTTACGAAGGTTTTCTTTAGGGGTGCAATTTGTAGGTGGGGGTGGGGGAAGTTTATCTATTTCCTCAAATTCATCTTCACTATTACTTATGCTGTAAACAATTCCAATAATGAACATTATTGAAATAAATATTATTGCCTTAGCGACATCATTGGAAAATTTAGGAGATGGTTGAAGATAATCGGTAGAAACAGACATTCTTAAAATATTAAACTTTTGGACTAGCTATATTTTTAGCCGACTCTGCAATAGTAGCCGTTATCATGTAACTGCTTCCACTCACTAACCCACAAACAACTGCTGACAAGCCTGGGTTTTTTGTTATTTCATCAACTACAATGCCCGCTGCCGCACCTAAAAAAAGAGCGGAAAGAGTTAGTGTTCTTTTAGAGCTTTTATCCAAAGTCATGAAAATATATTTCCTTAATATTAAGAAACCACATATAGAAAATAATCAAAACTTAAGCAATAGTTATTTTTTATAATATCGTAAGGTATAGCATATGTTTGGTGGTTTGTATGTTAATAATGCCTTGACATGCCCTAAATAGCTTCTCTTTTCCATTATGTTGAAATGTAGGTAACACGCAATTTACATACCCTATCTAGCCGCTTTTAAAGCTCTTTTGAATTCTAACCGCGAATATAAAACGGTATCTTTTCGCCGTTTTACCCTTTAGGGCAAGAACAGGGACGGTCTTGTATTGGTGGTATGAAACAAGGATGTTTTAAAATCCTATCAATTAGCCCCATATTCGCCTTTTAAGCACATCCAGTGCTTTTATCACCCCATTGAAGGCAAAATCTTTTTAAACCCCTCCATAGGCTCTTATTTGGACAAGAACGGTTAATGTCACCGTTGTTTAAATATCCTCGGGGTGAATGATTGAAGCTTTAGCGGAAATCAGAGGGGCAGAAAGCCCCTAAATCATGAGTATGAGCAAAGCGGATTCATTGTTTTTTTCTCTTTTAGGTGATTTTAGCTTTTCGAGTTATCCACTTTTCCACAGCTAAGGCTTTGTTCTAGTGTTATAAATACTGTTAATAGTTTCTAGTGTTACGATTT
This sequence comes from uncultured Thioalkalispiraceae bacterium, assembly GCA_964605385.1. Classification (GTDB taxonomy): domain Bacteria; phylum Pseudomonadota; class Gammaproteobacteria; order UBA6429; family Thiohalophilaceae; genus JAGLTQ01. Next base: position 2,573 of record CAZSCK010000129.1, read on the forward strand.
AGGGGGGTAAGTGCAAAGCCTTATACAGCAAGCCTTGCAGAATATTGATAATTAAAAACTGCACCTAAAACCACGATACTATATTTTGATTATTAACTATCGTGGTTTTAGGTGCAGAGCATGGCTAAACTTCTCCGAAAAAAACATCCTCAATCAGATATGTTTATCTGTGACATTCTCGACGCTACGCCCAAAGATGATATAGCCAGCATGGAACACCCCTTTTTTTCTCTATCAAAAAAACCTGACACACGAGCGCGAAAATATGAGCATAACGGGGAATATATAGAAATAACGCCTAGCATCTTAGGTATTGCTACTATTAAAGACAAAGACATTTTGATTTTTGCAGTAAGTCAGCTCATGGCAAAAATTAACGCCGGAGAGAAACCTAGCCAAACTATCCAGTTTTCAGCCTATGACTTGCTTGTGTCAACAAACAGAGCAACAGACGGAGACGAATACAGACGCTTAAAAACCGCTTTTCAAAGATTGGACGGTACAAGAATCGTGACTTGCATCAAGACGGGCGGTAAAGAAATAACAGAAGGCTTTGGCCTTATTGATTACTGGAAAATTATAAGAAAAACACGAAAAGGGCGTATGGAGGGATTAGAATTAAAGCTATCTGATTGGCTTTATAATTCTATTTTATCTAACCAAGTATTAAGCCTTTCACCTGATTATTTTAGACTTTCTCGTCCATTAGAGCGGCGCATTTATGAAATATGCCGTAAACATTGCGGCAAACAAGAAAAATGGTCTATTTACCTCCAAAACCTGCACAAAAAAACGGGGGCAACTGCCGCATTAAGAAACTTTCGAATTGATATAAAAAATATCATCGAGAGCGACCATTTACCCGATTATAAAATCTACTTTGATGATAAAAAAGATTTGCTGATTGTCCGGCCTCGCACGGTTACAGCTCCAAAACCTGAAACAAAAAAACTACGGTTAAAGTCTCAAACATACGACACGGCCAGAAAGATTTTAAAACGCAATTTTGATGTTTATGCCGTTGAATCCGAGTGGTTGAGTTTTTGGGAAATGACAGGATGCCCAGAATTAAAAACCCCTGACGGCGCATTTATAAATTTCTGCAATAGTGCTTTTGTTCCTCTATTCGAATAAATCCAAATATTGATACTAAAAATACCAGC
>CAZSCK010000130.1:0-3680 GCA_964605385.1 uncultured Thioalkalispiraceae bacterium
TACCAATTTGGGTAAGTAAAGTTTGTAAATCAAGTTGTTTGTTGATGCCCAATGCGACAAGAAAAATTGTTAAAAATAACCAGAAGGCTTTAAGTGATTTTTCTGAGTTTGGAGTATTTAGACTGTGCTCTCTATGTGGTGTAAGTGCCGCTTTTAAGCAAATTACAGCAACGGCAAAATAGACCGCGACGGTTACCCATCCGATTATAGTGGGATCACCAATGCCTGGGGCCCAATGATTATTTTCTATACTCATGCAGTTATATATTCCTTCCGTTTGAGCAGGTTATTAAAATTTAGGCACAGAACATGTGCGTCTTTGAGAGTAGAGGCAGCCTGAAGAATATCTATCTGGCATCATTACCTTATATTAAAACCTACTTATATTGTGAAATATTATTTAACAATAAAGGTATATTTGCTCAATAACTCATATGTTACCCTGTTTCTATGCAGAGTTATTTAAGAGTGTGTAGGTGAAGACGTTAATTATAGACAGAGTCACATTATTTCAGAAGATGATTGCGACTATTCTGTCAGATACCGATATTGAGCATGTATTTTCTTCAACGGGAAAAGAGGCACTTGAAACTCTCGATGGCGATAAATTTGATTGTATTTGTCTGGCTCTATATCTGGATGATATGGATGGCTTTGAACTTACTCAAAAGATTAGAAAACTGGATCAATACAGACATACCCCTATTGTTTTACTGACGTCAAAAAATAGTGGAGGTGTTATAAAGCAAGCGCTTGCTTCCGGCATAACGGATATTTTTTCTAAAGATAACGTTCATGAACTCGTAAACTTTATTGTACGCTTTACCGAAGTTGATAAACCTATTGAAGGTAAAGTTCTTTATATTGAAGACCAAAAATCACAACGTGATTTTATTACCGCAATATTTAAAGAGCGCAATCTTGAAGTTGATGCATTCGATAATGCCGAAGATGCATTGCAGGCTTTTCTTAAAAAGCATTATCACCTGGTTGTAACAGATATTGTGTTAGCGGGTGAGGTAAGTGGTGTCCTGCTAATTAATAAAATACGAAGGCTTGATGGGCCAAAAGGTGATACGCCGATACTGGCCATTACCGCATTCGATGATAATTCAAGGCGCATTAGTTTATACCATATGGGTATTACTGATTACGTAACCAAACCCGTTATTAAAGAAGAGTTGCTGGCACGGGTTCACAATTTAATTAAAAATCAAAAAGCACTGGAGCGTGAAATTGATTTTCGTGAACATCTAATTCAAAAGAAGTAGTGCGTCGCAGTTTGAAACGGGAGGCTTTGGGTAAGTTAACCGGAGGCATCGCACATGATTACAATAATATGCTGGGGATTATCACGTGTTATGCTGATTTGTTAAAAGAGAAGTTGGCCGATCAGCCTGATGCACTATCGTAGTTGTAAAACACGACATCGCCATGATGAAGGCGGCTATAGGTATAAAAGCGCGTTGAAATTGCCTGTCCATAATTTGATTAAGCATCTCAAGTACTGAAGCCACTACCGCAGTAGTGGCTTCAAAAATACCTTTATGTGCAGGGGTAATCACCCTAATCCAGATGTCTGCTACCTGACCTGAGATGTTAAGCACAGTTTATCCATGCCATACAAAAAAGCCTGATATCGGTGCGGGCCGAACATGTGTTCTTCTCCAAAATGGTAATTAGCCAACTGAGCGCCGGCAACAATGGTTACGGATGAATTCAACATCTTAAAATATAATAAGAAAATTTAAGAAAGATTAACACACAATTAATTCTTCAAAAAATACTTGAAAATAATATTTTTTGGTCTCATATTTAGAATAGTTTAAATCTAGTATTAATATTATGAAATCAAATATTCTCTCAGAACTTGAATTCGAGTTTTCCATCAAACCTTCAGATAATGAGGATTTCAGAGATTTATTACTGGATTTCAAGGGTAAAGCTATTCTCTGGGATGAAGACGGTGAAGAGATTATTGTTGCTCGACTAAACGGACACCGACTTGATATTTTCCGTGCACGTGAATTTTTTGATGACATACACGATTTGTTCGACTCCATCTCTCCTGAAATATCAGATTTAGGTGCTCATATTATTTCAAATAATAACTGTTATGTTGAATCGTTCAGTAAAGGTGAGTCGGAAAAAACACCGTGTGGTAGCCTGGTTTATATCGATGAGCTGATGGTAGAGCCAGAATATAGAAATTGTAATATTGGTACCGAAATGCTGAAACGCATGAGCCAGGTTGTAGATATGAATAAAACACTGGTTGCCTTGAAGGCTTATCCTATTCTCAATGATGATACTAAAGAACGCACACCTGAGCTTAAAAAACAGCTTAAGCATTTTTACAGCAAACTGGAGTTCCACCACTCAGGTGAGCATTATATGGTGAAAAATGCTCGAGAATGTCATACGCAACGTATGCGCACAAAGGCAGAAGACAAGTGATTTTTGCTAAACTCGAGCCCAAAGACTGCAGCATATAGATGTGGCATCTATAGAAAAGACGATCTAATATAGTCAATTCACCCTGCGAAAAGCAGGGATAAAATTATAATAATTATTGAATAGGACAATATTATGCCGCTCCTGGTTACTACTGTATCCAGTCAGGGAACAGGTTCAGAAGTAATGCAACGTACATCAGTGCCTATGATAGGTGGTATGATCACTGCGTCTTTATTTATTATTCCGGGGATTTATTTATTATGGAAAACTCGAGAGCTAAAAATAAAATAAATATTATTTATTTTATTAAATCTTTTTTCGTTTTATTTTGTTTAATGCCAATGTTAGTTAACGCATCAAACAAACAGGATTTAGTACTGAAAAAGATAACATCTAATAGCTGGGCAATTGTTGGACCGCTAACAAATAGAAATAAAGAAAATTTAGGTAACAATGCAACCTTTGGTTTTGTGGTAACAGATGATGGTGTTGTCTTAATTGATTCTGGTGGAAGTCTCAAAGGCGCAAAAGCATTACATAAAATAATTAAAACAGTAACTAAAAAACCAATTCGTTATGTAATAAACAGCGGTGGTCAGGATCACCGTTGGTTTGGTAATGATTATTTTAGTTCTTTAGGTGCAAAAATTATTTCCAGTGAGGCAGCAAAAAAAGATCACAAGGTACGTTTGAGTTCTCAATGGTCAAGGCTTGAAGCCCGTATTGGAAAAAACGGAATAAAAGGCACTAAAGAAAAATTTGCAGATATTGTTTTTGCAGATAATTATAAATTTAAACTTGGTGGTGTGATTTTTGAGCTTTATTTTAAAGGGCAAGCACATACGCCGGGTGATATTTATATTTGGCTTCCGCAAAGAAAAGTGATGTTTACTGGTGACATTGTTTATACCGAACGTATGTTAGGTATTGGCGATCAATCAAATAGTAAAAGCTGGTTGAAAGTCTTTAATAGTATGGCCGCGTTTAAACCAAAACATATTGTTCCCGGGCATGGTGCACCAACAACATTAAGTAAAGCAAAAAAAGATACAGGGGATTATTTAACTTTTTTACGTGAAACCATTTCTTTATTCATTGAAAATGGTGGTGGTGCGCATGAAATTAGTCGCATTAATCAAACACGATTTAAGTATTTAAATAATTATAAATCGTTAAAAGGACGTAATGCATTAAAGGTATATACCGAGATTGAGTGGGAATAA
>CAZSCK010000131.1:0-3652 GCA_964605385.1 uncultured Thioalkalispiraceae bacterium
TCCGCTTCACTTTTTGGAAGCCCCTTATTTCAATCGTTGAAGCTGTAGAAAAACCTTAAGTTGACATAACACTAAAACGTGAGACGATATAAGCGCTTAAAATGATTTAAGCTGAACACGAATATAAATTATCTTGTTTAATTCGCATACACAACGTCTTTGGATATAAACACTATTTTTATATATGAGCTTGTATTTTTACAATTTTAATTTACGTTCCATAATGTAGCTATTTATGGCTTTTTCTACAGTCTCGTTATGTTTAAAAAATGAAACTCGATATTCAACAATTACAAACTGACGATATACCTTCTGTGTCGCAACTTATAAAAAGAGCATTTACAGAGTCAGTTGCTCATACACTGACAGATGATGGCATCAATAATTTTGAAGCTGGTGTTACTCCAGAATCCATTGAAGAAAGATTTTTATCTGGCAATACATTTGTCATTTGTAAAAATAAAAATACTATTGTTGGTGTTGGTGAAATTAGAAATAAAAATCACCTCAACTTGCTTTTTGTTGAGTCTAGCATGCAAAGAAAAGGTGTTGGTCGTAAACTGTTAATAAATTTAGTAGGCGGTGTAGAAAAAAACGAAATTACAGTCAATTCATCTCTGAACGCCGTCAATGCTTATAAAAAACTTGGGTTTAAAGAGTGCGGCACCAAAGATGAAATAAGCGGTATTAAGTATCAACCAATGATATACGTTAAAAAAATATAAGTCGTTCAAAAAGGATGCGCAAAAGTGGCGCGCCTTTTAACTCAATCGTTATAAGCCATAAAACATAGCAATAGTAATAATGGATAGATAGATACGAAATATTAGATAAAGCAGAAGAATGTGAAAAGGAACAAGCCGAACTTCACTTGGTAAGTTTCTTTAAATCATTTATGCCTAAACAAAGAAACGAGCACTGGATTCACTTGGCAAAAAAACTATCTCAAAGAGCACATAGAGATTCTCATAAACTAGAACACTTACTCGATTTTAGTTTATCTAAAGAAATTAAAAATGAAAAAACACTCTATAAATACAAAAATGGTGTTTATTGGGATTTTAAAGACAAGCCAATATTAGTTGCTGCTGAAGAAGCCTTCATTTTGGGCTATTATCAAGATGGCATTTATTCTATTGAACCAGGTAAAAAAGCAATTTTCTTTTACCATGAAGGTGGCACATGGCTATTTCAAAAATAATAGCTTATAAGGCACTCCAGTTGATTCACAAAAGCGGCGCTCCTATCGTCGCCCCACTTTTGCTCTCAACTGAGCTTAATCGTTATATTTATCATTGAAACCTGCCTCACAGGTGCTATAATTAGACCACTCAATAGCACCTGTCTGGAGCACCTAATGAAAACACGATTTTCCCAAGATATTATTCCTTTATCTGACCTCAAAATAAACCCAGGTAAAATTGCAAACCAAGCAAAAGACTCTCATCGCCCTATATTACTTACGAGTAGAGGCCGTGGCATAGCGGTTATACAAGGCTTAGAAGAGTTTGAAAACCATGAAGAGGAACGCGCTTTTGTTAAAGCCATTGCTCAGGGATTGTTGGAGGTAAAAGAAGGCAAAGTACAAAGTCTTGCCGATGCTAAGAAAAAACTCGGTATCAACACTTGAAAATATTAATAGCTGATTCAGCATTTAATGATCTAGAAGCAATAAAAGAATATTACCTCGAAGAAGGTGCTCCTCAAGTAGGGATTGATTTTGTTATTGAAATAATTCGTCATATTGAAACATTAACAACTAACCCAAAAATTGGGCGTAAGGTACCAGAGTTCAACGAAGAAAATATTTGCGAATTAATCCATTCTCCGTTTCGTATTGTTTACTTAAAAGAAACTAAAACAATTAATGTCATTAGGGTTTGGCGAAGTGAAAGGTTATTAAATTTAACAGACACACCTGTAAATTAAAAAAATATAACACATATGAGCCGATCTCTGGCCAATAGGCATTAGTGATCTTTTTCAGTTATTTTCATAACCAAAATAAAATCAATTAACAAAGTCATCTACTTCATCTGTCAAGGTCACTGTTAAGCAAGTCACTTACAGCAAACACATATAGAGGCTCTCTTATTGCGATCTCATCGCTGCCTGTTTTTTAACTCAGTCCATAAAGTATTACAGGGATGCAGGAGGTAGGGCAACGCAGGAGCAGTTGCCGAGACATTCATCGGTTAACCTTTAGGCAGGCACTATTCAAGTATCATGGTTGACTTAACATTTAAGTCTCCAGTTAGTTTCAGGCTCAGCCAAGGTGTAAGCAACTTTGCTAATACGAAGTAGGTCTCGCGTGGCACGCATTTCTTTTGGGTAAACATAAGCGAGGGGAAAGTTGCCGCCCCGAATTAAACTCGCAATTTTAAACGAATCGATGCGATCATTTTTTGCTTTGCCACCGTGAATGGCTTTATAAAATACATCCTTGTATTTTACCCTACGGGCCAGCCTGACGGCTGTTCAAAATCGTTCCCGACGATTTTGTCATGTATAACGCATGGCCGAGGATGAAATCAACGCCGATATTTTCACAAAAATCAGCAACCCAGCACCAACAGTGCATATATTCAACACCAACAACGATATTACCGATGTAGGGTTCCAGGAGTTGTTATTGTATAGGTTCATTAGGTTTTCTCCTTTTTTTAGTCACCTTTCAGTTTAGCTACAAATGCTAAGCTGTAGGGAGAAGGCTCAATGAGTATCAAGGCATTTAAATCGACGTTTAATAGCTGTGCTCCCGCTTTCTTTTTCGACCCCGTTAACTCTAACGTTAGGTATCTTTTAACTTGGCTTCATTCATTTTATCCAAGAGTGCGAAATATTAAATCTCAACTCAGTAATGTTGATGGTTTGTTATTTATAGAATTTAATGGAATACGCACACTCACCGGTTGGGAAAGTTACGAAGCTATGAGGGCATTTCGTAATAATGGACAACATCTTGATGCAATGAAAAATGTAAAGCATATCGGAAAATCGAAGAGCATTACGTGGGAAGCAGAATCTAAACCTAATTGGATTCAAGTTAAAGAAAAACTCAGTGAAGTACAATTTAATGCCTAGAAAACAATTAAGATCACTCGCTAAGGCGCGCCAAAAGCGGCACAGCCCCTTATTTAAATGATAAGGAAAATAAAAATCATATGAAACATTACCAAATAATAATACTTTTTTTCTTTGTACTCTTAATGCAAACAAGCCATGCTCAAATATACAAATGGAAAGATGCTGATGGTAAAGTGCATTTTGGTGACAAAAAGCCTATTAATAAAAAATCAGAAAATATTCAACTAAAAATCAACACTTATAAAAGTGTAACTATTAATCCAGCTATATTCAAAAGTACAAAAAAAACTAACTCAAATAAAAATGTATCTATGTATTCTGCTGCCTGGTGTGGTATTTGTAAAAAAGACAAGAAATACTTTAACCAGAATAATATTTCTTTTACAGAATATGATATTGATAAAGACAAAGCTGCAAAGAAACGATATAAAGCGATGGGAGCAACTGGAGTACCGGTAATATTTGTTGGTGATAAACGTATGAACGGTTTTAGTGCTGTATCATTTGAACAAATATCACTGCTGTCCCGTTAACAATGAGAGATATGAATGGCAACTTGTTGTTG
>CAZSCK010000132.1:0-3643 GCA_964605385.1 uncultured Thioalkalispiraceae bacterium
CGGTAACCCCGCCTTTTTTATTGCATCTAAATTTATTTACCTTATTCAACTTTAAGATAGGAAAAACCTTTCTTTTGTAACTTGGCGATTTGTACGACACCCGAATTTACCATTTTTACCTGTGGCATCAATTTTTTCTTATCCAAACGAAGTGCCTCGCGCGTGATGTCGCACAATTCTAGTTTTACGCCATAAACATTATCCAGCCCGGCCAGTCTTTTCATAATGTTGTCACGCGTTTTGGCCAGCTCCTTGTCTTCAGCAAAGGGACTTTTTTTCAATTTGTCCTTGGTCAGAAAGCGAATACCATGGGAAATAAAGACAATGCGAACATCATACTCAATCAGGTCGCTGGTATAAATGGTCACCATGTTGGTAATACTGGTGATCATCGCACTCATTCTACGTGGGTCGGCAAAATCCGCATGATAGACCACTTTCATGGTGTCATCGTCTTCGGCATAACTCGGTGTAATCGGGCCAGAGAAGATAATGGCTATCAATGATAAGGATAATAATAGTTTCTTCATTGTTCTGTCCTCCTGCAAATAAGTGGGATCTGGGCACATTATTCTATAATATTAGATATATGAGCTGTACCTCATTTTTGACACCTCATTTCTATTTAGTTTAACTTAGAAATTCATGTCCGTTAAATGGGGTACAGCTCAATTGTTGCTAACTCAGTAGAAGCTATAGAGGGCGACACATACCCAAACATGGTTATTCATAAATTCAACAGCCTTGAAGATGCAGAGCATTTTTATTATTCAAAAGAACATCAAGAGGTTGTTGCGTTTCGTAAAAGCATAACAGAAGGCTGGGCAACAATAGTTCCAGGTTACGTAGAATAAATGTAAACCAGGAATAAATGGGGTCAGCCATTAGCATTCTCCTATCAACAAAGCGAACGAATTTAATTCATTGCCAACACAATAAATAATTTATTGTTGTCGCATATCTTGTTAAAAACAAGTGTTGCATCCATATTTTCAAGCTCTCGATATCGGAACAAGCCCGCACCAGTCAGCCATCAGGATCTAGGAAAAACGAAATAACGGTTATGCCCCTAACCACATTTCGTGGCTCCAGAAAATCGTAGGTACCCAAACGTATCCAAACACCTTCGATGAAAAAATCTCATCGATAACAGATCTATGGTTACAACACAGCGTGTTGCTCCAATTAGGCTCTTTTTTTGTAGGGTTCGTTTTGTGTGCAAACTAAACGTTACCCTATGAGTAAGGAGCCTGCTAGATGATTATCAGATCACTTGATCAGATTTAATCAATTAAAAGGCTCGACATCGCCTTATTTGTACTCTATTATGTACAAAATAAAGTACATAAATTAAAGGTGTTTATTATGTCTACACACAAAATTTTAGCTGAAGAAATAGTCTCTGTTTCTGAGTTACGAAAAAATCCTAGCCAATATTTTACCAATAACCCCGTCGCAGTTATGTCACATAATCAAACTGCGGGGTATATGGTTGGAGCTGAGTTGTTTGAAAAAATGATAATGATTATTGAACAAAGCCAGAGAGACAAAAGCATTATTGGTCAATTCCGTCCATCTGCTGTTAGGTTAAAACAGATCTCAGAGGAATCAGCCCGACTTCTTCAACAAGCGAATGATGATGAACTGGGAAATTTTTCTGAGTGAATAGAATTCGTGTATTTTTTCATACTCATTTAAAAAGCATACTGTCACCCACCGAGATGACTGCTCTTCAATCTGATTTTAAAAATTATAAAGCAACAGGCAAAGTGCCCGATACCTTTGGTCGTGATGCGTTATATAATCACACCAACAGCTTACCCATCATAAAATCAGAAGAAGTTGCTCATATACACTTAACTGACAACGATAACCCATGGCCTCTTCATACCCTTCAATTTAATCGTACAAGTGATGAACATTTAATCTATTGTCAGGGGTATTTTGATAAAAATTGCTATCTTTTAATGGCAATATTAACACCCGATGCACATGAACAGGCTCTAAACCGAACAATCATGTATAACCTCGGTAAAATGGCTGAAAAATTTCGTAATCAATATTAAAGATCTCCTATAGAGAGGAATTTATCTCATATCAGGCTTACTCAATAACAATCATGATATTTTATTTTTTAATCTGGCAACCATTACAAGGGTGCCTTCTTTATTTATCCTTATTATATTTCATTTTATTCCCGTCTAAACATCCGACTCATTTTGGTCAGAGAAAATCACCTGAACCACCCCGCACTTTTCACCTGCACCCTAAAAAACCTAATTGGGTATCAAAAGAAATCATCCGTATGAAGGCTTTTATGCCTGATGTGGGTTGTCGGAAACTGGCGGAGAGTTTTAATCGCCGATATACCAAGAGCAAGAAAAGGACAGTAGGGAAAACCTATGTCAGCAATATCATTAAAAAGCATCAATACGAGATTCAGATTTTACGAAAAAACAGTAAGCATCGTATACCACGCCCGCTTCCAGTAAATATTGTTTGAGGCATGGATTTAACGGGTAAGACGGATACACAAAATAAACTGCATAATATATTGGGTATTATTGACCACGGTAGTCGGGATTGTTTGTGTTTAAAAGGGTTAAAGAGCAAAGCATCGATTACCCTGCTTCGTTACCTTTTAGATATGATAGAACACTACGGTAAACCTAAAATTATTCGGACAGATAATGAAGCTGTTTTTACTTTAAGGTTATTTCGTTTTGGTTTGTCCTGGTTGAATATAAAACATCAGAAGGTAGACAAAGGGTGCCCATGGCAAAATGGTCGAGTGGAACGATTTTTTGGGACACTAAAAGAAAAGTTAAATCAGTGGGACGTGGATTCGCGGACACAACTTAATGGTGCATTATCGCAGTTTCGTTTTTGGTATAACCATGTACGGCCACATCAACATCTCAATGGTCGAACACCAGCAGAAGTATGGCAAGGTACAGATATTTATCAACAAAAAATTAAAAAGGAATATTTTTTTGAAGCGTGGGATGGGTTGTTGACGGGGTATTACCTGAAAATTTAACTCAACTTAGTTTACTCAAACTCAAAGCCAGACAGTTAATATTGCTGTCCGAGGGAAACTGTTGTTTGTCACTCATGATTTTTATCATTCACTCTAAAAATCACCCGGAAAATGAAATAAACATGATTATTTTTTAATTTATTCGAAATAATTAACTAAAAAAGGAATTTTAATTCAAAATAGGAAGGTTTTTACTACAGCAAGTCACTGCGGACACGTGGACGGGACACCATAAACAAAGAGAGTGTCGTTGTGGGGGGGGGGTAAAGACGTTCACGATGATGAGGTAATTGTTCTTCAATAACATCCAGTAATTGTGGGCTGGTCAGTAAATTAAAAAAACTGTATGCGTAGGTTTTATTTACACAAGATTGAATTGAATACTGTTGTATCTGGCGTATTTTATGGGTAATGTTCATAAGGGCTGGCGACTCCTGATGGTTGTTTTGTGTGGTGCAATAACTTTACCATCACGCCAGCCTTTTTTATATTTTTCAATGGCTTATAATATTTTTAGAATGAGTTTTTAGCTTAAGTAAGTGCCATTCGGGGCAGAGCCCTTGAATACTTTAATTTAAAATAATAAGGAAAAATAGTCTTAAT
>CAZSCK010000133.1:0-3639 GCA_964605385.1 uncultured Thioalkalispiraceae bacterium
AGCAGATTCAGAATATTGAATAGTATATATAAAGAGTTAACAAAAAATATGAATGATCCATTAGGTACGTTATATGTTATTTCTGCACCGTCAGGGGCAGGTAAAACCAGTTTGGTTAAAGCATTGTTGGAAAAAACCGAAGGTATCGGTGTTTCGGTTTCGCACACCACGCGGGCGAAACGTGAGGGTGAGCAGGATGGAGTGGATTACCATTTTACTGAAAAAGCAGCATTTGAAAAAATGGTGGAAGAATCTGCATTTTTAGAACATGCGCAGGTTTTTGATAATTATTACGGTACTGCGATTGCTAATATCGAAACCAAATTGAAAAAAGGTGAAGATGTTATTTTAGAAATTGACTGGCAGGGTGCAGAACAAGTTAGAAAGCAGCTCTCTTATTCAGTGAATATTTTCATTTTGCCGCCTTCGCAATCGGCGTTGGAAGAGCGTTTACGCGGTCGTGGTCAGGATAGTGATGAAATTATTGCGCGCCGAATGCTGGATGCCAAAAGTGAGACATCACATTATTCCGAATATGACTATTTACTGGTTAATGATGATTTTGATGATGCCCTTATAGAATTGAAGAGTATTGTTCTGGCTCGCCGGAGTCGATTTGCGGCACAAAGCCAGCGTTTAACGCCCTTATTAAAAGAGTTGCTGGATTAAACAGCATCCGATCGGTATACTTGCCGACCTTTTTTGATTTTGTCCCTATTGGGATTGTTTTGGAGATTTGCCTGATGGCTCGAGTAACTGTTGAAGATTGCCTGGAAAATGTTGATAACCGTTTTGAATTGGTGAGATTAGCCGCAAGACGCGCACGCCAACTCGCACAAGGCAAAGATCCTTTGGTTGATCCAGAAAATGATAAGCCGACTGTTATTGCGTTACGTGAAATTGCAGAAGGTTTGATTGATGAACAAATTCTGGATGAAGCAGAAGCTGCGGAAAAACAGAAATTTACAGAAGTTGATACTGAAGAAGGCGCAGAAAAGTCAGGCGAAATGAAAGAGTCTGATACACTTGATATGGCAGCGGCTATTAAAGCAGCATTAAGTGGAGAATTAAGCAGCAGTGACTCAGATATCGCAGGAACCAGCGCGGAATAAAAATTATCCTGATAGAGGTAAATCTTCGCTATATCAGGAAGATCCTACCGCCTTTCGAATAAGCCACCTCTGCGAGATGCTCGAGACCTATCTCGAGATGGAGCAAGTGGCGGAAGTTTACCAAGCCTACCTTTTTGGTGCCGAAGCGCACAACGGCCAACGTCGTGCTACTGGCGAACCTTACATTTATCATCCCTTAGCTGTCGCACGTATCCTTGCAGAAATGCACATGGATCAAAAAAGTATTATTTCCGCGATATTGCATGATGTTATCGAAGATACAAGATTTGCTAAAGAGCAGGTCGAAAGTCGCTTTGGAACAGAAGTCGCAGAGCTGGTTGATGGTGTGAGCAAACTGACCCACATGGAATTTGCCACCAAGGCAGAAGCGCAAGCAGAAAACTTTCGTAAAATGATGCTGGCGATGGTTAAAGATATTCGCGTCATTATTATTAAACTTGCCGATCGTCTGCATAATATGCGTACCCTCGGTATTATGCGACCGGATAAACGTCGACGCATTGCACGTGAAACTCTGGAAATTTATTCACCTATTGCTAATCGTCTGGGCATGAATCGTATACGCCTTGAACTTGAAGACCTGGGTTTTTTAGCGATGTATCCACAGCGTTATCGAGTTCTCGATGAAAATGTAAAAAAAGCCCGTGGCAATCGTAAAGAAATTGTTAGCAAACTAGAAGAATCTATTTTAGAGCGCATGCGGCAGGAATCCCTTATTGGTCGCGTTATTGGCCGTGAAAAACATTTGTTTAGTATTTATAACAAAATGAAAACCAAACAGCTTTCATTTAGTGAAGTAATGGATGTGTATGCGTTACGTATCGTCGTTAACTCGGTAGATATGTGTTATCGCGTTTTAGGTGCGGTGCATAATTTATATAAACCAGTGCCGGGTAAGTTTAAAGATTATATCGCCATTCCTAAATCCAATGGTTATCAATCCCTGCACTCTGTTTTAATTAGTCCATATGGTGTCGCTATTGAAGTGCAAATTCGCACTGAAGATATGGACCGGGTAGCAGAAGCAGGTATCGCTGCTCATTGGTTATATAAAGACGATGGTGATGCTGCGAGTAATAGTGCTCAAGTAAGGGCACGTCGTTGGTTACATGATTTATTAGAATTACAACAACATGCTGGCAACTCCATCGAGTTTCTGGAAAATGTAAAAATAGATTTATTCCCTGAAGAAGTTTATGTTTTTACACCGGGTGGTGAAATTATGCCAATGCCACGTGGAGCCACTGCTGTAGATTTTGCTTATGCGGTACATACCGATGTCGGTAATCAGTGTGTTGCCGCAAAAGTTAATCGTCAGTTAGTACCATTAAGAACAAAATTATTAAATGGCCAAACAGTTGAGATTATTACTGCGCCAGAGGCATCACCAAATCCTATCTGGATGGACTTTGCATTTACTGCAAAAGCACGCACCAATATTCGTCATTTTTTACATCAACTGCATCATGATGAAGCTGAAGAGCTAGGTAAACGTTTAATAAATAAATGTCTTGCAGTACACGGTACCTCCATTGATGTTATTTCTGAAGAAGATGTTCAACTAGTGAGTGAAGAACAAGGTTTTGTTAGTATAAGTGACATGTATTGTGCGGTTGGTCTTGGTAATCATATACCGATAGTTGTTGCTCTTGCGTTGGCTCAAATTCGCAAAAAAATGAGTGATCGCACAGGTAATGAAGATGAACTAAAGCCACAGCCTCTTGCAATTAAAGGCACTGAAGGTGCGGTCATAAACTATGCAAAATGTTGCCGTCCTATTCCGGGTGATCCTATTTTAGGTTTTATTACCTCGGGTAGGGGCATAGTTATTCATACTCAGGATTGTAAAAACGTAGCGGAATTTCGTGATAAACCTGAAAAATGGTTAGATGTTAAATGGGAAGACAATATTCACGGTGATTTTCCTGTTGATATTAACTTGCTGGTAACAAGCCGGCGAGGTGTATTGGCGCGTGTTGCATCAACGATTGCAGATATGGAAGCCAATATTGAAAATGTAAATATTGTAGAACGTGATGGGTTACATTCAACATTAAGCTTTGCTGTGCTGGTTGAAAATAGACAACATCTTGCGCGGATAATGCGACAGTTGAGAAAGATGGAAGAGGTAATACGAATTCAACGAATCAACAAGTGACGAATCGCGAGAAGCCAGATAACGGCGTTAAAAATATTATTTAAAATGCTCACTTACTTATTGTAAGCTCCGCTTTTAAATAATATTTTTGCCTTGTTCTCTGGCTTCTCGCTATCCGTCAGTTTTTTTTAAGATTGCGAGTTATTATAGTAAGGATGTGAAATGGGGAGGGTTGAATCTCGACCGTCTGCCGCAGGACGCGGCAGTCGAGCAGCCAAGGATGGCATTTTGCGAGTCGTGATTTGACCCTCCCCATTTCATAGCCGACGATTTCATAAGTTTTTTATACGTTGCATCACTGCTGTCCCGTTAACTTTCATAGCAAAGCCAACTGAGCCGTAGCGTCAG
>CAZSCK010000134.1:0-3567 GCA_964605385.1 uncultured Thioalkalispiraceae bacterium
AAGCAGTCGAGCGGCCAAGGATGGCGAATAGCGCGCCTTGATTTGACTCCCCCTGTTCCGTGTCCGGATTTAAAGCAATCATTTATAACTTTTAATAAAAAGATTAAAACGATAAATTAATATGGCAGTTTCAAGACACCCGATTATTGCAAAAGAAGGCTGGAGTTTAATTCTCTTTTTTAGCTTTGTTGTTGCTGCGTTGCAGCACTATGTGAGTCATTATGCTGCGGTTTTGTGGTGTGTGCCTTTGATTCTTGCATGGTTTTATCGTGATCCGCACCGTGCTTTACCTTCTAATCCTTTAGGTTTAGTGAGCCCGGTGAATGGTACGGTCATTATTGCTGAAGCTCATCCGGATCCTTTCCTTGGAAGAGATGCTTTTATGTTTCGTATCTCGATGTCACTTACCGATATATACTCAATTCGAAGTGTGGTTGAAGGAAAAATTATTCAGCAGTGGTTAGATCCAGAAGATAACGATGATGACCGTTCTCTGGCTCATGCAATCCAGATTAAAACAGATGAAAACGATGATATCATGCTCGTTTTAAGACCCGGACGTTTTTTCAAAAAACTCAGTTGTGATGCCGTTATTGGGCAACGTATTGGACAAGGACATCGCTGTGGAATTATCCCGTTTGGTTCTTGTGTTGATGTTTATGTACCTGCATCGAGCAGTATAAAAGTTAATGTTGGAGATCATGTCGAAGCGGGAACGACGCGCTTAGCCTCTTTGAAACATCATTAATTGCGGAATCTGTTTTCTTAATCTAAAGTTATTGTTGTATGATTTGTTTCTTAAGCATATATACGTTTTACCACTTTGATGAATAAAAAATTGCCATGAAAAATAAGATAAATAAAAAGCCCCATCGCGGTATCTATTTACTGCCAAATCTTTTTACCACCGCGGCTTTATTTTGTGGTTTCTATGCAATTGTTTCTTCCATTAATGGTCATTTTGAAACAGCTGCAATTGCTATTTTTGTTGCCATGGTACTTGACGGTGTTGATGGTCGAGTTGCGCGTTTGACCAATACTGAAAGTGATTTTGGTGCTGAATATGATAGCCTGGCGGATATGGTGTCATTTGGTTTAGCACCTGCACTGATCGTTTATTTATGGACATTATCAAATCTTGGCAAAATGGGCTGGTTAGTCTCTTTTATTTATGTGGCCTGCGCCGCATTGCGCCTTGCCCGTTTTAATACTCAAGCGAGCCACAGTGATAAACGCTATTTTCAAGGATTAGCAAGTCCGGCAGCGGCGGCAGTGGTTGCGGGGCTGATTTGGAATGGTGAGTTAATTAAAGAATATATATCATTGCCAACTTTGCAGACCATTGCGCTAATTACGACTCTTTTGGCTGGTTTGTTAATGGTGAGTAATGTCCGTTATCACAGTTTTAAAGGTGTGAACTGGCGCAGCAAAGTGCCTTTTGTCACCATTTTGATGTTTGTTTTTGTTCTGGTATTTGTTTCAGCTGAACCTGCTTTGGTCTTATTTGTCATCTTTTTGGGCTATGCCATATCAGGTCCGGTTTTAACTATGATCTTATTACGCCGACATCGTGCTGAGCGTACTTTGCATAAACAGCAAGATAAGCCCGATTAAATAGCAATTATAGTTAAAGAGCTTGGCAAAATTAGAAACTCAGGCTATATTACGCATATGACCACTTCAACTAACAGTAAAGCCATTAATAGCACCTATGCACAGCATAGCGTGAGGTTTTCTGTGTCTGAAAGCTTAAATTTAAGCTTCTTCCTGCTACGCCTACTGCCTTAGGGCATATATAACAGAGCGCGTTTTGCTAGGCGCCTACCTCACATTACTAGCTGAATAATTGAAGAAAACCCTGTTAGATTTATCTGCAGTCCATGGCATAATTGGGCTCAGAATGGAGAAGAAAGATGTCCAATAGTAAGCAAGAAAAATTAATCATTTTTGATACGACGTTGCGTGACGGTGAGCAAAGCCCCGGCGCCTCGATGACCAAAGAAGAAAAAGTCCGTATCGCTAAAACGCTTGAAAAAATGCACGTTGATATCATCGAAGCCGGCTTTCCTATTGCCAGCCAGGGTGATTTTGAAGGTGTACAAGCCGTAGCGCAAAGCATTAAAGACAGTACCGTTTGTGGATTAGCGCGTGCTTTAGATAAAGATATTGATCGAGTTGGTGAAGCATTGAAAGGTGCGAACAGTGGTCGAATTCATACTTTTATTGCAACATCCCCCATTCATATGCAAATGAAATTACGTATGGAGCCTGAACAAGTAATTGAGCAAGCGGTGCGTGCAGTAAAGCGAGCTCGTCAATTTACCGATGACGTAGAATTTTCACCCGAAGATGCAGGCCGTTCAGAAACTGCATTTTTGTGTCGTATATTGGAAGCAGTGATCGATGCAGGTGCTACCACGCTAAATATTCCTGATACGGTGGGTTATAACGTACCTGAACAATTTGGTAATTTAATTAAAACTTTAAGAGAAAACATTCCAAATTCGGATAAAGCCATTTTTTCTGTGCATTGTCATAATGATTTGGGTTTGGCTGTGGCCAACTCTTTGTCAGCTGTAATGAATGGTGCACGCCAGGTTGAATGTACTATTAATGGTTTGGGTGAACGCGCCGGTAATGCCTCCTTAGAAGAAATTGTTATGGCCGTGCGTACCCGTCAGGATATTTTCCCTTGCACTGTTAGTCATATTGATACAACGCAGATTGTTTCTGCTTCTCGTTTGGTATCAGGCATCACGGGGTTTGCTGTACAACCGAATAAAGCCATTGTGGGTGTAAATGCTTTTGCCCATGAATCAGGCATTCATCAGGATGGTGTATTGAAAAATCGTGAAACCTACGAAATTATGCGTGCAGAAGATGTTGGTTGGTCAGCTAATCGTATGGTCCTGGGCAAACACTCTGGGCGAAATGCATTTCGTACACGTTTGCAGGAATTAGGTGTTGAATTTAAATCTGAAGATGAATTAAATGATGCTTTTTCTCGTTTTAAAGATTTAGCAGATAAGAAGCATGAAATCTTTGATGAAGATTTACAAGCTTTGGTTTCTGAAACCAGTATGGCAGCAGAAAACGAACGTTGTCGTTTGGTGGCACTAAAAGTTTGTACTGAAACAGGCGAAACACCTAAAGCAACAATTACGTTAAATGTTGATGGTGAAGAAAAATTATCTGAAGCAGAAGGTGGTGGCCCCGTTGATGCAACTTTTAAGGCAATTGAAAAAATTATCAATAGTGGAACAGAGTTACAACTTTATTCAGTCAACAACATTACCAGCGGAACCGATGCTCAGGGTGAGGTAACAGTTCGTCTTGAAAAGGGGGGACGCATTGTTAATGGCCAGGGTGCTGATACAGATATAGTGATTGCTTCTGCTAAATCATATATCAATGCGTTGAATAAAATTCTTGATTCAGCAGAACGTGAACATCCGCAAGCAGGTGATGTTTAAGTCTGCTTTACATATAAATCCTGATTTGTTGTTAGTGATACTAGGGGCTGTTGATCTTTCAGATATTGAGCTCATTTTAACAAAAATAACGCAC
>CAZSCK010000135.1:0-3554 GCA_964605385.1 uncultured Thioalkalispiraceae bacterium
AATACGGGATGTTTACGTTTACCAAAACGTGAGCTGATGCGGCGGAAATCAACCGGAGAACGTAAGAAAGTCTTACGCATTGATAAACCTGCTGGTGTGTAATAGTTAGTTCGTCCGGATTTATCGGTGAAACGAATCGCTTTAAAGGTTTTACCCTGATTGGTAAATTCAGCCGCGAGGATAGTACCTGTTTGGTATTTTTTTCCTTCAATGAATTGTTCTTCATAAAGGATAGAAAATTTGTCGCCTTGTCGAATATCTAAAGCAAAATCGATATCCCAACCAAAGATGCCCGCCATTTCCATAACTAATGCATCCGATAGGCCTGCTTGCTTTCCTGCTTCAAATAATGAGCTTTGAATAAGTCCTTCTGAAAAGTTAACGCGCTTCTCAACAGGTTTATTTATGGTTTGAATATCAAAGTCATCATTAGCACGGATAACATTAATCGATTGCAAACGATTAACCTGGTAAGACAAAGAATAAAGTTGTCCTTGTTCATTGCTTTCAATTTCAAGAGTTTGACCGGGTTGTAAATTGCGTAAAGCCTTTGCTGTTTTACCTTTTTGCATAACGCGATAAAGGTCCTGCTGACTAAATTTATGTTTTCTAAATATAGTTGAGAGTGAATGGCCGGATTTAACTTTAATTATTGTTTGTTTTAACGGAAGAGCCTGTTCATGTGGCTCTTCTAATTGTGATGCTTCACTTGCTTCAACAGGATGGAAGAGTTCTTCTTTACTATTGGGGAGTGAGGCATGGATTTGGCTTAATGCCTCTTCATTGAGCTGAATCAATTGAGTGGGATCAGCGTTACGAGTGGCTTCCACATCATTTGAAAAAAAACTGGCGACGGTTGCGATGAACATGATTGATGCTAATACGATAACCGCATGCAACCGAGTAAACGGTGGGCGTTTTTGTGGAGCAGGTGGTTGCCCCATTAACTTATAGTCACGTATTAAGAAAGAGTTGTAATTCACGGATTTTATTCAACTTTTAGTTATTGTTGTGTAAAGATAGCCTAGAGCTTGCTCAGGGTCAAATACTAATAGATATTATTATTGTACGGGAAGGAACTTGATCATGATTTGAGATTATAATTTTAACGGCTGATACGGTGTATATCATTAAGGATTCGTATTAGACAATATGCTAATCTACGCGGCTTTAATTAAATATTACTGTCATTGCGAATGAATAAGCTTTGCTTGATCCGAAGGGCTGGGCTGGATGCCCGTAGTAATCTCATGATGAAGAGGAATAATTGTGAGATTGCCGTGTTAGTCCTAAAAAATATATTTTTCAGGACTTCTTCGTAATGACCGAGAACATTAAACCGGGTAATTATACTCGACAGGAAAAGAATAAACATGACATCACTTGAAGATAGCCTGGCGTTGATTAAACGTGGCACCGATGAAATTTTAGTAGAGGCTGAACTGGTTGAAAAACTTAAGAAAAACAAGCCCTTAAGAATTAAAGCGGGTTTTGATCCCACTGCACCAGATTTACACCTTGGTCACACTGTTCTTATTAATAAGCTACGCCAGTTTCAGGATCTTGGTCATGAGGTACTATTCCTTATAGGTGATTTCACCGGAATGATTGGCGATCCAACGGGTAAAAGTGCAACTCGTCCAGCATTAACCCGGGATGATGTCATTGAAAATGCACGTTCTTATGAGCAACAGATTTTTAAAATTCTCGATCCTACTAAAACACTTGTGATGTTCAATTCCAGCTGGATGAACGAAATGAGTCCCGCTGATTTAATTCAATTAGCCGCCAAACACACAGTTGCCCGTATGTTAGAGCGTGATGATTTCAGTAAACGCTACAAAGGTGGCCAGCCCATTGCAATCCATGAGTTTTTATATCCCTTGATTCAAGGCTATGACTCGGTAGCAATGAAAGCTGATGTAGAGCTGGGTGGCACCGATCAGAAGTTTAATTTATTGGTAGGGCGGGAATTGCAGAAGCATTATGGCCAGGATCCGCAAGTGGTTATTACCATGCCTATATTAGAAGGGCTGGATGGCGTACAGAAAATGTCCAAGTCTTTAAACAACTATATTGGTATAGATGATGCACCCGATGATATGTTCGGTAAAATCATGTCGATATCGGATGAATTGATGTGGCGCTACTTTGAATTACTCAGCTTCTTGCCAGAAGAAGATATTGAAAAATTCAAACAGGATATCGAAGAAGGCATTAATCCACGGGATATTAAGTTTGTCCTCGGCGAAGAGCTTGTTGCACGGTTCCATTCTGAAGCTGAGGCCACACAAGCACGCGAGAACTTTATTGCTCGCTTTCAGAAGGGGGCAATGCCCGATGACATCCCTGAGCTAGAGCTTGCATCTGTGGATGGCAAGCTTGCGATAGCCAACCTGCTTAAAGATGCCAAGTTAACTCAAAGTACGTCAGAATCTTTGCGTATGTTAAAGCAAGGAGCAGTAAAAATTGATGGTAAAAAGATGGAAGATAAGGGGTTGCTTGTTGAAAGTGGTTCTGAACATATCTATCAAGTCGGTAAGCGACGCTTTGCAAAGGTTAAGTTGAAATAAATCTGGTGGTTTTTTAAGCATAAAGTCGTCTGTATACCGCAACAATACTCGTTTATTAGCATTCGTTAAAATTAATGTCAGTTATTTACAGATCACCTGTTGACGCCTAATCCGAGCTGCGTATAATGCGCCGCTCTGTTAAGGACAACAGCTTAAAAACAAGCAGAAAATTAGTTTGATTTTAGGTGTTGACGCTCAACAGAAGCTGCGTATAATGCGCGCCTTCGTTGAGACAAAGCTTTAAGTTTAAGCAGTCTAGAAATAGATAAATAGTTTGAATTTAAGTGTTGACGGTTTGATTAAGATGCGTATAATGCGCGCCTCGGTTGAACGAAAGCTCAGCAGAACGGGTTAGAAATAACCCCGTCATTGAAAATTTTTCATTGACGATAAAGGAGATTATCAGCTAAAATTGATAGTCTTCGCCTAACGAAAGTTACGGCTCGCTCTTTAACAATTTGATCAGATAATTTGTGTGGGTGCTTGTGTCGATGATGGCTTTGCCAAAGAAATGTCGATGTAAGTCACCACATGGTAAAAAGAGACTTCGGTCAATTTTTACCTAGTTAAAAACATAGTTTTATAAACGTAGTTTTTAATTGTGAGGGCTTTTCATTGCGAAAAGTTTGGTTACGCTTTTTATCTATATTTATATAGGTAATGAGTAACCGCAAAAGATTAAACTGAAGAGTTTGATCCTGGCTCAGATTGAACGCTGGCGGCATGCCTAACACATGCAAGTCGAACGGTAACAGCAGAGCTTGCTCTGGCTGACGAGTGGCGGACGGGTGAGTAATAAATAGGAATCTGCCTAGTAGTGGGGGACAACGTGGTGAAAACCACGCTAATACCGCATACGCCCTACGGGGGAAAGCGGAGGATCTTCGGACTTCGCGCTATTAGATGAGCCTATTTCTGATTAGCTTGTTGGTGAGGTAATGGCTCACCAAGGCGACGATCAGTAGCTGGTCTGAGAGGATG
>CAZSCK010000136.1:0-3545 GCA_964605385.1 uncultured Thioalkalispiraceae bacterium
GAGGTTTTACTTCTCCGGTTAAAATTCAATCGAAACAAACAAACGATGATTTAGCATTTATTTTTGCACATGACAGTGATGAGTTTAATCGTTGGGAAGCAGGGCAAATGCTGGCAATGAACACGTTACTTGGCTTTGTGGATGATATTCAAAATAATCGTGCACTGATGTTAGATGATAAAGTGATTAAGGCGTTTAGAAATACATTAACACATTCTGATTTGGATAAATCTTTAATTGCGCAAGCAATGACTTTACCTTCAGAGAGTTATTTAGCGGATCAATGTGATGTGGTTGATGTTGACGCTATTCATCAGGCTCGTACTTTTATGCGTTATGAAATAGCGAAAGCATTAAAAGATGATTTTAAAAATATCTACCAGTCAGGTCAAAGTAATGCGACTTATCTATTTGATGCTGATGAAATGGCAAGGCGTGGTTTAAATCACGTGTGTTTGTCTTATTTAATGTGTTTGCAGGAAGATGACACCATTGCAGCTTGTACAACACAAATAGACAGCGCAAATAACATGACAGATGTATTATCTGCATTGACTATATTATCACATCACGATAATTTTTCGCGCCAACAAGCTCTGGACGCATTTTATGACAAATGGAAGTATGATGCTCAAGTTGTTGAAAAGTGGTTTGCAATACAAGCCGCTTCAGATCTTCCCGACGTATTAGATAGAGTAAAAGCCTTGATGCAACACGAAGCCTTTACTTTAAGCAATCCAAATAAAGTTCGTTCACTGATTGGTCGTTTTTGTGCGGGGAATATCGCACACTTCCATAATAGTGATGGTTCTGGTTATGAATTTTTAGCAGATCAGGTTTTAGCATTAGATTCAATGAACCCGCAAATAGCAGCACGTTTAATTCAGAGCATGAGTCGCTGGCGTCGTTATGATAAAAGTCGTCAGGAGTTAATGAAAAAACAACTTGAACGTATTTTGGCGAAAAAAGACTTATCTAAAGATGTTTACGAAATAGCGAGTCGAAGTTTGAATGGTTAAGCTAAAGTAGCCACTTGATTACGGCCGTTCTTTTTTGCTTTATAAAGCGCTTTGTCGGCTTGTTTAATAACATCTTCTGAATTTGCAAGATCTTGTGAATGCTCGGCAACACCAATACTTATTGTGATAGTGAGTGGTTTAGCTTCAGGTTGCTTTCGTTGTTTTGTGTCGGGTTGTTTTGTTTTAGGTCGTTTTTTATTTCTCAGCATAAAAGGACTATTTTCAACATTTTTACATAATTCGTTACAGAATAAACGAGCCTCTTGCAGGTTTTTATTTGGAAATAGTACGATGAATTCTTCTCCGCCATAACGAAATGCTTTGCCACCACGAATTTGTCTTAACTGGCGGGCTAATTTTTTTAATACCTGATCGCCAATGTCATGGCCGTATTTATCATTAAATTTTTTAAAATGATCAACATCAACCATAGCAACACAGTAATGTTTCCCTAAAGTAGAAGTGCTTTGGGTTAATGCGCGCCGGGAAGGTAAGTTAGTTAATTCATCAAGGTAAGCCAAAGAATAAGCATTAATAATGATACTTATTATTATTAACAGTCCGGCCAACAGTGTAAACATAGTGGCCAACTGTGGTTGTTGATAAAAATGTACTGCTGTTGTAATTGCTATAAGTGACGATAGTATTCCAGATATCAGGATTGATGATGTTTGCAATAAACGAAAGAATATAATTATAGCAGAAATTATTATTGCAACTATTAAAGGCTGAGAGATATCTGTGATTTTAAGTATGTTGTAATTAAAAGGTGAAAAGGTAAAAAATTCTTTTATTGGCGGGTAAGGGTGCTCCAGTATCCAGGTAATACAATAGAGTTGCACGGCTAATATAATGAACCGACGTGCACCATATTGATTTAATATTCCGCGTTCCCGCGATAAAAAATTGTATAAATAATTAATCGGGATAAGAGATACCATCAGGAGATAAGAAAGTTGGAAATCTACTTTTAAGTCAGGGTTCCAGATATAATTATCTAAAGATATATAAATGATGGTGAATAGCAGGAATAAATTAAATTCACGACTATGGTGAAATATCCAGCTTAACCCCATTCCTGTAATGAAAATAACAAAAGGCAAGTAAGGCAGAATAACCTGAAGAACATCGGGTAGAGGTTTAGTAAGCTGTGGTATAAAGAAATAAGCAGACGATAATAATACTACCGGGAGTATTGTTACACTAATAAGCTTTCTTATATCTATGTTCAATTTTTTGCAAAATCCATCATTCGTGTTACAGACCTGAGCGCCTGTTGCCGAATAACCTCATCAACAAATATTTCATTCTCGCCATGTTCTAAAGAGTGAGCGAGGTTTTCTAATCCGTTCATTGCCATCCATGTGCAGTGAGCGCAACTCATACAGGTTGCACCTTCGCCACCGGTAGGGGCTTCAATAAATTTTTTGTCTGGTGCAACTTGTCTCATTTTATAAAAAATGCCGTTGTCGGTTGCAACAATGAAGGTGTCATTATTCATACTGGTTGCAGCATTGATTAGCTGAGTTGTTGAGCCAACAACATCTGCTTGTTCAATAATATTTTCGGGTGATTCAGGATGAACTAAAATGGCTGCAGTCGGGTGCTGCTGTTTTAATTTAGTTAATGCAGTTGCTTTGAATTCGTCATGTACAATACAAGAGCCTTGCCATAGCAACATATCAGCTCCGGTTACCTTTTGAATATAACTGCCCAAAAAGCGATCCGGTCCCCAGAGTATTTTCTCTCCTTTTTCGGCAAGATATTGGATTACCTTAGTTGCAATACTGGAAGTGACAACCCAGTCTGCCCGGGCTTTAACTGCCGCACTTGTATTGGCATAAACCACGACGGTACGCTCAGGATTGGCGTCACAAAATGCGCTAAATTGATCGATGGGGCAGCTTAAATCCAATGAACATTCGGCCTCCAGGCTTGGCATTAATATTCGTTTTTCAGGAGTAAGAATTTTGGCGGTCTCGCCCATAAAGCGAACACCAGCAACCATGAGAGTTGATGCTGCATGTTCTTTGCCAAAGCGAGCCATATCAAGCGAATCTGAGACATATCCACCGGTTTCTTCTGCTAATTGCTGTAAGTCTGCGCTGGTATAATAGTGAGCAACCAGTACAGCATCTTTTTCTTTTAATAAGTCTTTGATTTTACAGACTAATTCTTCACGTTTTTGGCCAGTGATGACAGCGGCGGCCTGGGCTTCTCGGCCTAAGCTGCGAATTTTACTGTCATCAATATTGGGGGCGGTTACAGTCGCTATATTCATCATTTTTTACAAAGTTTTAAGGTTATATTCTAAATATTTACTAAAATTATATTATCAATATGGCTAGCATTATCTGTGATTTAGTCAGACTTTTGTATGTACCAAGTGGGATAAAATATCTTATTTACTTATATATATTTAGAGTCATTTACCACTAAATTCAAGTGATTTACAAAGAAAATCTTGTAACTATATGAAATTATAGTAATATCTTAGAGCATTTAATGATAATGGAAGATTTATTA
>CAZSCK010000137.1:0-3478 GCA_964605385.1 uncultured Thioalkalispiraceae bacterium
AAATGGAGCTTTATGATTTTAGTATTCCCGGTACCGATTATTTTACTTTGGGTTGGGGTTGATTCAGGCAGCACAAGCATTTTATTGGGCGCCTTTATTATTCAATATATCGGTCTGATTGCTGAACGCTGGTTCTTCTTTGCCCAGGCAAATCACCCTCAAAACTTGTACTACCAGACGATTTAATTGAAAAAAGTCTAATAAATACAATTAAAAAAGCCGCCTGTAGCAATACAGTGCGGCTTTTTTATTAGAAATAACTATAAACTTTTAATTTTATTTAATAGCTCTTTTGTTTCAAAAGGTTTAATTAATACTTCATCAATGAACTCAAACTCCTTACTTTCTTTATTTATCTGAGCACCTGTCATCAGTATCACAGGTAAGTCTTCTTTAATCTCAAATACTAACTTAGCTAGTTCAGTTCCATTTAATTCAGGCATATTTTGATCGGTAATTAAAAGATCATATTTATCAGGATGTTTTAAAATATTTTTAAGTGCTTCTTTACTATTTATTTCTCTGCTTACCTGATAACCATTAAGCCCAAGTATTTCAGATAAAAAGTTAGCAACAGATTCTTCATCATCAACTACCAATATGTGTTTTTCTTCTTTAGCTTTATCTTGATAATCAACATTATTTTCAACTTTCAGCTCATTACTGGCCTTATTTATAGGGAGCAATAAAGTAAATATCATATATTGTCCAGATATTGATTCAACAGTCACATGACCATTCATTTCATGTAACATCCCATGCAGTGCAGACAATCCCATTCCCGTCCCACCATCCTGCTGATGTGTAGTAAAGAAGGGCATAAATATTTGCCCTTGATCATCAAGCAATATACCCTTACCCGTATCTTTAACCGATATTGATACGTAGTCTCCTGAAATAATCTCATGACAAGAGTTGCACGTGATATTATCTATTTGAGTAACATCCGTACTAAATAATAAGTCTCCATATTCAGACATTGCTTCAACAGCATTCATTGCAAGACTCATTAACATTTGATGTAAACGAACAGAATCAAGCATTACTGCAGGTACATTTTTCAAATCCATCTGAACTTTAATACCTGCAGGTATAGTTGATGTAATAAGTTTAATAGCCTGCCTGACAATCAAATCAACATCCCCTGGTTTTAATTCACTTTGTTCATTTAAACTAAATGCCATCATTTGTCTGACAAGATCACGAGCAGCCTTACCGGCAACAATTATTTCACTTAAACAATCATCCATTTCCTCATTTGAATATTGCTGTGCTTCTTCTATAGCAAGTTCAGTAAAACCTAAAATGCTTGCTAACTTGCTATTAAAGTTATGTGCAACACCTGCTGTTAATTGGCCTATAGCTTCAATGCGTTTTGCCTGATGTAATTGATCTTGAAGTTGATGTTGCTGTGTTACATCACGTTTAATAGCGATATAGTGCGTTATATTACCTTGTTCATCTTTAACAGGAGTAATGCTTTGTTCTTCTAAATAGAGAGCACCATCTTTTCTTTTATTCCACAACTCACCCGACCAAACATTACCAGCTAAAATTGTATCCCAGAGTTCTTTATAATACACAGGGTTTTGTTTTCCTGATTTTAATATTCTGGGGTTCTGATTAAGAACTTCATCAATAGAGTATCCTGTTAATGTCTCATAGGCAGGATTTACCCATTTAATATCCCCCTTATTATCAGTAATCACTACGCCGTCTGCTGTCGCAGATAATGCGGATCTAAATAAATCAGGAAAGTTTTTTATATGTTCATCAATAGGGTTTATTTTATTTTGAGACATGTTTAAGAACCAATAATATTATGAACTACGTCTCGTAGTTCTCCGACAGAAAACGGTTTATGTAATATATTTTTTGCACCAAGAAGTTCGGCTATTTCCAAATAATCAAAACGACCCGATACACCACCACCACCTGATATAGCTATTATCGGAACATCTGGTTTAATATTTTTAACTTCCATTATAAGATCAATACCATGTTTTTCTGGCATGACAATATCTGTAATCATTAAATCAATTTCCTGCTGCTGACATATCTGTAAAGCTTCTTCGCCATTTTTAGCTTCTACAATATCATCCGATTCATCCTTTAGCATTTTGTTAAGCATTTTAAGAACAGAAGGTTCATCATCTACAATAAGTATTTTGTTAAGCATTATTATTACCCTCTAAAAAAGATCTACTTCACCAGTATTCATGCTTGTCTGATGAACAGGATTCATTATTGTTTTTTCTGATAAAGCATGAGCTCTTGTCATCGCATTTTGTAGATGTACGATATGCTCATCAAACTGTAACGTTTTATTTTTATTTTGTACATCACAAATATCATGCCTAAGATGTGATGATGCAACAGAAAACCCACGTAAAGTATCAACACGTTTATATAAATGTTTCAACAATTGATTAGTCATATCCTCAAACTGCATTGATTGTGTTGCAAGTTCCACATCGCTAGATATCTTTTCTGAAATTCCGGATATATGTTGTAATTCTTCAGTAATTTTTTCATTAGTTTGTTCAATCTCAGACATCATTTCATCCATTCGATGTTGTGAGTTCATGGTCAGAGTCAAGTCACTAGCTGCCATTTTACCAACTGTTTCTTTTGCCACTTTCATTGTTTTTTCTATTTCATTGTAATTTCCTCTAATCTGGTTACTAAATTGACTACTACGTTGTGATAAGCCTCTAACTTCATCTGCAACCACTGAAAAACCACGACCTGCTTCACCCGCACGGGCAGCTTCGATTGAAGCATTAAGCGCTAACAAATTTGTTTGTGAACTTATGCCATCAATTTCTCCTAATAATTTTTCTATTTCATTTATGTTATGACTCATGGTATTCATAGCATCAACCATATTCTTGCTGCCATCACTAATATCCTGGATACTTTGCAAAAACATCGATATCATTTCAGTTGCTTCATCTCGAAAACTTTTTGTTGTTTCATCACTATCATTTTCTGTAATTAAGCTAATAAGGTTGGAAACAAGATCTAACTGATTTCGGGATTGTTGTTCAAGACCTTGAAAGCTATTAATAACACCGGTTATAGCATCACTCTGTATAGATTTAACGCGAGAAATTTCATCTTCCATCTGTTCAAGTTGCAGACTTTGCTCGCTATCAGCTTCCCGCATTAAATTTTCATATTCATTAACCAGCTTCTGAGATATTTTAATATCCTCTTTTTCTTTTTCAATATATATTACCGTCTTGGCCAGTAAAATATAATTACCTGCTATCCAGCTAATCATTCCTGCTAAAATTAAAGCAATCGTAATTGCTGTATATTGGACGTTCAAAACAAAGAAAACCGAAAGAAAGAGCAGACATAAACCTGTTAACCACAAAATAAAAACATAACGCAGATTTTTTCCTAACATAGCTTGTGTGTATTTATATATTAAATTAATCATAATCCTGTTCCTGAAACAAATATATTTCTA
>CAZSCK010000138.1:0-3466 GCA_964605385.1 uncultured Thioalkalispiraceae bacterium
GAAGCAGACGGCCTTAATTTGACTCCCCTTATTCCATATCCTCACATAGAGTTTATAAAATAGTCATTTTCATTTTTAAAAATAAAAAGCCGAGCAATTGCTCGGCTTTTTTATTATCAGCTACCATCTCGGACACTGAGAAGTTTGAGGGCAAAGCAAATACTTACGAAAAAACGGAATGCACACGTAGTGCATGAGTATTTTGAGTAAGTATTTCGTAGTGCCCCACTTACTGTTTTAATATAGAGGGTAAACGCCGCCATCATGCTTCTCAGAGTTCGAAATTAATTCTTATCCTTATCAACCAAGGCATTTGCTGTGATCCATGGCATCATCTCGCGTAACTGGCCACCCACCACTTCAATAGGATGTGCAGCATTATTACGACGACGCGCTGTCATTTCAGGATAGTTAGACGCACCTTCTAAGATAAAGCGTTTAGCATACTCACCATTTTGAATATTCACTAAGCATTCTTTCATCGCTTTACGGCTTTCAGCATTGATGATTTTATCACCTGTTACATACTCACCGTACTCTGCATTGTTAGAGATTGAGTAATTCATGTTAGCGATGCCGCCTTCATACATTAAATCTACAATCAATTTTAATTCATGCAAACACTCGAAGTATGCCATCTCTGGTGCGTAACCTGCTTCTGTTAATGTTTCAAAACCGGCTTTAACCAGTTCAACTGCACCACCACATAAAACAGCTTGCTCACCAAATAAATCAGTTTCTGTTTCATCTTTAAATGTTGTTTCGATAATACCAGTACGACCACCACCCACACCTGAAGCATAAGAAAGCGCGACGTCTTTTGCTTTACCTGATGCATCCTGGAATATTGCGATTAAATCTGGAATACCGCCGCCTTTAACAAATTCGCTACGAACTGTGTGGCCTGGCGCTTTAGGTGCAATCATGATGACATCTAAATCAGCACGAGGTACAACCTGGTTATAGTGAATCGCAAAACCATGTGCAAAGGCTAATGTTGCACCCTTCTTAATATTAGGCTCGATTTCTTTTTTATATAATATTGATTGAAATTCATCAGGCGTTAAAATCATAACTAAGTCAGCGCCTTTAACTGCGTCTGCTGTGTTAGAAACTTTTAAACCTGCTTTTTCAGCTTTAGCCGCTGATGCTGAACCTTCACGTAAAGCAACTGTTACGTTAACACCTGAATCTTTCAGGTTGTTTGCATGTGCATGGCCTTGTGAACCATAACCTACGATTGTTACGTTCATGCCTTTGATAATTGAAAGGTCACAATCTTTATCATAAAAAATATTCATAATGTCTTTCCTGTCTTAAATTTTAAATCTTAAAATTAGTTTCAAATTTGATGTTTCTAGCTTATAGCTTTAAACATGTTTCACCGCGCGTGATACCCGTCGCACCCGAACGCACTGTTTCTAAAATATCTTTTTTATCCATAGCCTTAATGAAACCGTCTAACTTACTGCCTTCACCCGTTAACTCAATGATGTACGTGGTATCAGTCACATCAAGAATGCGGCCTTTAAAAATATCTGCCTGACGTTTTACTTCTTCACGTTTCTCGCTGCTATCTGCCTGAACTTTTATCAACATTAATTCACGTTCAATATGTTCACCATTTGCAGTGATATCGATGAGCTTAACCACATCAATAAGTTTATCGAGTTGTTTATTAATTTGCTCAATGATTTCGTTTGAGCCTGAGGTCACTATTGTCATACGGGACAATGTCTCGTCTTCTGTTGCCGCAACAGTGAGCGACTCAATATTATAACCGCGCGCAGAAAACAAACCCGCAACACGTGATAGTGCACCGGATTCATTTTCCATTAACAATGAAATTATATGTTGCATCTTAAGCTAACTCTCTTTCATGCATTTCATGATGGCCTTTACCTGCAGCAATCATGGGATAAACGTTTTCTTTTTGATCTGTTATAAAGTCCATAAAGACCAAACGATCTTTCATCGCAAAAGCTTCTTTTAATGCGCCTTCGACATCTTCCGGTTTTTCAATCTGCATACCAACATGACCATAGGCTTCAGCCAGTTTTACAAAGTCCGGCAAGGCCTCAACATAGGACTGTGAATAGCGACTTTCATAAAAGAATTCCTGCCACTGACGTACCATACCCATATACCGGTTATTCAGGTTTATCACCTTAATAGGCGTTGAATATTGAAAAGCCGTAGCTAATTCCTGAATACACATTTGAATACTTGCTTCACCGGTCACACAAGCAACTGTCGCATCGGGATTTCCCAATTGCGTACCGATTGCTGCTGGCAAACCAAAGCCCATGGTGCCAAGGCCACCTGAATTAATCCAGCGGCGTGGTTCATTAAACTTATAGAACTGCGCAGTAAACATTTGGTGCTGACCAACATCAGAAGTAATAAAGGCATCACCACCTGTTACTTCATACAGTTTTTCTAAAACAAACTGGGGTTTTATCAAAGCACTATTACGATCATAACGTAAACAATCTTTGGAATTCCATTCGTTTATTTGTTTCCACCAGCTTTTTAGCGCTTTCTCATCGGGCACGCGTTTACTTGCCGTAATCGATTTACTCAGCTCAACTAAAACCTGTTTCACATCGCCATTAATTGGAATATCAACATGAACATTTTTTGAAATTGAAGATGGATCAATATCAACATGAATGACTTTAGCATTTGGACAAAACTGCTCTAAATCACCCGTTACACGATCATCAAAACGTGCGCCTACGGCTAACAATACATCACAATCATGCATCGCCATATTGGCTTCATAAGTACCATGCATGCCCAGCATGCCCACATTCAATGGATCAGGATCAGGATATGCACCTAAACCCATTAATGTTTGGGTAATAGGATAACCAAGCTGACGAACGAAAGTACGTAATTCGCTTGATGCATTACTCAAAACTGAACCACCGCCCGAATAAATCATTGGGCGTTTTGCTGACAGTAAGGCATCAACGGCTTCTTCTACTTGCGTCGCTTTAACTTCCACTACCGGGTTATACGAGCGTAATTCTATTGATGCCGGATATTCATACGGAATTTTAATACCTGGATCCGTAACATCCTTTGGAATATCAACAACAACAGGTCCAGGTCGACCTGTTGTCGCAACATAAAATGCTTTCTTTAATGTAAGAGCTAAATCTTTAACATCTTTAACTAAAAAATTATGTTTTACGCAGGGACGCGTAATTCCCACAGAATCAACTTCCTGGAAAGCATCACTACCAATAAATGCGCTGGTCACTTGTCCGGTTATAACAACAAGTGGAATAGAATCTAAATATGCAGTGGCAATACCTGTAACAGCATTGGTTGCACCAGGACCAGATGTGACAAGCACAACCCCGGGCTTACCCGTTGAACGTGCATAACCATCGGCTGCATGGGTTGCCCCTTGCTCATGCCGAACCAAAATGTGTTTTACCGCATCCTGTCTGAATAA
>CAZSCK010000139.1:0-3444 GCA_964605385.1 uncultured Thioalkalispiraceae bacterium
TCAGGGTCAGGTCTTGCTTTTTGCCTTATCCAAAATATTTAAAAAACATAACCACACCCTATAAAATTTATTCACTTATTTAAAATTGAAGGTAAAAAAACTTCATTCACAAGTAACGGTTTTTTATGTAAATAAAAAACGGAACGTCGCCCCCAGACAAAGTCAGGCGGATTAGTTAAACATTGTGTTGCGCAACTATACATGCGCTGACCTTTTTTTATTTCTGCTATTTCCAAAGCATCACGCTGAATATTTGGATCTAAAAATAAAATTTCGCCTAAAGGTCGACTGCCCAACTTACCCAGAAAACGACGTGGCCCTGTTAATGTCTTACGTGGCAAAACACTTCGCGCAAAAACCCAGGGTATATCACCACAATAAAGTAAAACTTCACGAATTAAAGCATGATGTTCTGGATGCACACCTAAACGAAGTGCTTCATTTAATAACGGCCGCTGCCATTTTTGCGATAAAACTTCCACACGAAACTTTTTGGAGCAATGAAGTAAAATTCGCCGCGTTAATGAACCTTGATCAAATAACCATGGTGAAATTTCTACCGGTGCATGGCTCATCAACATATCACGACTACGCCAAACAGGTTCTGAAATATGATTATCGCAATTATCTGGTGTTAAAATTTTCAATATATTCTCAAGTTAAACCACGGCGTATTTTGTTGCTCGCCCTATCCACCGATTTATTAACGGTTCGACAAAATCAGGATAGTGTTGAAAAAGTTGATCAGCCATTTCAGCAACATACGGTATTAAATCCTGATCGCGTTGTAAATCTGCTATACGCATTTGCATAATTCCAGTTTGTTTTATGCCGAGCACTTCACCCGGGCCACGTATTTCAAGATCTTTTCTCGCAATTTCAAAACCATCATTCGTTTCGCGCATGATGGCTAAACGCTCGCGCGCATTAGTAGATAAAGTCCCATGATACATGAGTACGCAGGCACTTTCTTGCGAACCACGACCCACTCGACCACGTAACTGATGCAGTTGAGATAATCCCAGCCGTTCCGCATTTTCAATAATCATTAAACTTGCATTCGGTACATCAACCCCCACTTCAATCACGGTGGTTGCAACCAGCAAATCAACTTCACCAGCTTTAAATGCTGCCATAACTTTTTCTTTTTGCTCGGCTTTCATTCGGCCATGCAGTAAAGCAACTCGCACTTGAGTCAATGCCTCTGCAAGTAAGTTAGCGGTATCTTCCGCCGCTTGTGCCTGTAATGTTTCTGACTCTTCTATTAAGGTACAAACCCAATAAATTTGTCGGCCTTCTGTGCATGCTTGTTCTACCCGTTGCACAATCACTTCACGTTTTGATTCAGGAATGACCACGGTTTCAACAGGGA
Organism: uncultured Thioalkalispiraceae bacterium; assembly: GCA_964605385.1. Taxonomy (GTDB): domain Bacteria; phylum Pseudomonadota; class Gammaproteobacteria; order UBA6429; family Thiohalophilaceae; genus JAGLTQ01. Next base: position 1,373 of record CAZSCK010000139.1, read on the forward strand.
TGCGACCCGGAGGCAGTTCATCTATCACTGAGCAATCCAAATCTGCATAAGCGGTCATCGCCAATGTTCTGGGAATAGGTGTTGCGGTCATAATCAATTGATGTGGATAACCATCTTTGTGGTTTCCTTTTTCTCTTAATGATAAGCGCTGGTGCACACCAAAGCGATGTTGCTCATCTACAACAATTAAACCTAATTTCAAAAATTCTACACCTTCCTGAAACAAAGCATGCGTTCCAACAATAACCTGGCCTTCAGAACTATTAATTTTTTCAAGCGCGTCACGTTTAGCTGCAACTTTTAATTTTCCGGATAGCCAAACCACATTAATACCTAAAGGCTCCAACCAGTTTTTAAAGTTTTGAAAATGTTGTTCCGCCAATAATTCAGTTGGCGCCATGATGGCGGCTTGATAACCGGACTCAACTGCTTTCAACATAGCAAGTGCTGCAACGACTGTTTTTCCTGAGCCAACATCACCTTGAACCAAACGTTGCATTGGGCTTGGCTGATCTAAATCAAAATTAATATCTTGCACAACTCTTTGTTGTGCTGCGGTTAACTCGAAAGGTAAAGCAGCTAAAAACTGTTTACTTAAGTCTCCCTTACTTTTTAACACCGGGGCTTTTTCTTTATGCATGTCAACACGCAACTGACGCATACTTAAGTGATGCGCTAATAATTCTTCGACAATTAAACTTTGTTGGGTAAGATGTTTCCCTTCAGACAACTCATCTAGTTGGGCATCCACAGGTGGATTATGGATGTATAACAAGGCTTGTTTAAGCGTTGGCCAACTGTGTTTTTCCAATAACGTAGCAGGAATTAAATTGGGTAACTGTAATTCATCATTTTTAAGTTTTTCGATTACCTGCGACATGACATTACGCAAAGTTAATTGATGCACACCTTCTGTTGTCGGATAAATAGGCGAAAGATTTTCATCTAAAACTATCTCTTCATTTTCTTTTATGAATTGATATTCCGGGTGTGCCATTTCAAAACCGACTTTACCGCGACGAACTTCACCAAAGCATAAGATTTTCGCCCCGCGTTTTAACTGGTTTTTTTGTGCATTACTAAAATGAAAAAAACGTAACGTGATAAAACCTGTGCCATCCGATATACGACACAACAACATGCGTCCACGACCAAATTTAATTTCACTTAATTGCACTTCACCTGTTATCTGGCACTCCATGCCCGAACGCAGTGTTCCGATTGGATAAATATGAGAACGATCCTGATAGCGCAAAGGCAAATGGAAAAGCAAATCTTCCTGATTATGAATATCAAGACGTTGCAGTTTTTCAGCGACCTTGGGGCCAACGCCTTTTAACTTTAGAAGTGAGTTTGAATCAGTTATAGAAGATTTCATTTTTATTTTTATTTTAAACCACGGAAGTACACAGAGAATTAATTATTAAAACTTAATATTATGTAGGTCGGTTCTTTAGGCCGACGCGGTTCTGGAACATCTGCCATTATTTCCGAATAACACATCCATTAATGATAAGTTATACGACTTCGTTATACCTCATTGTCGGCCTAAAGAGCCGACCTACAAAAAACATTTTTTGCCCCGTGTTTCCAGTGGTTATTATTCTAATTCCAGCACTGCATCCATTTCTACTTGCGCATCTTTTGGTAGTGATGCAACACCAAGTGCAGCACGTGCAGGGTAAGGCTCTGTAAAGTATTCTGCCATGACTTCATTCACAGTTGGAAAATGACTTAAGTCGATTAAAAAAACATTTAACTTTGCAACATCTTTTAGATCGCCACCCGCTGCTTCTGCAACGGCTTTTAAATTATCAAACACACGTCGAATATGAGCCGCAATATCACCTTCAACTAACTCCATTGTTTCTGGAACTAAAGGTATTTGTCCTGACATATAAACTGTTTTGCCAACTTTAACGGCTTGTGAATACGTACCAATTGCTTGCGGTGCCTTATCTGTTTGAATTATTTCCCGTGCCATTTTTTTCTCCTAAAACTTTTGTTTATATGCAACGTCACTGCTGTCCCGTTAAGAAACAAAAAAGAGGCTTGGATTACCTATAGTTGTT
>CAZSCK010000140.1:0-3423 GCA_964605385.1 uncultured Thioalkalispiraceae bacterium
TTGCGATCAATCCAGCAGATGGTCGTATGATCATTATTGAAATGAATCCACGTGTGTCGCGTTCATCAGCTCTCGCATCAAAAGCAACCGGTTTCCCAATTGCAAAAATCGCTGCGAAGTTATCTGTTGGTTATACTTTAGATGAATTGCAAAATGATATTACGGGTGGTGCAACACCTGCATCCTTTGAGCCAACGATTGATTATGTTGTAACAAAGATTCCACGTTTTACATTTGAAAAATTCAAGACAGCCGATAATCGCTTAACCACACAAATGAAGTCTGTGGGTGAAGTGATGGCAATTGGTCGCACTCAACAAGAGTCATTACAAAAAGCATTACGCGGATTAGAGATTGGCGTAGATGGTTTTGATGAAATGGTTGACCTCAATGCCGATGGTGCATTGGATAAGATTAAGCAAGAAATCAAAACGCCTCGTGAACATCGTTTATGGTATGTCGCAGATGGTTTCCGTGCAGGCTTAAGTGTCGATGAAATTTTCGACCTATCCTTTATCGATCCTTGGTTCTTAGTTCAAATTGAAGAAATCATTAAGTTAGAACAAGAAGTCAAAGAACAAGGTTTAAAAGCATTAGATGCTAAACGTATGCGTCAGTTAAAGCGTAAAGGTTTTGCTGATCGTCGTTTAGCCAGGTTATTGGAGATAGATGAGCTTAAATTGCGCAAGCTCCGTCATGACTTAAATATTCGTCCTGTTTATAAACGGGTTGATACTTGTGCGGCTGAATTTGCAACTAATACAGCGTATATGTATTCAACTTATGAAGAAGAGTGCGAAGCTGCACCCACTAACAAAGATAAAATTATGATCTTAGGCGGTGGCCCTAACCGTATTGGTCAAGGTATTGAGTTTGATTATTGTTGTGTTCATGCTGCATTAGCTTTGCGTGATGATGGTTATGAAACCATTATGGTTAACTGTAATCCTGAAACCGTTTCAACAGATTACGATACATCTGATCGTTTATATTTTGAGCCACTTACATTAGAAGATGTTATTGAGTTGATTGATTTGGAAAAACCAAAAGGCGTTATCGTTCAATACGGTGGTCAAACACCATTGAAACTCGCGCGAGCTTTAGAAGCTGCTGGTGCACCGATTATTGGTACAACACCAGACTCAATTGATTTAGCGGAAGATCGCGAACGCTTCCAGAAAATGATTGAAGAAAATAATTTATTACAGCCACCCAATAGAACAGCAAGTGATGCAGATACGGCTGTAACATTAGCAGAAGAAATTGGTTATCCACTTGTGGTGCGTCCATCTTATGTTTTAGGTGGTCGAGGTATGGAAATCGTTTATAACGCAAAAGAATTACGTCGTTATATGGGTGAAGCCGTTGATGTTTCTAATGATGCACCTGTTTTATTAGATCGTTTCTTAAATGATGCGGTTGAAGTGGATGTCGATGCGATTTGTGATGGCGAAGATGTTTTAATCGGCGGCATCATGCAGCATATTGAACAAGCCGGTATTCACTCTGGTGATTCAGCCTGTTCATTACCACCGTATAACTTATCAGACAAAGTGCTTGATGAAATGCGCGAGCAAATTCGTAAAATGGCGAAAGCATTAAACGTTATTGGTTTAATGAATACACAGTTCGCGATTCAAGGTGAAAAAGTTTACGTATTAGAAGTTAATCCACGAGCCTCTCGTACAGTACCGTTTGTTTCAAAAGCAACGGGTCGTCCACTGGCTAAAGTCGCTGCACGTTGTATGGTTGGACAAACGTTAAAAGAACAAAATGCTTTAGAAGAAATCGTTCCTGATTTTTATTCAGTTAAAGAAGCCGTATTCCCATTTAATAAATTTCCTGGCGTTGATCCAGCCTTAGGGCCAGAAATGAAATCAACCGGTGAAGTAATGGGTGTTGGTAAAACTTTTGCTGAGGCCTTTGCTAAATCACAGCTTGGTGCGAGTGTTGTCTTACCTGAAAGTGGTAAAGCCTTCCTAAGCGTTAAAGAAATGGATAAAGCAGGTATTGTTGATATTGCAAAAAGTTTAGACGGTCTTGGTTTTGAGCTCGTTGCAACCAATGGAACAGCTAAAGTCATCGAAGCCGTGGGCATTGAATGCCAACACATAAACAAAGTATTAGAAGGTCGCCCACATATTGTTGATATGATTAAAAATGAAGAAATTAATTTAATTGTAAATACAACAGAAGGCAGCCAGGCGATCGCAGATTCTGCAACCATTCGTAGTAATGCGTTACAGTTCAAGGTAACGTATACCACAACACTTGCCGGCGGCGATGCGCTTTGTAAAGCACTTGAACATAAAGATTTAAGCGAAGTGACTCGCTTACAAGATTTACATTAGGAGAACTATAATGAGTCGACCACCAATGACATCAACCGGCGCAGAAGTATTACGTGCTGAATTAAAAGAATTAAAAACAGTTGTTCGTCCTCGTATTGTAGAAGCCATTGCCACTGCGCGAGAACATGGTGATTTAAAAGAAAATGCTGAATACCATGCCGCACGCGAACAACAAAGTTTTGCTGAAGGTCGTATTAAAGAAATTGATGCGGCATTATCAAATGCAGAAATTATTGATGTTATTGAAATAGGTGAACGTGTTGGCGACAAAATAGTTTTTGGTGCTACCGTTGAATTGTTTGATATCGGTGAAGACAAAGACGTGATATATAAAATCGTTGGTGAGTTAGAAGCAGATATTAAACAAAATTTAATTTCAGTAACATCTCCCATCGCTCGTGCGTTAATTGGTAAGTCCGTTGATGATGAAGTGGTAGTAAAAGCACCCGGTGGTGATCGTGAATACGAAATTACTGCGGTGTCTTATAAATAAAGTTAAAAGTTTTATGTAGGTTGGCGTTCTTTGCGCCGTGGCGGTTAAAAATGTTCCAAATTAGCGAAAAAATTCTTTTAACATTATGGGTCGGTGGCATGTGGGCTATTGGCTATATTGTTACCCCTGTTTTATTTCAAATGTTAGATAAGCCTGTTGCGGGAAATGTTGCAGGTCAATTATTTACTATCGTAAGTTACTTAGGTATTTTTTCTGCCGTTGTTTTAATTATAAATATTTTAGTCCAGCAAGGATTTAGTAAAACCCATTGGCAGTTGTGGACGTTAATAGCAATGTTGCTAATTATTTTTATTGGTCAGTTTGTTTTGCATCCAATGATGGGGGAATTAAAAGCAGCAGGTATTACCATAGAGAATAAAGCAGAGTTTGGTCGCTTACATGGAATGGCTTCAGCACTATTTTTAATCAATAGTCTTGCTGGTTTGGCATTAGTTGTTTCAGGTTTAGGTAAGAAATTGCAGAACACACTGTAGGTTGGACTTTAGTCCAACGCCAATATTAATATATCAACTATTGGTGTAATTAATAACAGTAGTGAATAATATGATTTGAATTACT
>CAZSCK010000141.1:0-3370 GCA_964605385.1 uncultured Thioalkalispiraceae bacterium
CAAGCATTGGTGTGTCATGAATTGTAGCTTTTGACATTGCGTTCTCCTAAATCGGTTTACCCGTTAGCGCGTTACAAAATTTCAAATTAAAGTTTTCAAGTATAGCTCTTATCTAAACAAGAACTACCTACTTCTTGTGTTGTTATAGTTTTGAAGACACCATATCTTGAGCCTGCAAAAAAATAACGAAAGTACTTTTTCAGTTGCGACGAAGTCTATGTGTCTCATGGCGTGACGAGAATCACACTGATGGGGGGTTAGATATGGCTTATATATCCCATTGTAGATATAAGCAACCTAGTCTAAATTCCCATCATAAACAGCATCTTGGTACATATTTACCGCATGATACTTATTAAGCCTTATTAAAACAAAGAGTTAACAGCTACACCATGCTGGGTATTCAGTATTGCATTTCGTATATGCTTAAATTGCTCTAAGCTAGAGATTGCCTATCGGACTACAGATAGCAATCTATAAACTTTTACTGCTAAAACATATAACACGGTATAACCTAGTAAAACACTCAAGAATACCGTATAGTTCGTGTGCGTATTTTACTGTTGCGCCCAAAGATTGCAATACTTAGACGGGTATAACTTAAGTTTATCTGGAATTATGGCTATAAATCATTCACCTTTTTCATTAATACCCGAAGCAGAAGCTGCTTACCAGCAATGGCGTGCATGGAAATTATCGGTTTATCCAAAAAAAGCGGATGAGCTTATTATTTCAGTAAATAATCATTTTGATTTGAGTGAAAAAGAAAAGTCGCAGATGAAACAAAGTTTTATCCGGGCCAATATGGCCATTTACACTATTAATAATAGATCTGATTTTGCGGATAAAAAAATTGTTGAAACGCTAGGACATGAATTTGGATTAATTCGCTTAGACAACAATCTTGGTGCAGATAGCGATAACATTACTTCTTTGCAGGTTATAGAAGGTGGTCGTAAGCAGGGATATATCCCCTATAGCAACTTAAAACTCAGCTGGCATACTGATGGTTATTACAATTTTCCTGAAGAACAAGTTCGAGGCATTATTTTGCATTGTGTCCGTACAGCGGCTGAAGGTGGAGAAAATGCACTTTTAGACCATGAAATGATGTACATACACTTGAGAGATCAAGATCCTGCCTATATATCAGCGTTAATGAAAACAGATGTGTTAACGATACCGCCCAATATTGAAAATGGTGTGGAGATTAGAGGCTCACAATCTGGACCTGTTTTTTCAATTGATGAAAAGTCAGGGGCTTTACATATGCGTTATAGCGCACGTAAACGAAATATAATCTGGACTGATGATGAAATCACCACAAAAGCGGTAAATGCGATTGATGATTTTCTTGCCAGTGATACACCCTGGATATTACGTCATCGGCTCGAGCCAGGTCAGGGTTTGATTTGTAATAATGTTTTGCATAACCGTACATCATTTGAAAATGATGAGAGTGGTGAGCAACAGCGTTTAATTTATCGCGGTCGTTATTATGATCGTTTAGCCGATACCTCTTTTAATGATATTGCTCAAGCAATGTCGCTGTAGTTAAAACAGTTTGTATCAAAGTAGTTTAAGGATATTTAAAATATGTTGTATTTAAGTGAAGTGTTAATGGAAGGGCACGCGATGGAAAGTTTTAAAGAGCTTTGTAATACCGTGTCAGAAAAAGGTAAAGCCGGTGAAATGTTTTTTCGTATCGATGTAAAACCTCCGTTTGGAGATACTCCGGATAACTGGGAAGAGCAACTTGAAGCTGCTTTCACCTCTATCTAAAACATTACTCATAATTTAAAGCTTATATACCAGGATATATTATGTATTGGAACGAAGATAAAAAAACAGAAGGATTTAAAGTCTCTGATGATATTATTGATCTGTCTTTTACTATTAAATGTAAATGTTTACCGCTTGAACATATGCAGGCACTTTATGAAAGTTTAAGTAATGTTCTGCCTTGGATTAAAGATGATAAGTTTGTGGGTATTCATCCTGTCAATGGTGCCGAGTCAGGTAATGGTTGGGAGCGTTCCTGTGATCCTGAAGAACTGATTTATTTATCACGCCGACAAAAAATGACCATACGTTTACCCAAAAAGCATCTTGCTTCAGTTGAAAATTTAGTTGGGCAAACTATCAATGTTGCAGGCTATGATATTGAGTTGGGTAAAACTTCAATTAAAAAACTCAGTGATTTACCGACCACGTTTTGTCGTTCAATACTGATCGACAACCGCATGGATGAAGATGATTTTTTAAGATGGGTTTTTGAAGAACTTAAAAAGTTAGATATCGGTGTGAATAAAATGATGGCCGGTAAAGAGCGGGTTGTGATGTTACCGAATAGCAGTGAGCGCATTACCCGTAGTCTAATGATTGCAGAAATGGAAAAAGAGGAGTCTGTTCGTATACAGCAACATGGCTTGGGTGAAGGCCGAAAGCTGGGTTGTGGAATCTTTATGCCACAAAAAGACATTAAAGCGGTTAATTCGGACGATTAAAGGCTTTAAATTTGCTGAGTTTTCTGGTTAAATAAGTGCCCGTTAATATAGCGCGAAGTCAAATAAACGACGCAGCTGGAAAGAATTTTAATATATTTAGAAACTCTAGTTAGAGGATATGAAAATGGCTTTAGAAGTAAACGGAAAATCAATCGCAGTAACAGATGCGGGTTATTTAGAAGATTCAAATGATTGGGATTTAGATGTTGCACAAGCAATGGCTGATGTTGATGAACTTGAAATGACGGAAAGACATTGGGACGTAGTTAAGTTTCTACGTGATGAGCACGTTAATGCTAACGGTGCAGAGCCTAATGAACGCGCAATTTTAAAAGCAATGGGTAAAGTTTGGGGCGAGAAAGTCAGCTCTAAAACAATGTACGCAATGTTCCCTGAAACACCTTCTAAGCAAGGTCGTAAATTTGCAGGTTTACCAAAAAGTACACGTAAAGGCGGTTATTAAGTCTTTAAACGGTTTAAAAGTCAGATCTAGACCAAAATGGGTATAGTCTGAAGCTTTTAAGACTGGTAAATTTCGTTTTAAGGATTCGATTCCAAGCAACTATAGCTTTTCGGTTTAAACCGGAAAGCAAACATACTGAGGATTTAAAGATGAGTGATAAAGCAAAATTAATCGCAAAAATGATTGAAATGCAAAAAACGTTCACTGCATACGAGCAAAAAAATGGTGTTACTTCTGCTGAAATTTATGCTGCTGAAGAAGGTCATCCTTTGTTTGGTTATGCTGCAAAATATGAAGAATTAGCAAATAAAGTTGATGCTATGGCTCATGAAGATAAAGGTTCAAAACGCTGGTTCTAATTAACGGTGTAAATTGAATAATAAAAAAGGCGCTTTTAAAG
>CAZSCK010000142.1:0-3331 GCA_964605385.1 uncultured Thioalkalispiraceae bacterium
ATATTTTATTATGTATTTTAATGACCTTACTATAATGATAAGTTCACTTTAATAATCTAAAATTTGATGCTAACTTGATACAGATCAATACAGTTTTTTCCTGATTATATATATTATAAATAGTAGTTAAACCGCCGTGTTGTTGGTAGTTTGAGAAGCGGCCTCTGTAATGGAGGAAAATGTTATGACACATACACAGAAAAAAACCACCCCGACTGTAACCAACCTCCACGAAGGTAAAATCAGCCCAACCCGTCGTATGTTTACACCATTCGAAGAAATTGATCATTTCTTTGGCCAACTGAAATCCCCGGACTGGATGCGTTCCTTTCATTGGCCAGATGCAATCCAGTCACATATCCCGATGTTTGCCGAGGGTAAGCTTCCGAAAGTCGATATTATTGACAATGATAATGACATACTCATTAGAGCTGAATTACCTGGTGTAGATAAAAAGGATCTGAATATCTCCATGACCGATAATAGTGTCACTATTAAGGCAAATACAAGCTATGAAAATAAGGAGGAAAAAGGTAATTATTATCGAACCGAGATCGAGCAAGGACAATACTGTCGTACACTCACTCTGCCAGCTGATGTAGATATTGAGCAGGCGAAAAGTACTTTCAAAAATGGTGTATTAGAACTGACTGTTCCAAAAGTAGAGCGTTCACAACGCCGTGCTATTAAAGTTGAATAAGTTAAAAAATACTCCCCTTTAATTGCAATTAACCGGTGTTCCCAACACCGGTTTTTTTATATGATATATTCTAATATGAGTGATTCAAATTCCAAAAATAACGACCTTCTAGCCTCGGATATTCCCCCGTTAATCAATGCTATGTTAAAGCCGGAATTTTATGAACACCCTGTTCAAAGCTGTCAGCTAATTGAAACCCATATCTCCTGGGTTATCTTAACGGGTTATTTTGTTTACAAGGTTAAGAAACCCGTTGATTTTGGCTTTCTTGATTTTTCTACACTAGAGAAAAGAAAATTTTATTGTGAAGAAGAACTACGTTTAAATCGTCGTCTTGCGCCAGATTTATATTTGGATCTCATTCAGATATCCGGTTCAACAGATAACCCTGTCTTAGCAGGTAAGGGTAAAACATTAGAGTATGCCGTTAAGATGCTGCAGTTTTCACAGGATATGCAACTTGATCATGTGCTGGCCAGAAATGAACTAAAACAAGACATGATTGATTCGATAGCAAGTTTAATTGCATGTTTTCATCAAACGATTAAGATATCCGGAGATGATACTGACTATGGCCATCCTGAACAGGTATACCAACCGGCAAAAGAAAATTTTATTCAAATTCGTGAACGTGTGACTGACCAGTCTAAACTCGAATTACTTTCAACATTAGAACAATGGAGTGAAGAGACTTTTTATAAAATGAAAAGTGTTTTTACTCAACGTAAGAAAAAAGGATTTATTCGTGAATGTCATGGTGACCTTCATCTACGTAACCTGGCCTGGTATAAAAATAAACCACTTGCTTTTGATTGTCTTGAATTCAATCCAAACTTCCGATGGATAGATGTTATTAGTGAAATTGCTTTTTTGATAATGGATCTTGAAGATCATGGACAAGCAGAACTTGCACAACGATTTTTAAACCACTATTTAGAATTAAGCGGTGACTATGAAGGTTGTAGCGTGTTATGTTTTTACCTTGTCTACCGCGCTATGGTGCGATCCAAAGTTGACGCGATACGCGCTAATCAAACAGGTATAAGAAAACAGGAATCCGAACAAGCTAATAAAGAATTTTATAGTTACCTGCAACTGGCATTAACTTATACAAAAAAGAAAAAAACTTTTATCATCATTACACGTGGTATGTCTGCATCAGGGAAAAGCACGTTGACTCAACCATTACTTGAAAAACTCGGTGCAATCCGAATTCGCTCAGATATAGAACGTAAAAGATTGTTTAACATCAAACCAGACGAAGATTCCCCTGCAAATGTAGAGCATGGAATTTATACCACTGAATCGACACAAAAAACATATTTAAAACTACTTGAATTGGCCGGGAGTATTATTGATGCAGGTTTACCTGTTATTGTGGATGCAACCTTCTCTGCCATTGAACAACGTAAGTTATTTAAAGAACTTGCCACAAAAAAACAAGCGCGCTTTATTATTCTGGAGTTCGTTGCAACAAATGAAACTCTGAAACAAAGAATACTTAATAGAAAAAATGATGTGTCTGATGCAGATTTAAATATTCTTGAAAATCAGATTAAAGACTGGCAGCCACTGGAGCAGGATGAAAAAAATAATTCTATTTTAATAGATACCGAAGAACCCTTTGATATTGACAAATTACTTAATCGACTAAGTCTGAATAATTAATTAGAATCTATCACCTATTGTTTAAAAAATAAATTACTTTGCACACTTTAAATTCCACCTATATTTCTTACAAGCTACTATGAACAATACCTATCCATACATCCGTAGACAAAAAACCTTTAGTCCATGCGTTCCATTTTGTTGACAATCCTTTTTCTTTTATTTTTTCAAGGCTTAAACCTTTGTCCTTCATCACTTTAACCTCTGCTGAGGTTCCAATTAACATATCATGAAAGGCTTGCAGATCTTTTTTATTTGAGAGAGGACCGTGACCAGGAATAATTTTAGTTTTATCATTTAGCATAGGTAAAATATTTTTAATATTTTTAGCCATATTCAAAACATTACCACCGTGGCTCACATCAACAAAGGGATAAAACCCTGAGAAAAAATGATCCCCCATATGAACAACGTTCGCATTTTTAAAAAATACAACTGAATCCCCGTCCGTATGGCCATTGGGAAAATGAACGACTTCAATATCTTCATTATTGATATGCAGCGACAGTTTCTTTTCATAGGTAATAGAAGGTAACGCATGCTTAGGATATGGCTTCGATACCATTTTAAACAGCTTAATCTCTTGAGTCGTTAATAGCCGCGCCCTCACATTATCATGTGCAATAATTTGTGCATGATGACCAAGTGCAAAATTTCCCTGAGTATGATCACCATGCCAATGGGTATTAATTAAATAGGTTAACTTATTAACACCACCGTATTTAGTCAGTTCACTCTTAAGTGCATTCGACATTACTTTATAATCAGCATCAATCAGAAGAATACCTTGCTTACCTTTTATTAATCCAAGATTTCCACCTTTACCTTGCAGCATAAAATATTTTTTGTGAGTTGAGTCGATTTAAATGATGGTGACTTTTTGTGATGATTTTCAGCATTAACGGTTAGAGGCATAACTAGAATAAGTGCCGTTATAGCTGAAATAATTGTCTTATTTAATAT
>CAZSCK010000143.1:0-3228 GCA_964605385.1 uncultured Thioalkalispiraceae bacterium
CCATACCAACTACAATCAAGCCAATGCCCAATTTTTTGACTAAATCACGTCTTTTCATGGTTTTTCCTTATTTAATTACGTTTTTATTCTAAATTTTTTGTTTATTGCATGACCAGGCAACAACATTAGCGAATTCTTAAATTATAACCTGAGCCTTTTTTATATAGAAACAATCCCCTGATTCTGACATGATATTGATCTACTTTAAAAGAGTATAATTTCTCTTTAACAAATAAATATAACGATGAAATGAAATGAAACAGGCGCTTTTACTCATACAACGACGTTTATTTATTGTCACCCTTGTTAGCTTTGCTCTAACACCAATCATTGGTTACGCCACGGCAAGTTTTTTTAATATGGCTGAACTCCAGAGTCTGTTTACAGGAAATTCTGGCATTATATTAATCGCTATTTATAGCAGCCTGCTACTCTGGTGCGCCATTAATTTTAAGGGTTTTTTGCAGCCCGTTATTAAATGGAAGCTTCACCATCCAGACGATAACTTTTTACCTGCTGATCTTAATACACAACTGCAAAGTTTCGGCAGCCGTTACTGGATGTTTTTCCTACTTTACGTTTTAACCATACCCACTATCCATCACTGGTTTTTACAGTCTGCAGGACAAGCAGTCAGCGTCTCCAGCTTGCTACAGTTCATGTTATTACAGCTAACCATCGCTATATTAGTCGGCTTACCCGGTTATCTTGATGGTTTATCAACGCTGGGGAAGCTGACGCGCTATACAGGCTTATCTAATGTTCAGGTAAGCCTGCGAACCAAAATGTTATTAGTTGGTGCCTATATTCCACTGTTAACAACCTCAATTTTATTAAAGTACTATTGGTGGCAAACTGGTTTTATCTCCCTTGAAGTTGTTCTTGCCTGGGCATTAATGGGACTCACCGCGGTTATCTCAACCATGGTGGCTTATCGCAGCTTAACCCAATCTTTAAAACCCGTAGAAATGGTAACTGCGAATACAGGTGCAACCACTCACGCTGATTTAGCAAAACAATTACGACCTCAATCTAATGATGAAATAGGTTTTTTAGTCCAAACATTAAACCGTTTATTTTATCGTTTAGGTGAACAAGATGAATATGTACAAGCGATTGTTGAACATGCTGCCGAAGCCATGATCGTTCTTAACGAAGATCAAAACATTGAAATGTTTAACCCTGCCGCTGAAAATCTTTTTGGCTATAGTAGTCAGGAAATTGGGCATCATAACCTATCCTGGCTTTTACCTGATATCACCTTACCTAAAGAAAACAGTAAGAAAAAAATTATTCGTCAGGAAGTTGAAGCATCACATCGCGATGGCCATAAGTTAACCTTATCAATGCACATCAGCCACATGCGCATGAATAATACGCTTTATTATATTTTACTGGTTGGTAATATCACTGAACGCAAAGCAACTGAAACCATGTTACTTGAAGCCGAAGAGCGCTATCGTAATTTAGTGGTAACAGCACATGATCTTGTCTGGAGTATGGATATTAACGGTAAATGGACATACCTTAATGCTGCTGCACATCACATCTATGGTTATGAACCGGAAGAACTTTTAAATACACATTTAACTATGTTACAAACGGATGGATCCAAAGATCGTGACGATCGTGCATTTAAATCTGTTATCGAAGGCAATGAGCTTCTGGGTTATGAAACCACGCACCTTGATAAAAAAGGTCACATTCGTCATATTAGTTTTAATGCATGCCCACATATTGGAGCAGATGGAACTGTTCAGTATATTACCGGTACTGCGCGAGACATCACCGAACAAAAAGCCTATGAAACAGAACTTACTTATCAAGCACAACACGACAAACTTACCACCCTTAAAAATCGTAGTTTCTTCCAGGAAGAACTCGAGTGTTTAATTAGCCGCATCCGCCGTAGCGGTGAAAACTGCGCATTAATTTATCTTGATCTTGATCAATTCAAATATGTAAACGATACCATTGGCCATGCCGCTGGCGATGAACTTCTTATCGAGGTAAGCCTGTTCTTAAAAGATAAACTACGTGAAGGTGATTTACTTGCTCGCTTTGGTGGCGATGAATTTACAATTCTTCTTTATGATACAGACGAACAAGCCATTAATATCGTTGCACAGAATCTACTGGGCTTCTTCGAGTCTTACCGTTTCTTCTCTAAAAGCCAGTTATTTAATATTACCTGCAGCATGGGCATCACACTTATTAATAACCAAACCGAATCTGCTGAAAGTGCTTTATCTCATGCAGATATCGCCTGCAACATGGCGAAAAAACAAGGTCGAAATTGTTTCCACATTTATGATCCTGCAAATAAACAACTTGATGGCATGGCAGAAGACATAGGCTGGGCCAGTCGAGTTAAAAATGCCTATGAAAATGATCACTTCTCTTTAGTTTATCAACCTATTGTTTCTATTAACGATGGAACGGTTGAAGATTATGAAGTGTTATTAAGAATGGATTTAGATGATGGACAGCGCATTCTGCCCGGTGGTTTTATACCCGCAGCAGAACGCTTTGGTTTAATTAATAATGTTGACCGCTGGACAGTAAAACGTTCAATGCATGAGCTTGTTAAGTTGCATGAAGACAATAATAAAATTCGTTTTGCAATAAATCTCTCTGGTCGCGCCTTTGAAGATAAAGAACTGTTACCCATGATACGGGGAATATTGGATAACACCGGGTTAGACCCAACCAGCTTAACGTTTGAAATCACCGAAACTGCTGCCATTGCCGATATTACTGCCGCTAAAACATTTATCGCAAAACTTAAAAATATGGGCTGCCAGTTTGCATTAGATGATTTTGGAACCGGCTTTTGCTCATTCGCCTATTTAAAAAACTTACCCGTTGATAAATTAAAAATTGATGGTTCTTTTGTACAATCACTCGACACCTCAAAAGTTGATCGTGCCATGGTGCAATCCATGAACCAGGTTGCCCATGCACTGGGTAAACAAACCATTGCTGAGTTCGTGCAAAATAATAAGACTTTAAATATTTTAAGAGACTATGGCGTTGATTTTGCGCAAGGTCATTATCTTGGTAAACCTTTAGATATAATTGACACAAAAAAAATTCTTATCCGTGATGTAAGTAACAAAATTATTTATAACTGAGTTGTCGGTGGTTGCACCCCAAGGGCATTTCTTCATGTTGTTTTCAACAACATTCAGGAACCGACAGCAAGTTACTTTTTCTTGCTTGTCCAAG
>CAZSCK010000144.1:0-3211 GCA_964605385.1 uncultured Thioalkalispiraceae bacterium
AACGTCCTAAAGTTAACTTTGTTAAACCAGCAGCATAGCTGATTACATCAAAAGAAATAAAAGGTGCTAACCGTGTAACAAAAACAATCATCATTAACATATTTTGTGAGCCCACCAGCTTAACCGGTAAATGATGTGAAATTCTTTTATTCACATAATCATAACCCAGTTTTCTGGCGATAAGAAATGCAATTAACGCTCCGCTCAGAGCACCGATTACAACATAGAGCGTGCCAAAAGTATGGCCATATAACATGCCGGAAACAAGTGCAATAGGTGCACTGGGGATTGGACTAATAATAATAGCTAGCGCGATTAAAAAGATGATCACCAGGGGTCCCAGTACACCGAATTGCTGAATCCATTGCTGCATTTTTTGCTGGTTATTAAGAAAATCAAGCAGCTCATTTTCTGCAAGCAACCAGAAAATCACAAATATAAAAAACAGGAAACTGATAAAAATAATAAGTTTTATTTTTTCCTTATAATTAAAGGGGTGTTTTTTCATCTTAATTATTTTCTCAAGCTGATTACGACTTATTATACGCCAAAATATCTGCCTGGAAAAAAGACGAAGAAATATTTAATACAAAAAAAACCGCTATGCTCTTTAAACAAGAAACATAGCGGCTGTTTTGATGACAAACAGAGATTAATTACTCATTTGTAAAAACGCAATAATATCACGCGTTTCCTGCCCGGTCAGACCCGCACGAATACGCATATGAAAGGTTGTTGTAATCCATTGATCATCGCGAAGTTCTTTAGGATCACGAGCCTCATGACAACGCATGCAATTATCAACCCAGGATTTTGCCCCGCGAGCAGCATCGCCTTTCTTAGCGGCTTCTTCGGCTGCAGCAAAAGAGCTGCTCATTAACAATGTTGACGTTATGAACACTAACCCTGTAAGCAATGACTTTACTGTATTAAGTGATTTTGTTTTCATTTGACTACTCCTTAGAATCCGTAAGCAATTTGAACTAACAAGCGATCTTCTGCTGTCTGTCCTGCATTAGGATTTTTATTTGATTCATAATTTAATTTAGCCACAAAATTACTAAAGAAAACGTAATTCACGCCAAAAGCAAGTTGATTACGATCTTCACTTGCATGTGGGCTGTCATATTCACTGTAGCGCGCCACCAATTCCCAGTTTGAAGGGCTTAATTTATAAGCAGCCTGAACATACATGGCCTCCCAGTCACCCCCGGTTGGCGCCACACTGGTTGCATCATCACCAACCGTCTGTTTAATGTATTCTGCACGGATATTAAATCCAGCCACGCGCCAACCGAAATCAAACCCGGCTGCTGAATAACTTCTGACATTTTCATAAGCATAAGAGCCTGATGTGCCCGTTCTTATTGAGGTTTCACCCGTTGCAGCGGAGAAACCGATATCCAGTTGACTCTCAGAGAAAAACAGCCCGTAACGTCCACCAATGACTTTTTTACCGTCACCATCTTTGTTGAGTCCCGGTGTTTCAATCATTTCTATTTCATCTGGGGATTCAAGTTCCAGAGTTGGACCATTTCCCACATATAAAGAATAATTATGACTGCCCGAGCCGGTAGTAAAACCACCTCTTAACATCAAACCCACTTCTGCATTCGGTGCGGCCTGATCATGACCAAAACCAACGGGAGCGGATGCCATTTTATTGATCCAGGATGGATGAATATTCTGGCGAAATTGTCCTAACGGGCTTAAAAATTTACCCATCACCAGAGCCATATTGTCATTAATAAAATAATCAATGGTCATATAGTCAACACCGGCTTCGGACTTGCCTGCCTCATCCACTTTAAACTCAAGCTCCACTTCAAGCATTACCTTATCTAAAAATTGATAATGAAAAATAGGAGAGAATGTCCCGGTAGAAAATGATCCTTTTCCATTTTTAGTCTGGCTATAGCCCACGTCGGCAAAACCGGCTAAATGAACCAGTGTTTTTGGTGCTTTCCATTTTTCCCATTCTTTTGCTTTTGCATTTAATGCATCTACCTCGGATCTTAATTTTTCTAACTCAGTCGCTGCCGAAGCATTGGCGCTTATTGCCAGCCCCAACATACATGCCAGTGTTGTTAATTTAATTTTCATGACGAAAACCTCACAGTTAAATTTACTGAATGTTTTTATTGCTATTTATTGGTATTTTTTAGTACGCCTGTTTATGTACAAGCCGCTAAATTTTATAAGATCAAACAATCAGTAATCGAGGAGGCTTTAGAGAGGGTCGCTGTGAGATAGCAATAAACGTTTTATTGCTGGCAGGATATAGCGTATTGCGATAATTTATTAAATCCAGATCAGTAGACAATAAAAGGGTGATCAAACTCGCTGTATTACAGCTATTATGGCAATCGAGGTTAATATCTTCACAATGAGAACATGATTCTGTTAGTTGTTCAGTTGTTGACACAGAAGCTGATTCTTGAGAATGATTATTATGGGTTATTGCCATTTCACTACAAGGTTCATGATTCATTGAAACTGGCATAGAGAGTGCTTTCACTTGTAAAACAACAAGCTGCAAAACAAAAACCAGCAAAAGCGATTTTAGAACTTTTGAATGCTGCCAGTTTTTATTATTTCTCAAGTTCATCATGAGTTTATCCATTAATATGACATAATTATAATATTAGTTATTACTTATTTACCTTGATCCAGATCAATTATATTTCATTTAAGGATTAGTAAATGTGTTAAGTCATTCTTTGGCTTAAAAATAGGTAACATAATGATTTTTATATACTTTACCCCCCCCCTTTTCTGACGCCGTTATGTTAGTGATGATGGTGTCCATGGGATGATTGTTGTTGTTCCAGGTTATCCAGTTCACTTTCTTCAAGATAATGTATAAAAGCCCGTTTTAATTTCTCACCCCAGCTAGCGGCCAGCTTTTCACCTGCAAGTTGAATAGTTGTTTCAATTTGTGCTGTTGTAGCCTCTAATAAATCATACGTAATACGAATAATATTTTTATCAATCGTGACCTCTTTAATGCCCATCATTTTTCGTAATTCGCTATTAATTTTTTTCGCTATATCATCAGGGATAACTTCATCCAGTTTTAACAGACGACGTTTAATTATACTTTTACCATGCTGTTTTGGAGATGGTTTTCCTGGCTGACCAATATATAAATGAGGGTTCGCTGAAAATCGATCCTGACACTGTTGCGAGCAAAACGAATATTCTATGCCCT
>CAZSCK010000145.1:0-3037 GCA_964605385.1 uncultured Thioalkalispiraceae bacterium
CCCACCGGCGAGCAGGATGGCCCACACGATAACAAGCATAAAGATCAGAAGTTACTCGACTGGGAAACCGCTGCCACCATTCCCTGGGGCATCCTGCTGTTGTTCGG
The DNA here is from genome assembly GCA_964605385.1 of uncultured Thioalkalispiraceae bacterium. GTDB lineage: Bacteria > Pseudomonadota > Gammaproteobacteria > UBA6429 > Thiohalophilaceae > JAGLTQ01. The sequence goes on from CAZSCK010000145.1 coordinate 108, forward strand.
CGGCGGCATCACCCTGGCCAAGGCTTTTGGCGTTTCCGGTTTAAGCACCGCACTGGCCGAAAACCTGCACGCCCTGTCGACACTGCCCATCATCGTCATGATCTTTGCCATCTGCATCGGCGTCACCTTCTTAACCGAAACCACCAGCAACACCGCCAGCACCGTATTACTCATGCCGGTACTCGCCGCCACCGCCATCGGTGCCGACATCGATCCCCGATTATTAATGATCCCCGCCACCATCAGCGCCAGCTGCGCCTTCATGATGCCGGTCGCCACTGCACCAAACAGCATCGTTTATGCCAGCGGATTTTTCACCACGAGGATCATGGCGAGAGAGGGTTTTGTTTTGAATATCACTGGCGCGGTGATTATTACGGCTTTGTGTTACTTCATTCTGGTGTAATCAAATCACGCCTGAAACCTGTATCACGGATTAGCACTTTCTAAAGTGCCAACCATAGTCACATAATCTGCAAATATGTAATTGATCTTCACGTAACCAACATTATTAGCAGGTGTGCGTCTCATTAAATAACATATTAAATGCTTTAACTCTTCAAGCCAGCACAGAACATAAAACGTTCACTAAAATTAGTTTGAATTTAACAACCTGTCTATTTTAGCTTTGTACTTCTTATCAAGGTTGTTACTTTTTTTAGCAATATTTAGTTCCTTAATACCACCTTCTTTGTTGCCAGTGTTTAACAATGATACACCGATATAGTAGTGGTAGCGTCCAAAAGACACTAAATCAGATTTTAGTTTTTTAGCTTCAGCTAACACTTCTTTGTATTGTTTATTGATAAGCAGCGCTTCAAGATAATTTAATTGCAAAATGGTGTCTGATGGTGCCATCTTATAAGCACGTTCTGCATAGAATAAAGCTTCAGGCGCATTAGCTTCCAATTCCAGTAAAGCACCAGCAAGATTAGCAGTCGAAGGCAGATGATTTGGGTAATAACTCAATACCACTTTATAAGCTTTAACCGCATCCTGATAACGACCTGTGTCCGTTAATAAAGCACCATATTCAAACCATAAAACCGCACTGGTTTTATTTGTATTAACAGCAGATGATAATATTTTTATGGCCTGATCCATATTACCTGCATCAATAAAATTGCCGGCGCGTTGAACCCATGCCTGCTCATTTTTTGGTGCTATATCGTTTACTTTTGAAAACCATTTTTCAGCATTTATATATTGTTTCTGCCGCCGTGCAACAATACCTTTTAGATAGTTGGCATTGGCTGATCCAGGTTTTGAACTGAGCAATTTATCCAACGTTTTATTTGCCTGGTTATATTGGCCTGCGGATGTCTGCAACTCAGCCATCTGGTACAACAAGGCCGGGCTATCAGAGTACTTTTCTACATATTGCTGTACGACCTGTAATGCGTCTGCTTGTTTTCCTGCCTCCACATAGAGCGCAACAAGATCATTAATACCAGAAAATAGCTTGGATTTATCATTCCCAGCATCAAGTATTTTAACGACAGTAGTCATCTGATCAATCGCTTGACTATACTTCTGCGCCTGAAAAAAAGCCTGTGCTGTAGAGTAACGAATAATATGCGCCTGCTCTGGCAACTTATTTGCTTCTTTATCCGCATAAGCCGATGCCTTTTTATATTGCTTTTGCTTGATCAATAACTCGATAGTAAAAACAATAGACTGCACTTCACTAATAGCATCATCAACAGATGATGCTTTAAGCAATGACTCTGCTTTTGCATATTGAAAAGTTTGAATATATGACTCTATCAAGTACACAACAGCCTGTTTTTCCAGACTGTTATTTGGTTTATTCTTGCTATCTATATAGGGACTCAGAAATTTTACAACTTCAGCATTTTGATTTATTCTTGAGAGCAGTCTAGCGATAGTAATGTGTAAATCACTTAACTTATCAGAATTGTAGATAATCAACAGCTTTTGCAAATAGGATATTGCCAAAACAAACTGATCTTCAGTTTCTGCAATCCACGCTAAATATGCCAGCGCTAATTGATTATCTGGATCGAGCGCTAACGCACGATTTAGAAGCCTTTTTCCCTTTTCACGATCACCCTGAAGAATTCTGGTAACCCCTAATTTCGAGATAATAGCTGGATTCGTCATATCTGAACGCAAGGCTGCTTCAAAAGCAACTTGCGCATTATCATAACGTTTTTCTTCAAGAAAAATAATTCCTGATACATGCAAAGCTTCCACGTTAGCAGGATCTTTAGATAATATTTTTGTAATTATTTTCTTTGCTTTAAGCCTGTCCCCTGCTTTTAAAAAAATAAGTGCTTGATTCAAATCAGATGACGCAGAGGCAACGTTTGATAGAAAATCATTCATTGTATCTACATAATCATTTTTTACGGCATCATTTTTACCATCAATGATGATTGCATGAAGATCTGTAACCGAACAAGTTAATATAATTAAAACTATCAGCTTTTTTATTTTTTTCATAAAGACATCCTTTAGCAAATTATGTAGTTAAGCAGTCGTTTCACACTGAAACCTGTTCTCAAGCCTACATATTTAAAATACCTATTAATAGGTTAATAAAGATTAAGCTTCCCTTAATCGTAATAATTTAAATTCATGAATTAATTTAAGCACTGAGTTAAACCAATACACTTCTCCTTGTTTCTGGCATACAGAATAGCAGTCCCCTTTCTTCATAAAAACCTAACAGCAATTATGCAGATCTACAGATAAAGGCGGAGACAGGCGCTTTTATCCAACGTATATCACATTCATAACTTTGACATATTATAAAGTAAGTTTCATCAACTATAAGTTATGCCTGAAATTTTAAAAAAGCACCATCGTTACATTATATAGTAAAAAATATTTGGAACAGGCTACGATAATACATTAAAAATATTATAGGAATCAGTATAAGAAGAAACCGGTTAAGTAGAACTAAA
>CAZSCK010000146.1:0-2774 GCA_964605385.1 uncultured Thioalkalispiraceae bacterium
GCATCAAGCGGGTTTTTTATTGCTGCCTATTAATTTTAATTCATTTAAAATGCTGCAATCACTTGCGCAGTTATCCGATCATCATCTTTGCCCGCAGCACTGCTATCTCTGTCCCATAACTCAAGCATACCGCGAACATTTTCCGTGAAGTAGTAATTGATGCTTAGTGTTATCTCATCAATATCAACTGCTCCTCCACCCGTTTCATAACTATCAAAACGAATTAGTGGTGCCCAGGTAACATGGGCACCATCCTTGACGGTATATAATGCCTAAACATAAAATGCATCGTTGTCTACCTCAGCTGTAGCTCCGGAGTTATCATCCATTGCTGTTAGGAATACCGCATTAAAAGTGAAACCAGCAACTTCCGACTAAAGATCAATAGCGGTACGACTGTAGTCACGTTCAGGCGTTGTACTATCAGGAATTACAGCTGGATTACCAGCAACAATGCCTACGGTATCTGGTATTGATGAAGCATTTGCCGTACCACTTATTACCAATGCACCAACCGTTAAAGATGGCATCACATCAAAAGCCACTCGAGTTGTAATAGTGTTTCCTTCTTCACCTTCAGCATCACCTGCATCACCACTCAAACTAATTCCATAGAAAAAATTAGGTGAGGGCCAACCATAGACTGTAATATTCTGGCGAGCACTTTTGGTTTTTCCGCCATTATCCGCGCCACCAAAACTTTGATCATAAACAGCACTGGCACCGCGCGTCATTCGTAAATAATTACTATAACTATTGTACGGATCAAACCAAGTGATGCTGCCCCAGGAAACTTGTAAATGGGCTGCTTCATCAGCATTGCAGGTTAAAGCTGCACTTGAAATACCTGTTTCAACCCCCCTTGCATTAAGATCTTCAGCTTCAATTTCAATAAAACTGGAAAATTTCTCCCCCATCAGGCCTGCAACCATCAATTCGACTTCATGTAAGGCATTATCAGCACCAGACTCTTTTAATGATGCTTCTAATAATAACCCCACATCTTCACTACCTCGTCCGCCTATTATTAAAGCGGCTTCATCAGGTAATTGTAGATCACCTGTATTTGTAGCTATCGCCTTATCAGTACCATTTGTTTTCTGATATCGAAGTTTGGTTACCAAAGAAGCATTAAGAGCAACAGGAAGTGATAAATTATCACTCTGAATCAGGCTCTGACCACCAACCATGGTATAAGCATCCTGTTTAAAACTTCTGCCAAAAGCATTTAATGTGGGGAAATGTTGAAAATGACAAGTTGCACATGTCATATTTGTTTGGCTGGCAAATGCAGGAATGGCTTCTGCATTCATCGTCACCAATGTCATGTCATACATGTGGTTGCAAATATAAATATTAGTTTATTCAAGTACATAATCACTCCTTTTACAGAAACTAATTTTGCTTTTTTATTAGTTAAAGAGTGTTCTGTTCTCTCATTATTTAAGTTTAATCCACCATAAGCTTAGCCCAAATCAGGCTTTCCGCCATTTTTAAAGTATTGATCTGGCTCAACTAAGGCAGACGTATAGCTTATATTTTATATATGTTACACAACAACCAACTTATATCCTTAGATCTATGTCAAAAAAAAAGCCCGTACCTTTTATAGGATACGGGCTTATAACCAGACAATATAACCTAGTTTATATCAGGCATTTAAAGCATCACGTACACGTTCTAATCGAGTTTTCACTTCTGCTGCTAACTCTTTAACACCTTCTTTTTCAACAAGTGTTAATACCGCTGAAGGATCCATGAAGGCTATAACAATGGAACCGTCCTCTTCTTCACGAACTAAAACATTACAAGGTAATAACAAACCTATATCAGGCTCTGCGGTGATCGCCTGGTTAGCTAAAACAGGATTGCACGCACCTAAAATAGTGTAAGGAAGTCTATCGATATCCAGCTTTTTCTTCATGACTGCTTTGACGTTAATTTCTGTTAAAACACCAAAACCTTCTTTTGACAATTCTTCTGTTACACGGCTAATGGCATCATCAAAACTGCCTGAAAATGTTGTGCTAAATCCGTACATGTTATTCTCCTAAAATCATATATTTAAAAGGGTTGTATTATTTCTCTTTATGAAATCGATTATACCATGCTGTATAAATTTCATCCGGCCACTGTGCCGTGATCCACGTAAGAACTAACTTAATTTCACGATCTGAAAGTTTATCCTTCCATGCGGGCATATTGCCACCTATTTTAGCCGTGCCATTTTTAATAACATTGGTTAATGCTTTACTGGAATGATGCCATGTGTGTCCTGTTCCATTTAAAGGTGGGGCTGGATTTTGACCGTTTTCATCTGGTTGTCGCCAATCTTTAGCACCTTGCGCATATTTACCATGACACTGAGCACAATTCGCCTGATAAAGTTTTTGCCCTTGAGAAAACTGCACGGGATTAACATTCCGATTTATTATCTGTTTTTTTTCTGTTGCAACAACTGTCTCTTTAGCTTCATCAGAACATGAAAGCAGTAAAACTGAACTTACTAAAACTGCCCCGAGTAATTTTATTTTCATTACTTAACGACCTTTATTAAAATCCTTCATTAACTTACTCATTATTAATAGTACAAAAATCAATAAACTTAAAAGAAATATTGCTGTAACTATTCTTTCCATCTCGGCTTTTCTTACCTCACTACCAAGATGAGCAAGGAAAAAACTTACCGGAATTATCCCCGTTAACGTTGCGATTATAAAACGTCCTAAAGTTAACTTTGTTAAACCAGCAGCATAGCTGATTACATCAAAAGA
>CAZSCK010000147.1:0-2707 GCA_964605385.1 uncultured Thioalkalispiraceae bacterium
TCATTACAGACTATTAAAGATAATTCGAAGCATAATGAAATAATTGCATTAGTCGGTTTTTGATAATAGTACTACTGTAATCTCCCCGCGAAATGGCGAAAGAAGAACCAAAACCTGAACGGTTCCAGTTGTTATTTATTAGTTTAAACTCAGCATCACGAAACTTAATCCAATTGCGTTGTGAAATTTTTAATTCTTTCTGACGTTCAGGAGGTAGTTTTGATTTTAATAGACTATAGGCTTTATTTAGTTCCTTATCTAAAAATATCTTGTATTCATAATAAGCGCGAATAGTATCCCGTGTTCCATTGGCTGGGTTTTCTATAGCTTTTAAATAAATCTTCTCATGTTCATTAAATTCACCCATAAGAACTGGTGCGCCGGGGTTGTCTATTGCATGAGCAAGTGCGGAGACTAAACCCAGACATATCATGATAAAACTTATAATTTTATAATATATTTTAATCATTTAAATGACTGCTTATGAATAATTTCAATAGGCAAATATTTACGGCAAGGCTTCAACGTGCCATTTTTCAGGGCTAGAAGGGTGGTTAAGTAAAGGTCGATGCAAACCAAATTTCTTTAAGTAGTCATCCAATGAACCAGCTTTTTTAGCAGTTAGCTTTGTTGTTAAGCTGGCTAAATGTCCGCTATTAAGATCAGCTGCGACACCATCTAAGTGTTTTGAACGACCAGTTCCACATTTACAAGGTTCACCACAAGGCTTTAATCCTGAAGACACCATCGCTTTACCAGCATTACCAATTCCGGCAGAAACCAATAATGATTTAACATGTTTTTCAGTAGCAGTACGATCAGGCTCAAAACCTTTCTTCCATGCAGTTCCCTGTTTCATGGGGACACCATTGGTTTTGGTTCGTAAAAAGTCACTAAAAATTATAGTACTCCACATTGTTTTAGCGCTGGAAAAATGAGCCCATGAAATTGTTCTTTTACCCGCATCAACTTTTACGGGTTTAGTACTTTTATAAGCGTTATAAATAAACATATGAGCAACGTGATGTTTTTGCTGCCATGCAACGGTTCTACCGTTGTCTTTAGAAATGGTGATGCCGTAATTAATTGTAGCATCACTTAAAAAAGCTTTTAAACGTTGATCAAACGTTTTCCCTGTTGGTACGAAAGCCGCCGGCTTTACTTGAACTTGTGCTAGTGCCACAGTTATCTCCTTATACTGTTTGTTAATTAATATAAATAGCTTTTAGCTTATTCGTTTTCTTACTTAGCCCCATTAATACAATGTGTTCAACGTCACCTTCACCGCGTTTGAAAAGGATGAGTTTCAAATCAGCCCAGTTATTAACTTGTTTACCTAACTCCGTGGTAAACATATTTAAAGTGATATCTGTTATCGCTTGCTCACCTTTAATTTGGAGTGATTTTAAGAAGGGCATTATTTTTTTATTAAATGCTTCATCAGTAGATATTGATGATTGTTTCGTAGCGCCTAAAATAAAACCAGAACCGTCATTAGCACTTTCCCATTCCTGCTCACGAACTATCAAGGGGAGAGATGATAAAGCGCGTAATTTTTTTACATTGTTATTATTAATGGACAAACGAATTTGCAGTGCTTGTTCTGTAGGCGAGTGGGTAATATTGGAATCACATGAGGCTAAAAATATAGAAATTAAAAAGAAAATAGGTAGTGCGGAGGTTTTATTTATCATTTGAGTGTTTTCCGTTTTTCTTTGTAAATTCCATTTAACTACCCAAATCATACCAACAAACCCCACTAAAAACGACTCATAAACAGTGATGAAGTCCCAGTAGTTAGAAAACACGAAGGGTCAAGCACCATATAATGATGCAATTCATTAAAACAGACTTTTAAATTACATGGTTGGCTCATATTTTGTGTAGGTTGAGTAGTATATAAGCTTGGATTATATAGGGCATTACAGTACATTAGATGAACAATAATAAACTTTATCTCCTCCTTAAAGTGAATAATTTACTGGTTAAATAATGGTCAATGTTGGCCGGTTTTTAACCATATTGGAAAAATAATTAATGTCCCAAAACACAAACAACCTGGCTGCTTACTGCTGGTCTATCGCCGATTTATTACGCGGTGATTTCAAACAAAGCCAATATGGCAGAATCATTTTACCGTTTACTTTATTACGGCGTCTTGAAGGTGTACTGGAAAAGAGTAAGGAAAAGGTTCTGGCGGAATACAAAAAAGTCCAGAAAATGAAATTACCAGAAGAAGCAGAGGAAAAATTGCTAATTCGTGTTACAGGAGCGCGTGTCGCAGATCGCTTATCATTTTATAACACTTCAAAAATGGATCTCTCTAAACTCGGTGAATCAGGTATTAAAGATAACCTTGAATCTTATATCCAAGATTTTTCAAAAGATGCTCGTGAAATATTTGAATATTTCAATTTTTCAGAGTTTATTGGTCAGCTTAACGACGCCAATCTGTTATATAAAGTTGTTCAAAAAGTCAGAACGACAGACTTAAGCCCCAATGCTATTTCTAACCATGAAATGGGTTTGGTATTTGAAGAACTCATTCGTCGTTTTGCTGAAGGTTCAAATGAAACAGCAGGTGAACATTTTACCCCTCGTGATATTGTGCGCCTCACTACATCACTCGTGTTTTTAGAAGATGATAATGTTTTAACAGGTGAAGGTATTATTCGAACCATCTATGACCCAACAGCAGGCACAGGTG
>CAZSCK010000148.1:0-2600 GCA_964605385.1 uncultured Thioalkalispiraceae bacterium
TCAAACTGATAACTGCTTTCTCGATACTTGGATGATCAAACTCTCGACCACCTATAGCACGGTATACAATCTTCCCTTCGGGACTAACAATATAGGTGGTTGGTAAACCTCTCACCTTCCATTTAGTCATTACCGTACCATTGGTATCAAATAATATTGGGAAACTAGGTGCAGGGTCGATCATACCCATAAAAGGAAAAACCGTATCAATATCTTCACCAACATTAACCGCTAAAACCACAACATTTTTATCCTGGGTTGCCAGATGCAACCTTTCCAGTGAACTCATTTCACGACGACAAGGTGGACACCATGTTGCCCAAAAATTTACAACAACGACCTTACCCTTTAGATCTTTAATATTAACTAGCTCATCATCCATGTTTTTCAACTGAAGGGCTGGAGCAAGTTTCGGTTTTTTTATCATAGTAAGGTTATGCGTTAGTGGTGGGGGGCCTGCCGCATGACTCATACCTGATGCAAATAAAATTATGCTCGAAATTAACGTGAGTAATAACGTTTGAATGTATTTTTTATTTAGCACATTTAATTCCTCGCAATGTTGTTTTATATTCTTTGCCATTAATATCCCAACGGGCTATCAAATCAAATAAACTCTCAGCGGGTAATCCAATTGATAACATTCCCTGGTTCCAGTCTCCACCAATCTCAAATTCCTGTTCTGGAGGAAACTGCGCCCAGCGAAAAGCCAATAAAGCTGAATTATTTACTTTTTGTTTTTTCAATTTTTTCAACCAGGCATCAACAGATATCAATGGATGTGGCTTTTTATTAGCAAGAACAGTCCAGTTACTTTTAATAAAATGTATTGTTCCCGGTGCATTATCATTTCGCATAACGGTCATATAAACACAAGATGCCGCAAACGATTCCGTTTGCGCCACTGTAAACCCTCTATTTACATAAAAAGCTTTAGCTTGTTCTGGCAATATTTGAGTTAAAGAAAAATTAACACCCTGAGTATTAATCTCCCAGGTTGTAATACCGGTAGTTTTTTCGACATGTTTACTTTGCGGTGAATCAGCAAGGCAAGAGAAAGAAAGAAATAGTCCAATAATCAAGATGTTAATTTTCTTAAGCATGTGCACCTCATAAAACAATATGTTATCTAAATTAGAGTTCTGTGGTTAAAGGGGTCGGAGTGATTAAAATTAAATCACTCCGACCCCTTTAATTATTTTTACAACATCTTCAAACAACGCAGGTTTACTCAGTACCTGTTTAACCACTACTTCGAATTTACCTGCCTGGCAAAGATCACCAACACTTAAGAGTTTTTAATTATCCATATGTATTCTGATTAAACTGTTTTTGGATTTCTTCAATTTGATCAATATTGGTGATTAATGCATTTACACAATCCTGATCAAGAGTTTCACCCGCGAGTTCTAAAAGTGATTGGATGGCTTTTTTGTTTTCCCATGCCTCTTTATATGGGCGTTTACTGGTTAATGCATCGAATACGTCTGCTACTGCAATGATGCGAGCTTCAATAGGTATTTGATCACCTTTCATTCCTGAAGGATAACCATTTCCATTAACGGCTTCATGATGAAATTCAGCGATATTACGTAACATATCCATATGTTCGATATTCTCAAGACCAAAGTTTTGCAGAAACTCGTCAATCATCTCGCGGCCTTTGTGCGCATGGGTTTTCATGATGTCATATTCATTTTTATCCAGTTTGTCAGCTTTGAATAGGATATTGTCAGGTATACCTATTTTCCCGATATCATGTAATGGAGAAAACATAAATATATGCTCAATGTATTCATCATCTAAGTGATATTTATCTGCCAATTCGGTTGCAATTAAGCGACTGTAGCGAGACATACGGTCAAGATGACTACCTGTTTCCGGATCACGAACATGAGTAATACTTCCGGTTGTTTTCACAACGGCGGTTAAAGTATGGATCGACGCTAATTCATTAATAACCATTAAGGAAATCATATGGGCATAGATATCTATCTGGCGTAAGACTTTTTCATCAAATACATCTTTTTTATCAGAGTTAAAAAAGATAAAACCAAAAAACACACCATTATTGAACAGTGGCAGCGTATAACTGGCAGCATATCCCTGGCGTCCAATTCTTTTAGTACATTCATGTTGCCCATCATCAAACGTAAGCAGGTTATTAACAACACGAGGTAAACCTTGTTTTAGAATAGCTTTCAAAGAAGGAGCGTCGTCCAGATAGGCCTGGAAATGCTCAAGAGGATTATCATCGCCACTACTATGTAAGTATGTTTTAAGTACACTTGTCTCAGAATCATAAATGGCAATAGCAATACGAACAACAAAGGGAAATATTTCACTGACAGATTTGTGGGTTGCAATGAGTTTGTCACGCAATGGGATATGTTTATTAAGCTCTTCAAGTGCATCAAAATGTTCAGTCATACATTCACCTAACTAATATTCAACAAACCTCATGTGAGTATAACTTATTTTAAATAAACCTAGACATTGATTAATTAAAAAGATGATATATAAGGGTAATTTAGGTTTTAAGTCTCCACAAATATCGAAGATTATCTTAAATGTGATGATTGTTTAATTAATTAGGTCAG
>CAZSCK010000149.1:0-2554 GCA_964605385.1 uncultured Thioalkalispiraceae bacterium
AAGGGACAGGTCAGACGTTCGAATCGTCTCGGGGGCACCATTTTCAATACATAAAAAAACCACCTAAAAGGTGGTTTCATATCCCGAAATAAATTACCATTATGAGGTTAACTTTTCGATTTTAGCCAGCAAACGTTTAAAGTCTACCGGTTTAGTGTCGTAATCATCGCAGCCTGCTTCAATTGCTTTGTCTCTATCACTCGACATTGCATGAGCCGTTAGCGCAATAACCGGAATGTTTTTTGTTTCAGGCTCACTCTTTAATGTTTTTGTTGCTTGCCAACCATCCATAATCGGTAAACTCATATCCATTAAAATCAAATCAGGCATATTTTCTTTTGCTTTATTAATGCCATCCAAACCATCAATAGCAAGCGTAACAACAAAGCCTTTTCGTTCTAACCTGCGTGATAACATATCACGGTTATCTTCATTATCTTCAACTAATAAGATTTTTGTCATTATTCCAATAGCTCGTTACATATAGTTGCTTTAATAAACTGTATATCGGCAGCTGTCGCCATCGCTTTAACTAAAAATATTGAAGCACCAACATTACAAAAAGTAAGTTCAGCCAGTAAATACCTGCTTTTAATCTGTTTTACAACTCGAAATACCAAAAGGTATATAAGCCGGACACAAACCTGTAATTGCTGTGCCAAGTGGGATAACACCGATAGCACCCCACCAGTCCTGAAAATAAACACCAGCACCAATTATGCCAATACCCGCAATACCTCTGATGATTCGATCTGTTTTACCCATATTACATTTCATTTTTTCACCCTCACTTTAAGTTAAAATTTAAAGCCTTCTGGAATAACGAATTTTGGCATTAAATTTATCGGTTGGTAATACCCCAACAGCTCGTGGATAAATACTATCATTGAGATACTTCATTTCCTCTTCAAGTTCAGCTTCTGATAGATCTTTGTACCAGGCTTTTCGCTTACCATTCTCACCCGGAGACCAGCGATAACCTCTTTTCTTTAAAACATCCTTGCGATCAAAAGGGGCACCTTCTGCCCATAAACGTATATCAGTACGTCGAGCACTTTTTAATAACTGACCTAAAACTTGTTCTCCACTTTTAGGAAATTTACGACTTAGAATTTCAATACCTGCCTGACAATCAATAGTGGCACGATGGCCTTCATAGAAAAAGCCAAATTTGTAAGCAAGAAATTCCAGTTTAACGCCTTCAAAGCCTTCTTTATTCCATTCAATGTCTGCAATAGAACAAGCCCATGCAATATCTTTAAAATCATCGAGTAAATTTTCAACAAAAGGACGATCGAAACGTGCATTGTGGGCAATAACAATAACCGCTTCAGATAACATTTTTGAAACTTGAGCCAGATCAATTGACTGGCCTTTCACCATCTCATTAGTAATGCCTGTTATTTGTGTAATAATTTCCGGAATCGGTAAACCGGGATCCTGAAAAGCATTATAAGCAGGTAAAATACGGTAGATATTTCCTGCTTTATCAAACTCAAAAGGAACTAATGCAAGTTCGATAACTTCATCATCATCTGCATCCATGCCGGTTGTTTCTGTATCGAGATAAATGCCAATTTTAAGATCATCATTCGAGCCTTCATTATAAAACTCAACAGATTCGAAACGTTTAATAACTTTATAATCGCCCGTTTTAATAAGCTCATTGGCAATTTCTTTATAATGATTATTTTCCATTTTATTCTTCTTATTAATTAAGATGTATCATTTGTTTTAGTTAAGCAGCAAAAAGAAAATCGCTTCCCTCTTCTTTTCCCATATTAAGTAAGGCTTGTCGTATTTCTGCACGTGCACCACGTGCCCCAACCGCCCCAATAATTAATGCTTTGTTGTCCTGAGTATACTGATTTATTTCACTAAAATGTAAAACAGGCAAACCCCGTTTGAGACCACCAATCCTGCGAGGATTAACATCAATAAAGGCTTCAACCTCAATTTTCTGCTCAACCAGGATATCGTAAAGATATACACCAATTGGTCCAGTTCCCCATATTATCGCTTTTCGTCCTTTCAAGTAATGACTGCGTGATAAATAATGCGCCTTGGCTTTCATAAACAATTTATTATCATAACGGCTATCATTGTGCGTTAAACGGTGTTCATGCTCACGCCAGTGTAATAATACGCCATGTGGTTTACCCATTTTAATACCCAAAGCATGCGCCCGTAACCACATATCATAATCTTCAGCCCATTCACTATCCTGATAACCATTTAATAATTCATAACTTTCACGTCTAAAAAATGCTGTTGGATTAGGGATTGGGCTTTCAATAAAAAGTTCTCGTTCAATATCTTCTGCTGAAGTTAATTGGTTTAACCATTTTTCGTAAAGAACAAAACCTTCAGCGAGATTAAATTCACTGACTATTTTAATTTGTCCACCGGCAACACCTATTTCAGGATGGTTTTGCAAATAATTAAATTGCTCAGACAGTCGATGGGGTAAAGAGATATCATCCGCATCCATTCGTGCAATATATTCTCCCTTAGCTTTAGCATAACCAGCAGCCATTGCAGCAACAACGCCACG
>CAZSCK010000150.1:0-2444 GCA_964605385.1 uncultured Thioalkalispiraceae bacterium
CTGCTTATAAGACGCTAAAAGGTAATACTCTTCAAATGAATGGTACTAAAACTATTCTTCCAACTGACGCTACACTGGCTGCGCTAGTGAAATTTGTAGATGGATGTAACTTAAAAACAGTGATTATTTCTGGTGGAAATGAGGCCGCTGGTCATAGTACTGGTAGTTTTCATGGAATCAATAAAGCTATTGATGTGGCAGGTATAAAATTTAACAAACTATCGCATGATGAGGCATTAGTAGCTGCAAGAGATGCAGGGTTTACACATGGGGTATATGAAGATTTTCGAGGTACAAAAAAAGATCATTGGCATTTTCAGATTGGTGCAGGAAATGGTCTTGGGGATAAACATTCTTTAAAGTTATCTAAACTTGCAATTAAGAGATATTAATAATGTTTAGAATAATCAGGAATTTTATTTTAGTACTGTTATTTGTAACTCCAATTGTTGCTTGTAGTCAGTGTAATGTTACTAAAGGAAATTACAGTAGTGCTGGTGGTAGCGAGAATAATACAACGCTAACAATTTTGGGTAATAACACATTCAGTCTACAATATGAAAGTTGGCAGCCAGGGAGTTATGAGAATCGAAAAACTTCTATGATGAAAGGGCATTGGTTGTGTAAAGATAACCAGATAACTATTGAGCTGAATGGTGAAAAAATTACAGCTAAAAAAATTACTATTGGTAAAAACCCGCTTGGCTTAGATGAAAATACTATAGCGCTTCAATTTAAAAATGAAAATTCCGACAGTTTTTTAGTTAATGAAATATTATATTTGAATTAAAGTGTAAGTCCCTTCCATAGTGATAGCCATCATAAGTAATCAAGTTCAGAGTAAAAACCCATTGAGTTCAATGGGGTCACAAATCTCTAATATTAGAAACTGACCACATTTATTGCGGGTGTTTAAACCTTTCATTTTGTTGTGGGAAGCTCAGACTTCGTTTTGTAAGTTGTGACCCAGTTATTACTATTTATATGAATCTCCCTCCATAATCATTTCACGCATAAACTTGAATAAAAGCAGGTTATTTAATGCACTCTTTAAAATGCTCAATTTATTGGAGAATCAAATGATTGATATGAAGCAATTCAAGGACAATGTCTCAAGCAAAATCAAGACATATAAAGAACAGGAAAAACCTGAAATTGAAGAAAAGAAAACCAATGCAGGTTTAGTGCAAAATAATGCAATGGCTATCGGTGCATCAATTCGCATAAAGGGTGATGTGACGGGTGATGAAGATCTAATTATCCAGGGACATGTGGAAGGCACGATTAATCTAAAAGGTCATAAAGTTATAATAAGCAAAAGCGCAAAGGTTAAAGCTAATATTGAGGCAAACCAGATTATTGTTGAAGGTGATCTTACTGGTGACATGAATGGTGCTGAAAAAGTTATCATTCGTGAAACGGGAAATGTCTATGGCAACATTATCGCACCGCGGGTAACTCTTGAGGACGGTGCTATGTTTAAAGGCAGTATCGAAATGGAGCCACTCCAGGCACAGACTGCTAGCAATAAAAGTCCGACAAATATTACACAAAATAAGGAAAACGTAGGCTTGAAAGTGGCGCCGTAAGTTGCAACTTATTTAAGCAATACTATGCATTCACCTTATAGCTACATCCCTTTAACAAATATTGATCAGCAGGTCAGTCAGGAAACCGGCTATGCCATTAGTAGCCCAATCCTGTTTGATTTGTTGAACGATTTGTCTAAAGAAGAGCATCACGAAATTCTTGATATACTACCTGCAAACAAAGAACTCATTGATGCTTTTTCCAGTTTTTCTTGCAAGTTATATTTACCCGGGGGGATCCAGGAATTGTGTGGTCTGACTTCAGACAGGTATGACACAGCAAACAGGTTGCAGCGTGCCTTAGCCAGAACACTTGGATTTTATAAAAAACAAAGAGCATTTTTAAACGTTATATTTCTCTGGGATCTGCCCAACTACCTGGATAAGCAAGTAATGATGGGGCTGATAGAATATTTATCACAACATATGCATGAGAATGTAAAACTGCATTTTTATGTTCATACCAGGCATCAAATGCCTGCTTCACCAGGGGCTTATTCTATTATGCCAGAGGGAAAGATCTGGTTGAAAAACAGTAGCGATGACACTGTAAAGAGTCCTCGATATTTCCAGGAAGCGCTACAAACACTGTTGCATCCTTTTAAGGTGAAACGTTCGATGTTGTTATCCAGTGGCTTGCAGGAATATATATTAGAGCTGTGATTTTAATAACTCGGTAACGAGTAGGTTATCCATCCTCCCGAATAAAGATCATGAGAGTAAATGGTATATCCTCCGCTGATTACCGCAGGATCACTGACAATATACATCTTGAGATAACTTCAGAATGGGGTCAGCCACTGAGGGATCCCCACGAAATTTAGAGTTACCTGTCATTGCGAGGAAACACTTAAA
>CAZSCK010000151.1:0-2301 GCA_964605385.1 uncultured Thioalkalispiraceae bacterium
CGTACTTTCAATCAGAGTCGATTATATACTGCTTTCGATTGGAGTCAACGAATTTCCCCTTTTAATTCATGCGTGTAAATTATGCAATAAGCCGACTAAAACGGCTTACATTAACGTTTTACAACTATCGAACAACAGTGTTCTGCCAGTAGCAGACAAATTAAGTAAAAGCTTTATGTCCACAGATGTATGCAAATGAACGCAAATAAAAAGATTAAAAACTTAGTCCGCGAATAATGCGAAACATGCAAAGCATTAAAAAAAGCTTTTTTCGCGTTCTTTGCGTGTTTCGCGGACTGTGTTTTTCTGTTTTTTATTTGCGTTCATTTACATTCATATCTGTGGGCAATATTTTTTTCGATATATGCCAAGGCTCAATAGCAGGCACAAAAAAAGCCGCGACGAGCGCGGCTTTTTTACAATAAAGACAAACGTGATTCTAGCGTTCTGAACCAGCTTCTTCGTGAGCCATATCAACTACTTTGTTTGCCAGTTCCTGATATTTTGCACGGTAACCGTCAAATTCTGAACCGGCTTCTGGTGTGAAGTATTCCTGTGGATCAACGCCGTTTGCTTTTTCGTATGCAGAAAACTTTTTTTGCATTTCCAGCATTTCTTTAATTAAATCTTGCTTAGTACTCATGTTTCTCACCTTTGCTGTGTGATATCAGGGCATAAAATGCCCCTGTAAATTCTTAATGTTGCTATGAACGGAATTTTAGCTTGCGTCATTGCTTACCCATATATCTATAAATGGGAAGACCGACCGTTCTAGTACAAGCCTGCCAGTTTTAGTAACCGCCTTTGCGCGTGCTTTGTGCACAACCGCCGATTTTCAGGCCTTGCTTTGATGGCATTTCAGGAAACATTTCGTACATTTCTTTCGAAGAAACTTTACGCCCCCATTTTTTACCCATAGCTTTCATAATGCTACGTTCATTCGGTTCATTACCGTCCAGTGCTTCCTGGCGAACGTATCTTACTGTATCCCAGTGCTCTTCAGTAGGATCAATATTTTCTTCAGCAAAAAGTTCTGCTGCGATTTCTTCATTCCAGTCGTTTGGGTTTTCAAGATAGCCGTTTGCGCTTCTATCAACTGAGTCAAGTGCTGCCATAATTCTCACCTTTAAGATTGTTGAATATTGTAAAAAAGTGGCGCGAATAATAGCCGAATCAATTAAATTTTTCCAGTATTACAAAGGAGGTAGACTAATATGTTAAAGCGGATATACAAATAAAGCTTTAACTTTAAATAGTCAGCTTAACTTCCTGAAAAATGTGACTTATCCTCTGTTTCACCAACCGCTTTGATTCCCTTGTGTGCAATAAAAATACCGCAACCCAGGTGTCGATGTGGACCAATTCCTGCTTCCTGTAGCGCCACTGAAGCCGTTACATCGAGATCTGCGATCATCAAACTTCGGGTTTCGATCTTCTCGCCATTGGCTTCGATTTCGTGCCCCATGCCGCACAGTAATTTTCTTGCCTGAATATCTCGCGCCGTCAATTCCTCGACCACCCACTGTAAAAAATCATCTTCACTCATCCCCGGCGTCACCACTATATAGCGTGAAAAAATAGTCGAAAACGGATCGATTGCTTTGCTCGTCATCTTGCCGACAATGAGCGATTGCCCGGCAACGTCCAGTGTTTTCCCTACCAGCTCGTTGGCATCATCGATGCGCGCAGCAGGCACCCGCAACTGCATACGCGTGCGCTTGGAGAGATGAATCAGCTCACCGTCCGGTGGACGTTCCCAGCCATTGCCGGAAGCCGCGCCGTGTATCTGATGGATGCCAACCTCGGTTTCATTCTTTATCCAGGGCAACGCCTGGTATAAAGCCTGCGACAATTCCCAGGCATGGCAGGTTGGAATCTGCTTACATTCAATCTTGTAATGCAGGTCAACCATTTTCTCCGAGGTACTGATTTGATCTTTTTTATCGTCTTCTTGCCAGAACATGAATGCTTACCACTTTGATGTAAATGTCGCTTCCAGCTTTTCTTCCCAATCTGCCGGCGTGTCATTAAACTGCGGCTTTACATCCATGCGAAAAAACAGCTCACCCGCTGCTGCGCGCTTTTTAATTTCTTCTTTTAACTCTTCAAAATCCTTCATTTCTGGATTCTGAATCAATATCTCACTTAACCACAACATTATTTTTTTCGCTCCGCTTGAAAATAAAGTGAATAACTAACAGTGAATGGTGAACAGTTAAAAACAAAAAAACAACTAGTCCCAGCCGCACTATTAACTATTAACTATTAACTATTAACTATTAACTATTAACTATTAACTAT
>CAZSCK010000152.1:0-2299 GCA_964605385.1 uncultured Thioalkalispiraceae bacterium
TTTTGTTTATTCTATATATTCTTTTCAGGGATTTATTGATGGTAATTTTAAAGTTTGCATGTCACCTTATCGACGTTAAATTCAACAAGTTTTTCGCCATAAGTGTTTAAGTATACAAACGTATAGTACAGACCGCGATCAAAGGCAGGGTTGTTTGCATTTTGTTGACAGGCTGGTGGCAATACCGCTCGACGTGTATCGTCTGAAAACTCTCTTTGTTCTACAATTGACAGCCCTTTTTTTACTCGCAATACATACTCGATTCGAACG
The DNA here is from genome assembly GCA_964605385.1 of uncultured Thioalkalispiraceae bacterium. Classification (GTDB taxonomy): domain Bacteria; phylum Pseudomonadota; class Gammaproteobacteria; order UBA6429; family Thiohalophilaceae; genus JAGLTQ01. The sequence goes on from CAZSCK010000152.1 coordinate 271, forward strand.
TTTCTTCTAATTGCAATGGCATGAGTGGAAACAGTCATTTGGTCTAAAAGAGCATCGGACATTGCATTGTACTGAGATGCAATGGTTTGAGCAATTTCTTCAATTTGCTTAATCTGTGCAGTAGTTAGAGATTGAGCATAAGCACTCTGATAAAAAAAAGAAAGCACTGTAAGTATGGGAAATACTACGTGGATTTTTGTTTTCATAGACTGAATTTCACTGGTGTTATTATAAAAAAGTGTTGTGCAGATGAAGCATTGATCTTCATGTTTTTTCTCTCCTGTTGTTAAGACAGGTTAAAATGCCGCTTTGAAAAACACACATTGTCTTTGCCTCTTATTAAGAGTATAGGTTCATTTAGCAGTTGATATAAGGATGAATCATAGAAATGTGCGATTATTCACAGTATTGTCTAACACAATGTGTGATCGTTAGGATGAGCGAGAACAACAGAATGTATTGACGCTACTCCTAATTTAAGTAGCATACGAAGCTGGTGTTAATGATTAAATATTACTCATGCATCAAGAGATTATAATTATGGATAAACCAATCGCAGGTTTCAAAGAACGCGCTGAGTTACTTACTGAAATTATGCGTGGTGAAACCTCATTTGAAATTCTACATCCTGATTTCCCCGATGAGATGATAGAGCAACAGCCTAATATTAATACTCGACTCAAAGCTGCAGACCTCCTTGCCAGATTGCAGGGTGATTATTTTGTTAAAACAGAAATCACAATCGGTGTTGATTATGCCGCTGAATTAACTCGCTTGAAGCAGTTGAACGAGGCAATAACTGAGAGTGAGCACAAGATTCTCAGCCTTCTTTAACTGTTATTTTTACATAAAAACATCGACAAAAAGCAATGTAAGGTTTATATTTTAAACATATTTATTATTTTTATAAACCTGAAAAGTTGCCTGATGTGGAGATTTCTATGTTTGCTGTACGCCTGAACCGTGCCCGTAAAGCCGCAGGGTTGTCAATGAGTGCGCTTGCCTCAGAAATCGGTGTGTCTGCTAATGCCATTAAGAAGTATGAGCATGGTGAAAATATGCCATCTTCAACGAATTTGATAAAGTTGGCTCAAGCGCTGAATGTTCGTTCAGAGTATTTTTTTCGCCCAATTAAAATTGACCTGAAAGGGGTTGAATATCGCAAGAAGGCAAATACACAACAGAAGTTATTAGACCAAATTAATGGCGATGTAATGAATCAGGCTGAGTTGTGGACGGAGTTGCTTGATTTATACCCCGACTCTGTAAAACCAGTTCCTCAGTTTAGTTTACCTAAAAGTTTGCCATCTCATGTTTCAACAGCGGATGATATTGAAGCGACAGCTGATTTAATGCGTACAGAGTGGGCGCTTGGATTTAATCCTATCCCGGATATGGTCGATACCTTGGAGTCAAAAGGGGTGATGATTATCTGTTCTTCGGTTGAAGCCAAGAAAAAATTTGACGGTCTGGCTGGTAATATTGACCGTACACCTGTAATCGTTATTTCAACCCATCAACCAGGCGACCGCCAGCGCTTTACTTTAGCACATGAACTTGGACATCTTGTACTACATGGTCGTTTGATCGAGGATATGGACGAAGAGAAAGCCTGCAACCATTTTGCGGGGGCATTTTTGTTTCCAAAGCAAGCGGTTTTTCAACATTTAGGGCTAAATCGACACGCCATTGAAGGGCAAGAGCTATACCTGCTTAAACATGAATTTGGTATTAGTATGATGGCTATTCTTATGCGATTGGGTCAATGTGGTGTGCTTAGTGAAAATGTGCAGAAACAATATTTCATACGCTTTAACAAACAGGGTTGGCGGACTAAAGAGCCAGCAGAGCCTTATCCAAAAGAGGACACTTATTTGTTTAAACAATTGGTGTACCGTGCCTTGGGCGAAGATTATATTGGTGAATCAAAAGCGTCTGAGTTAATGGGGATGTCGCTATCAAGTTTTCACAAGGAACGAAAGCTGGGAGCAATGAGTGCAACTTTTAATTAGTGATGCCAATATCCTAA
>CAZSCK010000153.1:0-2142 GCA_964605385.1 uncultured Thioalkalispiraceae bacterium
CCTGAGGTATCCCCACAAAATAGTGATCAAAAACAATGGTTTAGGCATAAAAACAAATGGGTAGACATGCAAGGTGTTTTTTGATCTTATATTAAGTGTCGAATTTAGTATAAGGAAATCACACAATGCACGCTACCCATATAATAAATACCCATTTAAAGAAGATGTGTCAAGAAATACATAAAAAACGGTTAAAAACATTAATGATTATGGTCGAAGCATGTATACAAGGTAAAAAGCTTAGCGTCACAGGACTCGGTCGCGCAGTAAAAAATACCGTGTATGAAAAACACAATATCAAACGTGCAGATCGCTTAATGGGTAATTTCGCCTTAAATCAAGAACGTGGGTTACTTTATCGAAGCATGGCAAAATGGATTATTGGTCGGCATAAACAACCGGTGATACTCGTTGACTGGTCAGATTTAAGTGCCAACCGTGATTATCATTTATTGCGAGCATCGATACCTGTTGGCGGCCGAGCCTTAACGATTTACGATGAAGTGCATCCACAAAAGAAACAAGCGAATGTCCAAGTCGAAATGCGTTTTCTACAACGGCTTAAATTAATGTTACCGGATAACTGCCATCCCATCATTATCACAGATGCAGGTTATCGTACGCCTTGGTTTAATGCTGTCATAGCTTTAGGCTGGGACTTTGTCGGGCGTGTCGGCGGGCATACGATGATAAGCCCACAAGGCGAACAAGATTGGTGTCGCATTGAGCATGCCTTTGAAACAGCGACAATACGCGCACGTTATTTTGGTTTTATTGATTTAGTGAAGTGCAATCCCACACCTTGCCATGCTTATTTAATGAAAAAAAAGAAACAAGGAAGAGTGAAGAAAAATGTTTATGGGCAAAGAAGTGCTATGTCCTACAGTGAAAAAGTCGCAACGCGGCAGCGTACACCTTGGTTTATAGTGACTTCACTAGAAGGTGGAGAAGCAATAACAAAACGAGTTATTAATTTATATAAAACCCGTATGCAAATCGAAGAAAGTTTTCGAGATATCAAAAACAGTCGCTGGGGCTTTAGTTTAGATGAAGCTCGCGTCAGTACAAAAGTTCGACATGAAAATTTATTGCTTGTTGGTGTACTCGCAACTTTTGCAGTTTGGTTAACGGGTAAAGTGACTGAATTAAAAAATATACACCGGCAATACCAAGCCAACTCGATTAAAAAACGTAATGTCCTCTCAACTTTTTACTTAGGACGTTGTGTTTTAAATAAACAAGCAATTGAGATGAGACTGATGGATTTTAAGAACGCACTGGCTTCGCTTCAACATCAAAGTGAAGCGCAGTGTTATGCGTAATTTTGTGGGGATCCCTCAGTCTCTGACACCATATTTTTGATTAAATACACCTCTTTGACATAGATCAATACACTTATTAATGAACTCACCTATTGTATATGCTGCATTTATAATAATACGTGTAGAGGATGCTTAAGTTCTAAAACCCATACAAAAGGAGCTCATAGAATGAAAACAATGGGTTTGTGTTACTGTATTGTCAGTTTATTCGTCTTGATTTCTCCCATGATTGCAATGGCTGGAATTGTTGGTAGCTCACACGATTTCTCCAGTTCCGGTTGGACAGGAGGCGAAATATGTATTGCCTGTCATACACCCCACAACTCCGAAACGAGTGTAACGGATGCCCCTCTGTGGAACCATCAATTATCTGTTGCCTCATATACCTCTTACTCTAGCCCAACAATGGATGTGCAAACGCAGCAACCGCGTGGGCCGACAAAACTTTGCTTGTCTTGCCATGATGGCACGGTCGCACTTGATAGTTTTGGCGGTAAAGTCGGAACAACTAACATCAGCGGAAGCGCGAATTTAGGCATAGACTTATCTAATGACCATCCCGTTAGTGTTGAGTGGAAACATCAGGATTTAATTACATCAGGGGCTTTTTGTAGCAATTGCCACTTTGGCTCCCCACGTGAAGTTGTTTTCTTTAGACCAGGCGGTAGTGGTCCTATCTGGATAGAGTGCGCCACCTGCCATGATGTTCACAATAAGACAAACTATCCGAAGTTACTTCGCAAGTCCATGGTAGGCTCAGAACTTTGCCTAACCTGTCACGAAAAATAAAAAACAAACAGTGTTTTAGTTTTTACTCTGA
>CAZSCK010000154.1:0-1881 GCA_964605385.1 uncultured Thioalkalispiraceae bacterium
ATGAACAAGTCATGAATCGGCATCTTGCAATTAAAATATCCTGCTTCAGCGTTGTGAAACTTCGCAATAGCCCTGCTATTACGTGCGTTCCACGCCTTGAGTCAGAATGTTTTAATCACAATCTGCTCGACCCAGACTTATTCAGAGGTTCCCTAGAAATGCCGATACAATTATCTAAAAAGCTTGAACCTTTTAGCCTGAGACATTATCCAGCACAACAGTTTCACTGTTATAATTTAGGGACAGAAAATTATTTTGCTGCCAACATGCTTTCCTTAAGCGCATCCGAAAACACTTCTGCCATCCTGCGACCATGCTCTTTAAATAATGCTTTATGCTCGGTTGGATCAACAACACCCATTACCATTACGGCTTGATCGTCGGTGGTTGCAAACCATTCCTGTATATTCATAACCGGACCAGTACGTGTGATCAGCGATGCATTAAATGCAGAAGCCGTTGAGGCCGCGCCGTTCATCGAATCACCGAAACCTAAACAAGCTTCACATGAAAATGAAAACCCGGGATCATTAACCACTAAAACCGCATCCACCTTTAAAACTTCAAGTGCTTTTTTAATGTATTCACTTTCACCCGGCTTACCTGTTAAAGCCGAACCCACTCTCCATCCCATGGTAAGACCATATTCATTCATTTTGGCAGGCGCGGAACCCAGATAACTTGGCTTTTCTGTAGTGCTGCTAAGAAAACTGAGTGTCTGCCCTAAAAGACTATCGTCCTCTTTCTTTTGAACAATAACGGTTGGTTTATATAACGCTGCAAATTTCGCATTTGATACAACCTGTGAGTGCAGCATAACCTCAAAAGGCAACCCTTGCTTTTGAAGCGCTTCAGTAAAAGCCCGAATCGCTACATCTGCAGCTTGCTTGCCATTTTTCCCAATGAAGTCTTCAGCTAACTGAGCGCCATTACTCTTACCGGTAGCGCGCGCATCATCTTCATATATAATTTGCTCAGGCACGGTATACATTATCACCGCAATCTTTTTAACCTTTTTCACGGCATCAGTATTTACATCAGTTCTACCAAAACTACATGCCACAAGAAATACTGATAACAATAAAACAGAATACAACTTAACTTTACTCATAATTAATCACCTTTTAGTTTTCTGCCTGCTATTTACCGACTACACGTAAAAACAGATCTATTCACACGGAAGTATAGATACTAAAAACGCCGCTGCAATTATCCATAAAGCCTAAGCCTTCTGGCTTAAAACCCTGCTATAATAATGTTTCACGAGTAAAAAACTAAATCGAATCTAATGAAGATATTACTAATTGATGACCACGCACTGTTTCGTGATGGCATTTTGCTGGTGCTTGAAGGTTTGCCGATGCCGGTCGTTACCCTTGAAGCAAGCAGTTACGAATCGGCAAAAAAGATTATTGATGAGACGGATGACATTGACCTGGTGTTGCTGGATCTTGACCTGCCGGGCATAAGTTTCCTTGAAGCATTGAAGGCCGTTCACCAGCAATTGCCCGCTTCGCCCATTGTTATACTTTCCGGCACGGAAGATCATCAAATTGTCGAACAGGCTTTACACCTCGGCGCACGCGGTTACATTCCAAAATCTTCCCCTGCAAAAATCATGCTGAACGCGCTACAACTGGTTATTTCCGGTGACACTTATGTACCTGCGGCAATATTACAAAACAGGGACATCAATACTGGCAATGTAATCGAAAACCAAACGGCCACAAAAACAAAACAAAAACCGCCTGAACATAAATTAACGCCAAGACAATCTGAAGTGCTTACGCAACTGGCAGAAGGCAAATCAAATAAAGAAATTGGCAAAGTATTATTTTTAACCGAGTCAACAATTCGCGCACATGTCGCTGCAATTTTAAG
>CAZSCK010000155.1:0-1817 GCA_964605385.1 uncultured Thioalkalispiraceae bacterium
CTTGAAGAAGCCGGTGCAGAAATCGAAATGGGTGAAGACTGGATCTCTTTGGATATGAAAGGTAAACGCGCTAAAGCGATCGATGTACGTACTGCCCCTTATCCTGCTTTCCCAACTGATATGCAGGCACAGTTTTCTATATTGAATGCTGTAGCAGAAGGTTCTTCCAGCATCACGGAAACGATTTTTGAAAATCGTTTCATGCATGTACAGGAATTAAAACGCATGGGTGCGGACATTGAAGTAAATGGCAATACAGCTTTTGTAAAAGGTGTTAAAGAGTTAAAAAGCGCTCCCGTTATGGCAACTGATTTGCGGGCATCAGCAAGCCTGGTTATTGCAGGCTTAGTAGCAGAGGGTGACACGGTAGTTGAACGAATTTATCACATCGATCGTGGTTACGAATGTATTGAAGAAAAATTATTACAGCTTGGCGCAACTATTCGCCGTGTACCAGATTAATAGAAGATAGACATTATGAGTGAAACCTTAACCATCGCATTATCAAAAGGTCGTATCTATAAAGAAACGATGCCGTTACTTGCACACGCCGGTATTGTTCCAATCGATGATCCTGAAACGAGCCGAAAGCTGATTCTTGATACCAATCATGATGATGTGAAGCTGGTTATTATTCGTGCGACCGATGTACCTACTTATGTGCAATACGGTGCAGCAGATATTGGTGTAGCAGGTAAAGATGTTTTACTTGAGCATGGCGGTGAAGGTTTATATGAACCTTTGGATTTAGAAATCGCTAAATGTAAGTTAATGACCGCAGGCCCCGTTGGCGCTAAAGAACCCGAAGGGCGCTTACGCATCGCAACCAAGTTTGTGAATTGCGCGCGTCGTTACTATGCCGAACAGGGTAAACAGGTTGAAGTCATTAAACTTTATGGTTCTATGGAATTAGCACCACTTGTTGGGCTTGCTGATTTTATTATTGATGTGGTTGATACTGGTAACACTTTAAAAGCCAATGGTTTAGAACCGTTAGAACATATTGCAGATATCAGTTCCCGCTTAGTTGTGAATAAAGCATCAATGAAAATGAAACATGCTAGAGTTTCAAAATTAATCGAACAAATTGCAGAAGCCGTAAAAAACAAATAAATCTATACTTGTCATTGCGAATGAGCAACGTGACTGCGGCAATCTCACAAATTTCGCACAAACTTAGATATACATATTATGAACATTAAACGCTTAACAACCACACAACCTGATTATCAGGAACAAATGGAAGCCTTGCTGGCATGGGAAGGAGTGTCTGACGATCAGGTTAATTCAACTGTACGCGACATTCTAAAGAACATTCGTTTACGTGGTGATGAAGCATTAGTTGAATATACCAATAAATTTGATCGTATGAATGTCAGTTCAATGAAAGAGCTGACTTTTTCAAAAGAACAACTTGATGCAGCATATAAAAATATTCCAGCCGAGCAAAGAGATGCATTAGAAACCGCCGCAGAACGTGTGCGTAGTTATCACAAGCATCAAGTAATGGAGTCATGGTCATATACTGAAGAAGATGGCACATTATTAGGTCAACAAATTACCGCGCTTGATCGTGTTGGTTTATATGTTCCCGGTGGTAAAGCAACTTATCCTTCTTCTGTTTTAATGAATGCGATTCCCGCTAAAGTTGCAGGCGTAGAAGAAATTGTGATGGTTGTTCCAACACCCGATGGTGTAGTGAATGACATGGTGTTAGCCGCAGCTAAAATTGCCTGTGTTGATACTGTATTTGCTGTGGGTGGTGCTCAGGCCGTTGCCGCTTTAGCTTATGGAACTGAAACTGTTCCTGGTGTCGA